>NZ_JBITJH010000027.1:0-68910 GCF_044459745.1 Micromonospora sp. NPDC050187
CGCCCAGACGGTGCAGGTGTCGGCGTACCCGGACCACTACGCCCAGTGGGAGAAGCAGGCCGCCGACCTGGTCGCCGAACTCTGGACCAAGTGACACCCGCAGAACACACACGAGAGCCCCTTCCCGACCCGGGAAGGGGCTCTCGCCCGTCGAGCGCACACCGGCACCGCGACCTGACCCCGCGCACGGCGTCGACGGGGCGCTCCGCGAGGGCCCGTACTACGGGAAGAGGTGCCGGTGGACGGGATGGTGGCGGAATCCACCGCCCCGGTACGGCGAGCTGTGGCTGGCTGAACGGGTACCGGTCGAGGTACGCAGCACCGCGTCGAGGTGGTAGTCCGGGTGCGTCCCGTCCTCGCCCAGGGTCGAGGTGACGGTCAGATCGAGGGTGTCGCCCGCCTCGACCGGATGTTCCGAGTCGAACAGGGGAAAGTAGACGGACGCCCAGTTACTCGCCACCCGCAACGCGTCCAGTGGTTCCCCGTCCGGCAGGCACCAGAGCCGCAGCCAGGTCAGCACTCCGTCCACCACGCCAGGACGGTCGATGGTGAGGCGGACCGACCGCCGCTGTTCCAGCGGCAGGTGCCCGTTGAGGTCGAGGACCTCCACCACCTGGCCGCCGCCGAGCAGCGCGTCGCGGGCCGGATCCTTGACGCGTAGGCGTACGTCGAACGGCGACCCGTGCCACTCGAAGATGGTCCTCAGGTAGCCGAGCGAGTCCGCCGCGAAGGCCACCGGAGCGCCGCCGAGCAGCCGCCGGAAGGCGACCGGCGCGGCGAGGGTGACGCACCGGTGCGGCACGACCACGGCGTCCGGGGCGAGATGCCGGCGCCGGGCGTCGGCGAGCACCGCGGCGACGCCCTCGGCCCCGGCCAGCGATCCGATGATCTCGGCGACGCAGACCTCCGCCCTCGGGGCGATGTCGAGTTCGGTGGAGACCCCCCGCAGGAGGGTGATCCGCTCACCGGCGCCCGGCTCCGCCAGCCATGTCCCGGCCCGGTGGAACGACTCCTCCATCGCCTCCACCGCGACGACCCGGCGCGCGCCGTACCGCACGCTCTCCCGGGCCCAGAGCAGGTCCGCGCCGGTGCCGATGTCGAGCACCACCCGGCCGGCGGCCAACCGGGCCAGCGCGGCGCGGAACCGCCGGTTGCGCTCCTCGTCGTCGGTCATCCGCGCGTACGACACGGTGTCGTAGCACGGGTACTCGCCGATGCTGGGGCCGAGGGTGGGGACGCCGGGGGCCGTGGTGCGTGTCGGGTCCACCAGGACCCGCACGGTCGACCCGGCCACCACCATGTCGACGGAGGTGGTCATCAGTCTCCTTGTCGGGACGCCGGACGCGGGCTGCTCAGTCCAGGTAGTTCTCCGGTCCGCCGGTGCGGACGGTGTCCAACGTGACGCAGTGGAAGCCGCCGCCCAGCACCTGGGCGTGGCGCAACCGGTGCGGCAGTACGGTGATGCCGCGCTCCTCCAGGGCGGCGATCAGCTCCGGCTGGTCGGCGTCGACGATGGCGTGCTCCTCGTCGACCATCAGCAGGTTCATGCTGATCCAGTGTTCGCTCAGGGTGGGCGGCCCGATCACGGGCTGGCGCAGCGGCGGGCACCACAGCACGTCCCAGCCGCGCAGCGGTTCCGGTACCGCGTCCGGCCTGATCCGACCCGGGTTGAGCAGCACCAGTCCGGGGCGGAGAAAGGTGATGGTGCTGTCGATGTGCGTGTAACCGTAGACGCCGCGCAGCGGGTGGATCCGGATGTCCCCGAGGAGCCGGACGGTCGACTCCAGCCAGCGCAGGCCGAGTTCGTTGCCGCTGCGGGACACCTGGTAGAAGAGGTCGCGGCCGAGCCGGAGCACGTTGGCGGCGTCGAAGACCGGCTCGGTCTCCCCCAGGTCGGGCAGGCCGTCCGGGTCGATCAGGTACAGCTCGTCGGGCAGTTGCGGCCGGGGCGCGGCCAGCCAGGTGGCGCCGCGCAGCAGGTAGTCCTGGAAGAGCGGGCGCAGCCCGAACAGCTCGAAGTAGCGGGACCGGGTCGGGCTGGGGGTCTCGATGATGGCGGAGCCGACCACCAGGGTGAGGTCGCGCGGGCAGTACGACTTGAATCCGGCGGTGCGCCACTGGGGCGTACCGAACTCGACGCTGTGGTCGACGACCGCGGGCCGGTGCACGGTGACGCCCAGCCCGCGCAGGCTGTCGCAGAGTACGGCCAGGTCCTCGTTCGTCTCCTCGACGATCTGCGCCGGCACCTCACCCACCTCGAGCTTGCCCAGCTCCGCCCGGGTCAGCTTGGGGAAGCAGCTCAGCCACGCCGACGGGTCGTCCTGTTCGGGGAGGCGGATGTGGGTGGCGTCCCCGACGACGATCTCGCGGAGGGCGGTGAACTCGTCCCAGGAGTTCACCGCCGGCAGACCGGAGCGGTCGGGGGTGGACGGGGCAGGCGTGGTGACGATCTGGTCTGCGGTCACGATCAGTATCCTGTCCGGTCGTCGGTGCTGGACTCGTGCGTCGGCACCAGGAAGCTGCGCTCGTAGGTGAGCACCACCTCGCCGGTGGCCTTGATCCCGGTGGTGCGGCAGCTCACGATGCCCTCGCCCGGTCGGGTGGCGGAGAGCCGCTTGGCGATCACCTCGCTCTCCGCGTACAGGGTGTCGCCGACGAACACCGGGTGGGACAGGCGGATCCGGTCCCAGCCGAGGTTGGCGATGGCCCGGCCGCTGGTGCTGCGGGCGGTCATCCCGCCGACGATGCTCAGCGTCACCAGGCTGGAGACGAGCGGCCTGCCCCACCGGCTCCGGGCGGCGTACGCGCCGTCGATGTGCAGCGGTGCCGCGTTCATGCTCAACATGCTCATCAGCACGTTGTCCATCTCGGTCACGGTGCGGCCGGGGCGGTGCTCGATCACCGTGCCGACGACGATCTCGTCGTAGTGGAAGCCGACCTGTTCGCGGTAGCGGTTCTCCCCCACCTCGCGGTACCCGGTCGGCCGGGACCGGTCCGGGATCGGGTTCCCGCCCTGCTCAGCCGGCATCGGTGAGCTCCCGCACGTGGTCGGCGAAGGTGGCCAGGGTCTCCTGGTCGAGATCCGCGCGGATCATGATCCGCAGCCCGGCCTGTCCCTGCGGCACGATCGGGAAGAACACGGCCGAGCTGTAGAAGCCCCGCCGGTACAGCTCCGCGGAAAGCCGGACCGCCCGGTCGGCGTCGCCCACGGTGATCCGGCGGACCGGCATGCCGTTGCCCGCGAACTCGGTGGGCAGGAGTTCGTCGAAGTACGTCACGTTGTCGCGCAGCCGGCGCTGCAACTCGCCCAGCTCGGGTGAGCGGTGGATGGCGGCGCTCGCCAACGAGGCGCCGACCAGGGGCAGGGCCATGTTCTGTGACCAGCCCACCGGCCCGGCGTGACGGGTCAGGAAGCCGTACGTCTCCGGGTCGCCGAGCATGGCCACGCCGCCGCCGGTGCCGAAGCCCTTGCCGAGGCTGGTGACGACGATGGTGAGAGGGTTCATGGTCAGCCGGGAGCGGACGAACCCCTCGCCCCGCTCGCCCACGATCGACAGCGAGTGCGAGTCGTCGATGAACAGGAACAGCCCGTACCGGTCCTGGAGTTCCAGCAGGCCGTCCAGCGCGGCGGTGCCCCCCATCGAGTACGCGCCGTCGGCGACGTACGCCACGCGGGGATACCGCCGACAGACGTCCTCCAGGTAGTCCAGATCGTTGTGGCCGCAGGTGAGGACCAGGCTCTCCTCGGCGCAGACGGGCTTCACGTACGACATGCAGAAGTGGCAGAACCGGTCGAAGACCATCACCCGGGGGCCGCCCGGGGCGAGGTGCCCGGAGGCGACCAGGGGCAGGATGCCGGCGGTGAGTGCGCTGCACGAGGTGCCGGGCAGCACCCGGGCGCCGAACAGGTCGCCCAACTCCTCCTCCAGGCGGGCCAGCAACTGGTGCCGGATGCGGGTGGTGGAGGTGACCAGCCAGGTGGCGCCGGACTCGCGCAGCGCCGCCACGGCACCGTCGATGACCGCCGGATGGTGGTTGAGTCCGAGGTACGCGCAGGAACACATGTTGACGAACTCGTGGCCGGTCTCCCGGTCCACGAGCCGGTTGTTCGCGTCACCCGAGGGCGTGTCGACCCGGATTCCGGTCAGGCCGTGGTCGGCCGCCGCCTGCCACACCGGGTCGGCGGTCCGGATCATCGTCTCCGCGTTGCGGTACCGGTGCGGCCCGATGATGCTCTGGTGTTCGTCTGTGCTCGTCATGTCCCTCTCCCTGCCGATGGGTCTGACGGCTGGTGTCCCGGTGACGGTCAGCCGGACGGGTCGAACTCGTCGAGCAGCCGCCGGGACGCCTCGTAGAAGGGTCGGCCCACCATCGCCCCGTCGACGGTGGTGATGCCCTGTCCGCTGTGCTGTCCGGCGGCCACCACCCGTCGGGCCGTCTCCAGCGACTCCGCGTCGGGCGAGAAGACCTGGTTGATGACGGCCACCTGGCGGGGATGCAGGGCGATCTTGCCGCTGAACCCGAGGTCCTGGGCCAGGGTGGCCTCCCGCCGCAGCACGGTCAGGTCCTGCAGTTGGAAGGTCGGTGAGTCGATCGCCTCCACCTCGGACGCCCGGGCGGCGTTCACCACACGGGTGCGAGCGTGCAGGAGCGGCTCCCAGCGCAGCCGGATGCCGAGGGCGGACGCGTAGTCCGCGGATCCGAAGATCAACGCGCGCGGCCGGGGGGACGTCGCCGCGATCGCCGCGGCGTTCTCCACCCCACGCGGTGTCTCGATGACCGCGAACAGTTCCAGGTCCGGGCGGACCGGCCGGAGCACCCGCGCCACGATCTCGACGTCCCGGGGCGACTCCACCTTGGGCACCAGCACGATGGCCGGCGGGACCGGATACTCGCGCAGGGCGAGCAGGTCGCGCATGCCGTCCGGCTCGGTGATCACGTTGACCCGGACGGCGCACCGGCGACCGGCCGCGCTCTGACCGGTGAAGAACGCCGTCGCCCGGAGCCGGGCGTCGGCCTTGGCCGGCGCCGGCACCGAATCCTCCAGGTCGACCAGGCAGATGTCGGCGCCGGAGCGGTGGCAGTTGGCGTACCGGTCGGACGCGGTCGCCGGGGTGCAGAGCATGGATCGGCAGTACCGGGTGAACATCACACCTCCCGGCGTACGTCGACGAGGACCTTGCCCGTGGTGGACCGGGCGGCGACCGCCGCGTGCGCCGCGCCGACCTCGTGCAGCGCCACCGTCCGGTCGACGTGCACCGCGAGCCGGCCCCGGGCCGCCAGTTCGAAGAGCCGGTCGGCGATGCCTCGCAACAGCTCGCGGTGGTCGACCACGTGCCGCATCCAGAACCCGGCGCAGCCGATGGAGCTCCGCGCGAGCTGTGCCGTGGTCAGCGTGACGACGCCCGCGTCGGCGCTGCCCGTCGCGTGGCCCGCACCCGTGGGGTCGACCACGGTCCACGGGTCGTCGTCGTGGGCGGATCCGGGGTCGGTGGCGGCTCGGGGGCCGTCGACGGTCCGGTCGTCCCCGGCGGCTCCGGGGCGCCAGCCCAGGCAGACCAGCCGCCCGAACGGCGCCAGGCCGGCCAGTCCGGCCCGGGCCACCGCGCCGCCCACCGAGTCGACGAAGAGGTCGACCCCGGCGCCGTCGGTCGCCTCGCGCAGGCGGGCGGCCAGTTCCGGGTCGGCCGGGTCCAGCGCCACGTCCGCGCCGAGCCCCTCGACGAACTGCCGCTTGGCCGGGGTGGACGCGAGCCCGATCACCGGGGAGGCGTCGAGGGCCACGGCGAGCTGCACCGCGAGGTGGCCCACTCCGCCGGCCGCCGCGGAGACCGCCACGCTCTCCCCGGGCCGCAGCCGACCGGCCAGCAGCAGCGCCCCGTACGCGGTGGTGCCCTGCTCGAACAGGCCGAGCGCCTGCGCGTCGTCGATGCCCGCCGGGATCTCCACGGTGTACGCGTCCCGCGCCGCCACCACCTCGGCGTACCCGCCGCCCTGGCGCAGCAGCGCGACCACCCGTCGACCGTCGGAGCGGCGTCGGCCGACCGCCTCCAGTCCGAGTACCGCGGGAACCGCCAGTTCCGGGTAGGCACCCGCACGCTGGTCCAGGTCGTCGAAGTTCACCCCGGTCAGGGTCACGTCGATCAGGCTCTCCCCCGGGCCGGGCAGTGGTTCGGGCACCCGTTCGACGCGCAGCGCCTCCGGGCCCCCGGGGTGACGCAGGACCACCGCCCGCATCCGCCGGCTCATCGTGTCCTCCGGGAGCCGACGCCGTCCGATCCGGTGTGGCCCGGTCCCCCGCTACGGTGGCGGATCCGGTCCGACGGCGCGGCGCGGGTCACGGCGGACCGTCCGCGAAGAGCCCGCCCAGCCCGCGATGCATCTCCTCCGCCGCAGCCAGGTCCTCGGCGATCGCGCAGCAGGCGACGGTGCCGTCGGCGTCGACCTCGTTCGAGGTGACCACGATCCCGGTCCGGCTGGTCGGGTCGTAGTCCAGGCCGGCTGCGGCGAGCCGTCCGACGGCCGCCGTGAACGACGGCACGGCCCAGCCGCCGCGTTCCAGGAAGACCCGTTTCTCCCGGTGGCCGGCGTCCACCACGCGGCCGTCGAGCACCAGGTGCACGTGGGTGGAGCCGGTCAGCCGGCAGTTCGTCTCGGTGAAGAGCACCTGTCCGTCCGGGGTGTGGATGGCGTCGGCGCTGACCACCCCCCGGTAGCCGAGGACGCGCAGGGACTCGACCAGCCGCCGGGCGGCGTCGAGCAACTCCGCTCTGGTCTGCGGGTCGATCGTCTGGGCCGGCAGCACCGCGCCGATCGCCACCGGCTCCATCAGCAGCTCGCCCACACCGATCAGCCGGGCGCCCTCGTCGCCGATGAGAAACTCCGCGTAGACGGTGGTGGACCCGGGAAAGAACCGCTCCACCACCAGCCGGTTCGCGCGGCCGGCGGTGAGCCATTCCCAGCGCTGCTCCAGATAGGCCGACACGGCGGCACGGTCCGGCAGCACCACCACCCGTGGTGCACCGGCCGGCGCGACACCCCCGGTAAGGCTGAGGATCTCGTTGCCGAAGCCGCCGCCGTTGAACTCCAACTTCACCATCACGTCGTGGCCCCGGTCGAAGAGGTCGGTGATGGCGTCCAGCGCCTCCTCCGGCCGGGTGACCACGGTGCCCGGGGCGATCGGTACGCCGGCTCCGGCGGCCAGCGCCCGGAACCCGGCCTTGCTGTTGACCAGCGCGTCGCCGGCCTGGGCGCTGAACGGATACCCGGGTAGGGCCGCCTCGGCGGCCAACGCGCGGGCGAGTCCGGTGACGGGGATGTCCTTGTAGACGGCGAGGATCTCGTCCGGCGGCCGGTTGCCGAGGGCATGGCGGAGCTGGTCCAGGAATCCGGGATCGCTGAGCCGGTCCGGGCTGAGGACGTCCGTGCCGAGGCTGCCGGGCGCGGGGACCACGACGGTGAGCGAGGCGGCGTCGGTGCCGGTCATGCCGGTGACGTAGCTCAGGTACTCCGGTGGTGGGGCGAAGGGCAGCACCAGCACGTCGCCGTCCCGGGCGAACCAGAGCATGCGCTGTGCGACGCAGCCACCGCCGCGCAGCTGGACGGGGGTCAGCGCCGCGAGATCACCGACCATCTCCGACGTCCGACTGTTGCCGATGATCAACGTGGTCATGACCGCTCCATCGCTGTCGGCGGCGTGCCTGGGCCACGGCTCCGCCCAGCCACGATCGGCCGGTGTCTGAAGGTGCGACAGGGGCAGACCCGGGTCACGCCAGGACCCAGACATCCACGTATGGCAATTCTTCACTCTGCCGGTCGTCACGCTACCAATGGGTGCCGGCGATAGCAAGGAGTGATGCGTACGGTGCCGCGAGTAGTCAGCTCGTCCAGCTTTTCGGGCTCTGCCGGGCCAGCGGACCGGGATCCCGGCGACGGGCGTGGATGGCGAGCGGCTGGGCTGATCCTGCCGGACAGGAATGCCGCGCGGCGGAACCGGGTGTCGCGTCAGCGCCGGCGGTCCGGGCCCACGAGACGGCATCGTCCAGGACCAACGGCGTGGGAGCCGTCCCGCCGCGACGGCCACCGGGCTGGGAGGGATCGGCGTCGGCCGACACCCGAGAGGCGGCCGGGGCGGACGGGGGACGAAGCTCCCGGACCTTCCCCGATCGCCGCCACGGTCCGGTCAGTCCTTGACGCCGAGGACGACCCCGTTCGCTCCGGCCGCGACGAACGGCAGGGTACGGATGTCGGAGAATCCGGCATCCCGCAACCACGCCGTGTACTCGGTCTCGGAATAGTTCTTGCCGGCTGTGGTTTCGATGAGCATGTTCATACCCATCAGGGCAGCCTCGGCAGGGCCGGTGCGTTCGGCATTGAGCATCAGTTCGCTGATGATGACCACACCACCGGGTGTCAGCGCCTCGTAGGCGCGTGCCAGCAGTTCCCGGTCGGTGTCCTCACCCCAGTCGTGCATGATCATGCTGTACAGGATCACGTCGTGGCCCGCCGGCAGCCCGGCCTCGCGCAGGAAGTCACCGGCCACCGTGGTGATCCGCCCACTCAGTCCAGCATCGGCGATCTTCGAATCAGCGATCGAGCATACGTGAGGCAGGTCGTACACCGTCGCCGACAGATTCGGGTAATGGCGACACAGCTCGATCGGGAACGCCCCGGAGCCGCCGCCCACGTCCAGCAGTCGGGTGTGCCCGCCGAAGTCGTAGACCTCACCGAGCGCTCGGGCGGTGAAGGTCGAAATGCAGTGCATCGCGTCCCAGAACAACTGCAGCATCTGCGAGTCCTCGGCCGTGAACGGGGAGTCCTGGACCTCCGGGTCCCAGGCGGTCGGCTTGTCCGTCCGAAGCGCCTCGAGGACACGGTCCCATGCCGGGTACTCACGCTTGTCGTAGAATCGCACGAACCCACCGAAGTAGTAGGGACGCCCCTCGACCAGGAACTTCTCGGCGAGCGCGGTGTTTCCGTACGCGTCACCCCGTTTCTCCAGCAAGCCCAGCGAAGCGCAGGCAGCGAGCAGCAGATCCGCCGGACGATGCGGCAGTCCAAACTCGGCAGACACCTCCGTCACGCCCATCGTCCTGCCGTCGGCGAGCCGGGTGAACAGCCCCAACTCCACTGCGGCGGCGAAGGTCTTGAAGCTCGAGAATCCGGTGCTCAGCTGCAGCAGCGGCAGGGGAGTCAGTATCTGTTCATTCGTTGTCGTCATTTTCGGTCCAGGCACGGCACCCCTACGGATCCGCACCCGCTCCTCCTTTCGAACTGCGCGCCCAGGGCTTCACACTGATTCTGCCGATGGTTTTCCGGCCGTCGCTACGCCGTGTTTGGAAATCGGGCAGCACCTCGGGGCCAATCCGCTGAACCAGGCCTCACACGGCTCGGCCCGTCCGGTAGCCAGGTTGCGAACAGTCCTGGTTCAACGGACGAACGGCAGCGCACTCGCACGCGATAGCAGGGATTTCACCATGACAATGAGTTCTGATACTGACAGTGGTATGGGAACAGGAACCACAAACTAATCGTCCCGAGTAGCGACCAGCCGCGGAGAGCGCGGATCAGCAGATGGGAACGAGCGGTTCGACGGTCAGCCGGAGCTGCGCAGCAGCACACCTCGGCCGCCGTCCATATGGACGCGAGATTACGAGATCATCGAGGTTGGCTGTCACCGTACACCGCCCTCGGAACTGCTCACAAGACTCATTTGTCACCGCCGGTCGTCGAGATGCTCAGCGATCCGGCGCACGCCGGTGGTCGGCGCGCGAGGTGGAGAGCAGGTCAGCCACCGCACCCGTCACCGCGAGGTGACGGGCGGTCTCGGCGCGGATGCCCTCGGCCGTGAGCATGCCCCGCTGCTGGCCGGTGTAGCCGATGCAGTCGAGGAAGACCAGGTCCGCTCCGTCCGCGGCGACCGCCCGTCCGGCGGCCGCCACCTCGTCGGGTCCCGCCGTGTACGGGTCCACGGCCGCCGCGACGACCGACCGGCCCAGGCGTTCTCCCCACCGTTCCCGGATGTCCGCCAGCTGCTCGGGCACGGGGCAGAGCACGCCCAGCCGGCCCTCGCCGACGAGCCGCGCCACGAGGTCGTGGGCGAGGTCCTCCGCGTGGAGCACCGGCACCGCCGCCGGGCCGTGCTCGACACGGCCGGTGCACAGGACGAGGACGGCCGCGCACTGGTCGGTCACGCACCGTCGGATGGCGTCGTCGAGGGCCGGGGCGATGCTCGTCGCCCCGAGCCGGGCGCGCGAACCGTCGCGCAGGCGGGACACCAGGGTACGCTCCCCGCCGCGCGGTTCGAGCCGGGCGATGCCGTGGGTGTCGAGGAGGTCCAGCGCGCCGTGTTCGACCCAGTCGACGCCGGAGAGGGCCTCCTCGACGTCGGGGACGAGGTCGACCCGGGGTGCCTGGCCGATCGTGACGAGGCCCAGCTTCGGCCGCACGTGGGCCAGTCCTCCCCCATCCGCCACGGACATCACGCCGCCTCCTTCTCCGGCAGGTCGGCAGCGGCGACGCCACGCTCGACGATGCGGCGCCGCACGGCCCGGTCGACCCGCGCGGTGGGGTCGGCGACCGGGATCGCCGCGAGGAGTGCCTTGGTGTACGGGTGCTGCGGCGCGGTGAAGATCTGCTCGACGCTGCCCTGTTCGACCACCCGGCCCTGGCTCATCACGACGATCTCGTCGGCCATCATCTCGACGACGGACAGGTCGTGCGAGATGAAGACGTAGGTGAGTCCGAGGTCCCGCTGCAACTGCTTCATGAGGTCGAGCACCTGGGCCTGCACCGACACGTCGAGGGCCGACACGGGTTCGTCGCAGACGACGAGGCTCGGGTTGAGGATGAGGGCCCGCGCGATGCCGATCCGCTGGCGCTGACCTCCCGAGAACTCGTGCGGGAAGCGGTCCATGTCCTCCCCCCGCAGGCCGACCGTCTCGAGGACCTCGACGATGCGGGCGCGGATCGCCGTGTCGTCGAGGTCGGTGTGCAGCCGCAGCGGCTCGGCGAGGGCCCGGTGGATCGTCCACCGCGGGTCGAGCGAGGCGTACGTGTCCTGGAAGACGATCTGCATCTCGGCGCGGAGCCGGCGCATCTCGTCGTCACCGGCCGCGAGGAGGTCGGTCCCGTTGAAGGTCACCGCCCCCGACGTCGGCTCGTGCAGCCGCAGCAGGGCCCGACCGGTCGTCGACTTGCCCGACCCGGACTCCCCCACGATGGCGAGCGTGCGGCCACGGCGTACCCGGAAGGAGACCCCGTCGACGGCCCTGACGGTGTCGGCGGGACGTCCCAGCCGGCGACGTCGCCCGGCGAAGACCTTCGTCAGGTCGGTGACCTCGAGCAGCACCGGCGCGTCGTCGTCGGCCGCTTCGGTACGTGCCTCGGCGTGCACCGGGGAGCCATGGCGCACCGTGGCCCCCTCGGTGGCCCCCTCGGCGAGCGCCTCGACCGCCTCGACGACGTGTTCGTTGGCCGAGGGGATGAAGCTGAGCAGCCGCTTCGTGTAGTCGGCCTGCGGCGCGGCGAAGAGCTGCTCCGTCGGGGCCGTCTCCTGCAGCTCGCCGCCGTACATGACGGCGACCCGCTGGCAGGTCTGCGCGACGACCCCGAGGTCGTGCGTGATGAGCAGGACCGCCGTCCCGTGCTGCTCCTGCAGGTCCATGATGAGGTCGAGGATCTGCAGCTGGGTCGTCACGTCGAGCGCGGTCGTCGGCTCGTCGGCGATGAGCAGCTTCGGCTCGCAGGCCATGGCCATGGCGATCATGACCCGTTGACGCATGCCGCCGGACAGCTCGTGCGGGTACCCGGCCAGGACGCGCGCGGTGTCGCGGATCCCCACCATGTCGAGCAGGTGGCCCGCCCGGTCCGCCGCCTGCCGCCGGCCGAGGCGCATGTGCTGGCGCAACGGCTCGGTGAGCTGGTCGCGGATCGTGAAGACCGGGTTGAGCGCGGTCATCGGCTCCTGGAAGATCGTGGCGATGTCCTTGCCACGGATGCGGCGCATCTGCCGGTCCGACAGCGCGGCGAGGTCGCGCCCGTCGAAGCGGATGTGCCCACCGGTGATGCGCGCCTGCCGCGCCGGCAGCAATCCCGTGATCGACATGGCGGTGACGCTCTTGCCAGAGCCCGACTCGCCGACCAGCCCGACCATCTCGCCACGCGCGATGGACAGGTCGAGGTTCCGGACCGGATGGATCGGGCCACGGGACGTGTCGATACGGATCGAGAGGTTCTCGATCGACAGCAGGGGCTCAGCCATGTCCGTGCTCCTTGTTCCGTAGGCCGCTGGGCTCGGTCGCGCCCGATCAGGTGTGCGCGGGGCCCGTTCCGGTCGTCTGCAGGTGGGTGGCCGGGCCGTAGAGGCTCTCGAGGAGCGCCGCCTGGGCCTCGTCGTGGAAGGACACCGTGCCCGCGGTGAAGCCCTTGGCGACCTCGACGGAGAAGCGGGCGGCCAGGGCGATGTCGACCTCGTGACTCGCGCCGGTCGCGCAGCCGGCGACCGGCGTCACCGTCGTGATGGCGACCCCGACGACCGGCGCGGCCGTCGCGACGGCCGGCTGGAGGATCGAGTTGAGGTGGTGGAGACCGTTGCCGTACGGCGTGATGTCCTGCGTCGACAGCGCGAAGACGACGGCCGGCTCACCCGACACGGTCTCCAGGACGCTGACCAGGTCGGCGCTCGCGGGGAGGATGTAGCCGGCGCGGACCGTCGGGGAGATGGCGATGCCCCGGTGGTTGACGATGCGGTTGCCCTTCGTGGTGTCGATGGACAGGACGGCGTCCATCTCCGAGGTGACCTCGTGCTCGTTCATCGCGGTGATGTCGACGGGCGAGTCCATGAAGGGCACCGGGTCGTGGGGCCGGGTCGGCGCGTCGGGGCAGATGTGCGTCGAGATGACGACGTCGCCGGGCAGGATGTCGCCCCGGGCGTGCATGGCGAGCAGCTTGGCGGCCGTGGCGATGGCGGCGGTCGCCCCGTCACCGTCGGAGACGTAGCCGATGAGCTCCGGCCGGGCGCCGAGACCGCCGAGGCGGCCGACGACCCCGAGCGTCGGGGCGTCGCCGCCGGCGGTCTTGCCACGGCTGCCGGGGACGGTGACCTGGATGAAGTCGGTCGAACCCTGGTCGCCGGCCACCGTCTCGACGGTGATCGAGCAGGCGTCGTCGCCGAGGGCGCGCAGGTGCTCGGCGACGAGTTTGCCCGAGGCGTCGGGACGGTCGAGGAGGTCGAGGGCGGTGAGGACGTGGGACAGCACGATCATTCGCTTTCGGCAGCGGTCTCGGCGACGCCGAGGTACCGGAGGGTGGTCAGGGCGTAGGTCTTCGCGGCGAGGACGACGTCGGCGACGGGTGCCCTCTCGTCGAAGCCGTGGATGGTGGCCAGCTCGGCCGGCCCGTACTGGAGCACCGGGATGCCGTGGCTGCGGAAGGTGCGGGCGTCGGAGGACGCCCACTGGAGCACACCCTCCGCGGTGGGGTCCCCGGTCAGGTCGCGCAGGGCCGCGACGAGCTCGGTGACGACGGGGTCGCTCGGCAGCGTCCAGTTCGGCTCGCTGCGGAAGCCGGTCGGCTCGATCGTCGCCTCGACGCCCGCCTCGGCGAGCAGTTCGTCGACCCGGGCGAGGACCTCGGCGCGCGACAGCCCGATCGGCACGCGGGTGTCGACGTCGACGACGCACCGGTCCGCGACGACGTTGGAGGACGTGCCGCCGTGGATCGTGCCGATGTTGACGGTGACGTGCTCGAAGACGGCACCGATGCCGGGACCGTAGCCCTCGCGCTCCTCGGCGAACGTCTTCGACCGCTCGATGAGGTCGACCACGTCCTCGGGCGGCGACGGCTTCATGTCCCAGAGCTGCTGTAGGGCGATGACGGCCTTGGCCGCGAGGAGGTTCGCGTTGACGCCGTGCAGCGGCTGGAGGCTGCCGTGCCCCGGCCTGCCGTCGATCGTCATCCGGAACCAGTTGCTGCCCTTCTGGCCGATCGTCGGGTGCGTGCGTTCGGCCGGCTCGGCGATGATCGCGCCGGTCGCGCCGTCGAGAACCCCCTGGTCGAGGAGCCAGTCCGCCCCGCGCGAGCCGCCCTGCTCCTCGTCGGGGACCGCCGCGAGCGACAGCTTTCCGGCGAGCGGGACACCGAGGCGGTGCAGGACGACGAGGGTGTGGATGACACCGGCGAGACCGGCCTTCATGTCGCTCGCCCCGCGACCACGGAGGTAGCCGTCGACGATGTCGCCCGCGAAGGGGGGAAACGTCCAGCGGTTCAGGTCACCGACGGGGACGACGTCGGTGTGGCCGGCGAGCACCAGGTGGCGCGCCGACGTGGGATCGCCGTCCACCGCGGCGTTGCTCGCGGCACGGTGGACGACGATGCTGAGGCGACCATCACCGGCGTCGTGGACCTCGGGGTCGAGGCCTGCGGCGCGCAGGTGGTCGGCGATGAAGTTGCCGACGTCCGTGCAGTCCCCCGGAGGGTTCTCGCTCGGGATCCGGATGAGGTCCCCGGCGAGCGTCAGCAGTTCGTCCCGGGTTCGCTCGATCTCGTCGAGGACCCGGGTCTCCCAGTCGGGAGGTGTGGTGGTCACGTCGGGCTCCAGGTGTCGTTGCGGGAGGGGTGGGTTCGCGGTGGCCTGGTGGCGGCGGCTGCCGGGCGCGTCGGGACGACGGCCCGGCGGCACGCCTGCCTCGGCGTCAGCCCTTGTTGCTCATCTGGAAGAAGCGGATGATCCCGTCGGGGTACGAGGTGTACCCCTGCACGCCCTCGCGCTGCGCGACGACGATGTTGTACTCGTAGAGGTACGCCCACGGCGCCTGGGTGTTGATGATCTCCTGCGCCTTGCCGTACAGGTCGTTGCGGACCTTCTGGTCCGGCTCGGTCGCGGCCCGCTTCCAGAGGTTGTCGACCTCGGTGTTGTGGAAGTTGGCGTAGTTGCTCGTGCCGTCGCTGGTCAGCAGCAGGCCGAGGTGGTAGCCCGGGTCGTTGACGAAGGACGTCCAGCGGGTGATGTAGCTCTGCACCTTCTTCGTCGCGAGCGCCTCGAGGAACTGCGGACGCGCCATGTTCTTGATGTTCATCGTCACGCCGATCTTCGCCAGCTCGGCCTGGATGAGCACGGCCGAGTCCGACCAGTCCTGGAAGCCGCTGCCGAGGGTGAAGTCGAAGCTGAAGCCGTTGGGGTGGCCGGCCTCGGCGAGCAGCGCCTTGGCCTTGTCGAGGTCGTACGAGTAGCCGTTGCCGGCGTCGCTGAAGCCCGGGGTCGAGCTGGCCACCGACGAGCGCATCGGCGACGCCTGGCCCTTCATGACGTCGTTGAGGAGCTTGTCGTACGGGATCGCGTACGAGATGGCCTGCCGGACCTTCGGGTCGTCGAACGGCTTGATCGCGTTGTTCATCCCGAAGAAGAGGATCTTGTTGCTGGCCCGGGAGTCGATGGTGACGCCGGACTGCTTCGACAGGGCGTCGACGTCCTTCGCCGGCACCTCGAGCGCGACGTCGACCTCGCCCTTGCTGAGCAGCTGGACGCGGTTGCTCGCCTCGCCGATGAACTTCGTGTTGACGGTGCGCAGGGCGGGCTTCTCGCCCCAGTACGTGTCCTTACGCTCGAGCACGGCCTCGGTCGCCGGGTCCCACTTCTTCAGCCGGTACGGGCCGGACCCGGCGGTGTTCGTGTCGAGCCACTTGGCGCCGCCCTCGGCGTTGACCTTGTCGATGTTGATGATCGAGAACGAGTACATCGGCAGGATCTGGAGGAAGAGGTGGTTCGGCGCGGTGAGGTCGATCTTCACGGTCTGCGGGTCGACCGCGGTCACGGTGCCGATGCCGGCCATGCCGTAGAGGAAGCTCGCCGAGCTCGACTTCTTGATGAAGTCGAACGTCTTCACGACGTCGTCGGAGTCCAGGGGCGAGCCGTCCTCGAAGGTCACGCCCTGCCGCATCGTGAACGTGTAGCTCTTCGAGTCGGGGCTCACCTCCCACTTCTCCGCCAGCATCGGCACGATCGTGTCCGTCTTGGCGGTCGGCTTGCCGTCGACCGTCGTGCGGTCGTACGTGACCAGCTGGTCGTAGGCCGCGACGACGAACGTGTCGGAGGTGACGTCGTTCGCCTCGGCGGGGTTGAGGGTCTTGCCGCCCTCGGAATAGGCGACGACGAGGGTGTCCTTGCCGGCCCCGTCGGCCTGCGAGGAGCCGCCCTGGTTGGCGTTGGCTCCACAGGCGGCGGCGAGGAAGGTGGCGGCGACCGCGGCGGCCAGGGTGGCGCTGCGCTTCACGCTGTTCTCCTTCGGGTCAGGGTGGGGGGATGGATGGGCGGATGGGCTGGCGTCCGTGGCAGGTCCGCACCGGGTCATCGGCTCGTCCGCAGGCGCGGGTCGAGGACGTCGCGAAGGCCGTCGCCGATCAGGTTGAAGCCGAGAATCGAGGTGGCGATGGCGATGCCGGGAAAGAAGGTCATCCACCACTCGCCGCTGATGATGTAGCCACGGCCGTCCGAGATCATCACGCCCCACTCCGCCGTCGGCGGCTGCGCGCCGAGGCCGATGAAGCTGAGCGAGGCGGCCGTGAGGATCGCGTAGCCCATGCCGAGGGTCGACCGGACGAGGATCGGGGCGACGGTGTTCGGGACGATGTGGCGGATGAGGATCGTCCGGTCCCGTAGCCCGATGGCACGTCCCGCCTCGACGAAGTCACGCTCCCGCAGCGAACGGGTCTGGCTGTAGACGATGCGGGCGAACTCGGGGATGCCGACGACGCCCACGGCGACCATCGCGCTGGCCAGGCCGGGCCCGAGGGCGGCGGCGATCGCCATGGCCAGCACGAGCGACGGGAAGGCGAGGAGCACGTCCATCACCCGCATGAGCACCGCGCTCACCGCGCCGCCGACGAAGCCGGAGATGGCACCGATCGGGACGCCGATCAGGAGCGAGATCCCGACGGCGATGAGTCCGGTCCAGAGCGAGATCCGCCCGCCGGCGAGCACCCGGGCGAGGATGTCGCGGCCGAAGTTGTCCGTGCCGAAGGGGTGCGCGCTGGAGGGCGGTTCGAGGAGCCCGCCCGCTCCGGTCTCGGTGGGCGAGTACGGCAGCAGGCCCGACACGAGAGCCCCGATGGTCCAGATCGCGATGAAGACGAGGCCGACCATCGCCAGACGGTTGCGGGCCAGCAGACGCCAGGCGGTCGTGGGTCGCGATCCCGCCCGGTCGGCCGACGCGACCCGGTGGCCCCCCGCGGTCGCGGTCACGGTGGTGTCAGGCATTCTCGATCCTCGGGTCCAGGCGGGCGTTGATCAGGTCGACGCAGAGGTTGACCGTCAGGTAGACGACCGCGGCGAGCAGGGTAAAGGCCTGGACCGGCGCGTAGTCGGTGGCGAGCACGGACTGGACGACGTACTGGCCGATGCCCGGCCAGCTGAAGACCGTCTCGGTGATGACCGCGCCGCCGAGGAGTTGGCCGAACTGGAGGCCGACGACGGTCACGATGACCGGGGCGCCGTTCTTCAGCGCGTGCTTGAGGATGACCTTGGCCGGCGGCAGGCCCTTGGACCGGGCGGTGCGTACGTAGTCCTGGTTGATCACCTCGAGCATCTCGGACCGGGTCATCCGGGCGATGATCGCCGTGCTCCCGGTGGCGAGGCACATGGCCGGCCAGATGATGTGGGCCAGCGACGACTTCAGCGCGACGACGTCACCGGTCAGGAGCGAGTCGAACACGTAGAGCCCAGTGATCGAGGTCGGGGGGTTCACGTCCTGGGCGATGCGGCCCAGCGGGGCCGGCTCCCAGCCGAGCTTGTTGTAGAAGACGAAGATCACGAGGAGGGCGAGCCAGAAGAGCGGCATCGACGCCCCGACCAGCGAGAAGATGCGGCTGGCGTGGTCGATGGGTCGGTCGCGCCGCGTCGCGCTGACGACCCCGATCGGCACCCCGACGAGCAGCGAGATGAGGATCGCCACGACGGCGAGTTCCACCGTCGCCGGCAGCCGGGAGGCGAAGTCGGTGAGGACGGGCTGCCCGGTGTGCCAGGCGAACCCGAGGTCCCCCGCGAAGAGGTCGCGCACGTAGGAGACGAACTGCGCGGCCAGCGGCTGGTCGAGGCCCATCTCGACGCGGATCTTCTCGACGGTCGCCGGGTCGGCCTGCTCCCCCGCGAGCGTCCGGGCCGGGTCACCGGGCAGGACGCGGGTGAGCAGGAAGATACAGAGCACGACACCGAACAGTGCCGGGATCATCGCGAGCACCCGTCGCACCACGTGGTTCACGGCCACCTCCAATCTGCGCGTTGTTGGGCCTGACCTGGGCTTTGCGCCACCAAGGGTTCGCCCGCACGGCACCCCCGTGCAATACTTTCTCTCTATCTGAGAGGGCATCCCGAACTGGATCAGGGTGCGGTAGGTTCTGACACGTCCCGCCCAGCCCGGAGGACCCATGCCAGACAACGGCGTCGCCCGCCCCCGCTCGCCGCTCCAGACCGTGGACCGCGCCCTGGAGGTCCTCCTGTCGTTCACCGAACGACGTCGCGACTGGGGCGTCATGGAGCTCGCCGAGGCGTTCGCCATCGACAAGTCGACCGCGCAGCGGATCCTCGCCGCGCTCGCCGCACGCGGCTTCCTCAGCGCCGACCCGGTCACCCGGCGCTACAGTCTCGGCCCGACCATGTGGCGGATGGCCGCCGTCTGGGAACGCGCGGGAGGGCTGGCCGCCCTGGCGCAGCGGGTGCTCGAGCCACTCGCCTTCCAGACCGACCGCACCGCGATCTTCGCCGTCCCGGACGGGCTCCACGTCCGCTGCGTCGCCGCCGTCGACGGCGGCGGACCGCTGCGGAGTCATCCGCTCGTCGGCGAGCTGTACCCGGCCAACGCGGGAGCCACCTCCCGCGGCTACTTCGCCTTCCTCGACAGCAACGAGCGCCGCGCCCTGATCTCCGGCCGGGTCTTCGCCACCTTCACCGGCCTGACGAAGGTCGACGAGCAGGAGCTCGAACGGCTCTTCGTCGAGACCGTCGCGCAGGGCTACGCCTACTCGGAGGGCGAGTACGACTACGCCACCCGGGCGCTCGCCGTCCCGATCATCCTCCGGGGGCGGCCGGTCGGCTCGCTCAGCCTGGGCGAGAGCAAGTACCCGGCGCGCCCGGACGACGTCCGGGACCACCTGCCCGCGCTCCAGGCCGCGGCGGAGCAGCTCTCCGCCCTGCTCGACAACCGGGCGAGCTCGGCCGCCGTAGCCCGGCAGACCAGGGTGACCCGAGCCCACTGACCGCCGCACCGACGAGCCGAACCGGCCGCACCGAGGAGACACCATGACCCAGGGCCATCCGAACCTCCTGCTCCTGTCCAACTCGGCAGCCCCGGGGCGGGCCTACCTGGAGCACGCGCACGACGTGATCCTCCAGGCACTCGACGGCCGGCGCTCACTCGTGTTCGTCCCCTTCGCGCTGGCCGACCACGACGCTTACACCGACACCGTCCGCCGGGCCATGGAGCCACTCGGCATCACCGTCCGGGGAGCGCACGAGGGCACGCCGCGCGACCTGGTCGCCGACGCCGAGGCGGTCTTCGTCGGCGGCGGCAACACCTTCCGTCTCGTCAAGGCGATCCACGAACTCGACCTGATCGGCGTCGTGCGCGCCCGGGTGGCCGAGGGGATGCCGTACCTCGGGTCGAGCGCCGGCACCAACGTCGCGACGCCGAGCCTGCGGACGACGAACGACATGCCCATCGTCCAACCGCCGTCCTTCGAGACCTTCGGTCTCGTACCGTTCCAGATCAACCCCCACTACCTCGACCCGGACCCGGCCTCGACGCACCAGGGTGAGACCCGGGAGGAGCGGCTCACCCAGTTCCTCGAGGAGAACGACGTCCCGGTGCTCGCCATGCGCGAGGGCACCTGGCTGCGCGTGACCGACGGCGTGATGCGGCTCGACGGCGTGGCCACGGGCGGGCGGATCTTCCGCCGGGGGGCCGAGCCGGTCGAGGTCGCCAGCGGCGCCGACGTGACCTGGCTCGTCGAGCGGGTGGGGTCGTTCGAGGTCGGCTCGGAAAGGTGACCCAGCGGCGGTTCCCCGGCCGGCCGGACCTCCGCGTCGCGCGAAGGGCCGGACCGGCCGGGGACGGGTCACCGGCGCCGAGCAGGGTTACAGGCTGAGCGTCCAGGTGTTGAGGTAGCCGACGTCGCCGGAGGCGGCGTCCTGCACCCGGAGAGTCCAGGTGCCGTTTCGGGTCTCCGAGGACAGGTTCACGGAGTAGGTCTGGTTGATGTTGTCGGCCGAACCGCCGGTGCGGTTGTGCAGCACGTACGTGCTCGCGTCCGGAGCGACCAGGGTGACCACGAGGTCACCGATGTAGGTGTGCACGATCGCCACCTGCACGCTGCTGGTGGACGACGCGTTACCGGTGCAGCCGGCGACCGCGATGGTGCTGGTGACCGTGGTGTTGTCGGCGATGGTCACGTCGGTGCCGTTGGTGCCGCCGCAGCTCGGTACGACCGGGGCGCCCAGGTTGAGCGTCCAGGTGTTGAGGTAGCCGACGTCCCCGCTCGCCGCATCCTGGATCCGCAGCCGCCAGGTGCCGTTCGACGTCTCCGAGGACAGGTTCACGGAGTAGGTCTGGTTGATGTTGTCGGCCGAACCGCCGGTGCGGTTGTGCAGCACGTACGTGCTGGTGTCCGGAGCGACGAGGGTGACCACGAGGTCACCGATGTAGGTGTGCACGATCGCCACCTGCACGGTGCTGGTCGCCGAGGCGGTGCCGGCGCAGCCCGAGATGGTGACCGCGCTCTCCACGGTGCTGTTGTCGGCGATCGTGGCGTCGGTGTTGTTGGTCTGCGCGCAGCCCGGCGGGCCGTTGACGGTCAGCGCGTACGACGTGCTCTGGGTGGTCACCGGCCCGGTGGCGGTGATGGTCACCTGGTAGGTGCCCGGCGCGGCGCTGCCGGTGGTGGCGATGGTCAGGGTGGCCGAGGCGCCGGTGCTGATCGACGCCGGGCTGAAGGTGGCGGTCGCGCCGGTCGGAAGACCGCTGGCGGTGAGGCCGACCGTCTGCGGGCTGCCGACGGTGGTCGTGGTGGACACCGTGGCGGTCAGCGAGCCGCCCGGGTTGACCGAGCCGGCGGCCGGGGTCACCGCGACGCTGAAGTCCTGGGTCGGCGGGACGACGTTGCCGGTGTAGAGCAGCTTGTTCGGCGAGCCGGCGCCGGGGTTGGTCACCACATTGGCGGTGGCGTCGTTGACCAGCTTGTCGCGCACCTGCTGCGGCGTGTACGACGGGTTGGCCGCCAGCACCAGGGCGGCTGCGCCGGCCACGTGCGGGCTGGCCATCGACGTGCCGCTGATGGTGTTGGTGGCGGTGTCGCCGGTGTGCCAGGCCGAGGTGATCGCGCTGCCCGGGGCGAAGATGTCCAGGCAGGTGCCGATGTTGGAGTAGCTGGCCCGGGCGTCGGTGGACTCGGTCGCCCCGACGGTGATGGCGTTCGGCGTGCTGGCCGGCGAGACGTTGCAGGCGTTGGCGCTGTACTCGTTGCCCGCCGCGACCGCGTAGCTGACGCCGTCGGCGATCGACGCGGTCACCGCGTCGTTGGTGGCCTGGTCGAAGCCGCCGCCGAGGCTCATGTTGGCCACCGCGCGCTCACCCGGGTCGTGGTCGCCGGTCACCCAGTCGATGCCCGCGACGACCTGGGCGTAGGTGCCGCTGCCACCGCAGTCCAGCACCCGGACGCCGACCAGCGTGACGCCCTTGGCCACCCCGTACGCCGTGCCGCCGACGGTCCCGGCGACGTGCGTACCGTGCCCGTTGCAGTCGTCGGCCGAGCCGCCGTCGATGGCGTCGAAGCCGCTCACCGCGCGGGTGCCGAAGTCGCCGTGGCTGAACCGGATGCCGGTGTCGATGACGTACGCCCGCACGCCCGAGCCGTTGTTCGGGTAGGTGTACGAGTTGTTCAGCGGCAGGTTGCGCTGGTCGACGCGGTCCAGCCCCCAGGAGGGGGTGGGCGACTGGGTGGCCGCGATGCTGACCCGGTGGTTCTGCTGGACGTACTTCACCGAGGGGTGGGCGGCGAGCCGGCGGGCCGCCGTCGCGGAGAGCGTGACCTCGAAGCCGCGCAGCGCGTGCTGGTAGGTGCGGGCGACCGCGCCGCCGTACTCCCGGGCGAGACTCCGGGCGGAGGCGTCGACCCCGGTGCGGGCGACGGATGTCTCCCTGAGCACCACGACGTACGAGTCGGCGACGGCGGTGTCGCCGCCGGCCTGGAGGATGGCACCTTCGGCGGGTGCCGCGGCGGCCGGGGCGGCGAAGGCCACCGCGGCGGCCACCGCAGTGGTCACGACGCCGAGGCGCCAGGGTTGCCTGGCGGAGGGCTTGAGAGCCATCTGAGCATGTCCTTCCATCACCGTGAGGCATGATCGACGCATGTCGATCAGGTGAGGAGATGTTAGACGGCTGACATGCGGAAGTAGATAACTTTCTATCAACTGGCGGGTATCTGACTGCCCGGCCGGGGACCCTACGCCCGGTCAACGCCCCGACCAGGGGTTTCGGACCGGAAGCTCTGTCCCAGTTCCGCCCCCAACCCGAAGTAATGTCGGAAGTTGTAGATCAACGGACTCCAGGCGGCCGGATCGATGTGCTGGGTGCCGGGGACCACGATCCGCCGGTCCGCGTGCACCCGGCAGACCTCGGCCTCGACGATGACGAAGCCGCCGGCTGCGGCCGGGTGGACCCGGGTGGCCCGCGCCTCCAACTGGATCGGGCAGTCGGCGACCCGCGGTGGCCGAACCACCTGGGACGGCTCCGGCCGGAGTCCCGCCGCCGCGAACTTCGCCGGCTCGTACCGGAACGCGGCCCGCTTGGGTGCGGGCACCGGGTCGCGTCCGGTCAACGGGGCCAGGCGCTCGACGGCGGTCCACTGGTGCGGCGCCGGCAGGTTGATCACCACATCGGGTCGATCGCGGAGGTTCCGCGCCGTCTGCCCCTCCGCTCCGAGCCCGAGCACGACCACCCAGCCGAGCGCCCACGCCGAGGAGATGGGGGCGAGGTTGGCGGACCCGTCCTCGTTCTCGGTGCTGAGCAGCACGACCGGGGTGCCGAAGTACAGGATCCGGGGCTGGATGGTCAGGTGCCCGTCCGGTCGGTCGGAGACGGGGTCGGGGTCGGGGATCACGTTCCCGCAGGTGGCGTTGGTCATCGTGGGACCGTAACCACCGGACGTTTCGTTGCCGACCGAAGCGTTTCCCGGGCAGGATCGCCACGATGAACAGCCAGAACACCGCCTCCGGCCAGCCTGGCCGGCTCGACTCCGGCCGCCGGTCCGGGCACGGCCGCCGCAACGAGCCCCGTGGCTCGCGGGTGCACGAGGCCACGGTGGGGTTGGCCACCCTGGCCGGCCTGCTCGCCGACCACACCCGAGCGGCGTTCTGCCTGGCGCTGCTGGACGGGCGGGCGTGGACGGCGACCGAGCTGGCCCGGCACGCCGGGGTGGCACCGTCGACCGCGACGGCCCACCTGCACCGACTCGTCGCCGGCGGGCTGCTGACCGAGGAACGGCAGGGCCGCCATCGTTACCTGCGGCTGGCAGATGCCGGCATCGCCGAGCTGATCGAGACGGTGACCGGCGTCGTACCGGTCGAGCCCGCGCCGGTGCGGTCGCTGTCGGCGGCCACCCGACGCCGGGCGCTGGCGCACGCCCGTACCTGTTACGACCACCTCGCCGGAGCCCTCGGCGTGGCGGTCACCGACGCGATGACCGGGCACGGCTTCCTGAGCTGGGAGCGCGGGCTCAGCCTGACCGACCGGGGCGCGGCGTGGCTGGCCGGGCTCGGCATCGCGCCGGAGCCGACACCGCCGACCCGCCGCGCACCGGTCCGCTCCTGCCTGGACTGGACCGAGCGGCGGCCCCACCTCGCCGGCGCGGTCGGTGCGGCGCTCTGCCGGCACGCCCTGGACGCCGGCTGGGTCGTCCGGATCGGCACCGGCCGGGCGGTCGCCGTCACCGCCGAGGGCCGCCGGGCGTTCCGCGAACACCTCGATCTGCCCGACCGCGTCCTCGACCCGCAGCAGGGAGCACCCGAGAAGGGCTGAGGATCAACCGGGGATCGTGGAGTCGACCGTCGAGGCGGCGGTGTCGCCGTGCGGTGGTGACGGCAGTTCGGCACGGATCTGGTGCAGTGCGGCCTCGATGGCTGCCTGCTGCGCGGCGGCGGAGTAGGTGTCCAGGTCGACGGCCGCCAGGGCGTTGAGCCCTTCCACGAGCGCGACCAGGGTGGTGGCGCTGCGCGCGGTCTGCTCCTGGCGCCAGTCGGGGCGGCAGGCTGCCACGAGCTGCTGGATCCGGCGCAGGAACGCGCGGTTGTGGGCCTGGTGCAACCGGGCGAGTTCGGGATCGGCGAGCGCGGCGGCCAGGAAACCCACCCACACCCGGGCCTCCTCGCGTTTGTCGTCGCTGCCGGACGCCACCTGCATCAGCACGGCGCGCAGTGCGTCCAGGGGTTCGTGGCCGGACTCCTGGGCCGCGTCGGCGCGGGCCGCGGTGCGCTCGTGCAGCACCGTGCGGGCGTGGACCAGCAGGGCCTGCTTGTCGGGGAACGTGTGCAGCACCAGTCCCGTGCTGCATCCGGCCCGCTCGGCCACCGCCCGGAGGGTCAACCCGGCCAGACCGTGTTCGGCGAGCACCGACCAGGTGGCGGTCGACAACCGCTCCTGGTGGCCCTGGAGGTCACGTCGCCTGGCCATCCCCGCTCCTTCGCCGTCGCCCCGCGCGATAGCGTAGCATCCGTTACCGGAACGCTTGTTACGGATTGGAGAGGGTGTGGCTGTGCAGGTCACGGTGGAGTCGGAGCCCTGGGACGGTGTCGACGGGGTGCGGCTGCGCGCCGCGCAACGCGCCGAGCTGGACGCCCGGTACGGCAACGACGACCACGAGCCGGGGGCCGCCCCCACCGCCGGCGACATCGACGTGTTCCTCGTCGCCCGCGACGCGCACGGCGTGGCGGTGGGATGCGGAGGGCTGCGGCCGCTGGGGCCCGACTCGGCGGAGATCAAGCGGATGTACGTCGAGCCGGCGGTCCGTGGTACCGGCGTGGCGGTGGGGATCCTGCGTGCCCTGGAACACGAGGCGCGCGACCGGGGCGTGGTGAACCTGCTGCTGGAGACCGGCACCGCCCAACCGGAGGCGATGCGCTTCTACGAGCGGGAGGGCTACGACCGCATCGACAACTACGGCCCGTACGAGGGTGAGGCGTTGTCGGTCTGCTACGCCCGCCGACTTCGGTGACCGGCCCCGACGGCCGGCCGCTGTCGGTGTGCCGGAGGAGCGCCGACCACCGCACGTGCGGAGGCTGAGGCTGCGGCGTCACAACCCGTGGCGGATCCACACGTTGGGTTCGACGTACACGGCGTGATCGTGGGTGGTGTCGCAGTGCACGGGAGCGAGTGCGCCGGGAACGTGCACCGGTCCGGTGGTGTCGAAGGGCAGACCGGTCCAGCTGCGCCATTCCGCGAGGGTGCCGGGGATGGTCATGGAGCGGGGGGCGACCGCCTCGATCCGACCGCCGGCACGTACGTGGGTGCGTAGCCACGGGTCCTCGGGCAGTCCGTCGGACCGGGTGCGTGCGACGTACGTCGTCATGGCCTCGTCGGGCCGGGCGTGCTTGCCGCTCGGCCGTACCGGGGCGACGAGGGTCCGGTAACCCAGTCGGGCGGTGTTGTCCCGCAGCGCCGCCAGCATCCGCGCGGACAGTCCACGGCCCCGCTGGTCGGGTTGTACGCAGATCTCCAGTGCGGAGACGACGGTGGTCTTCAGACCGGCGAGCCGGTTGATGGTGGCGCGTTGCACGACGCGGTCCCAGCCGCCGGGCGGCAGCGGTTGGTCGTCCGGCCAGGCCAGAGGAACGCTGTAGGCGCGGGCGAGGGCCCGGCCGGGACTGGCGGGGTCGATGGCCACCAGCACGAACTCGGGATAGACCTCGTCGGCGACGGCGTAGTACAGCGACGCGATCGGGTCCCAGGCCATGAACTCCGGCCAGGCACCGGCGAAGTCGTCGAGCAGCGGGACGAGCTCCGGTCGCTGTGCCAGCGAGTACACCTCAAGATCCATAAGCCGTACCGTACCGCCGCCGAGGGCGCGACGCACCGGCTTTTCGACCGCCTGGTCGACGGAAAACCGCTGCTCACGGCCGTGGTGTACGCCACGTCGGGGCAGCAGCGGCCCGGCGCGAGGCAGGCCCCCGTCGGCACCACCGGCCCTGACCCACCGACGCCCGCTCGGGAGCGCCGATCTCCTGGCCCGTCCACTGTGCACGAGGTCGTTAGGGTTGACGGATCGACAATCGACGAATGAGAGACGCCCGGGCCGGGAGAGACTCCACGGGGTTCAGGTTGGACTGGGCTGCGTTGGGGGCGCTCGGTGCTGTCGTCGCGGCCGTCGTCGCCTTGCTCACCTACGCGTGGCCGCGGACCCCTCCCCCGGCACCACCGGTTCCGGACCCGGGAACGGCGTCATCCCGGGAGACCGAGCCGGGCGTCTCCGTCGACGCCACACCGAGCCCGGCGGCACCATCGACGACGATGCCCGGACCGCGTGCGACCACCCCTGGACCAGTCAGGCCGCCACCCCGAACGCCCGGCACCAGGCCCCCGTTGTCGCTGGAGCCGATACTCCCCGCCGGCTGCCAGGAGGCACTCGCGGTCGTCGACCGGTACTACCGGACCGCAGGCTCGACCGAGCTGAGCCGGCAGGCCGCCGCGACGGAGGCGTACCAGGGGATGATGCGCGCGAGCCTGGCCGCCGTAGGGGCCGTCCATACGGTGACGGTGGCGCTGTCGCAGGACTTCTCGACCATGCGCTTCATCCTGTCGGGCATGGTGTCGGGAGACTACGCCGCAGCGCAGGCCAGGACCGACCGGGACGCCCAGACCCTGCGGAATGTCTGCGGCACCGCCTGACCACAGGCTCAGGCGGCCCTGACTCGACCTGCTCGGCCGATGGAACGGCGCCCCGTAACGGCACCGTGCACCACTCGGTGGCGAGCCCGGGGTGTGGGAGTTCGTGGTCGAGTTCCGGCGTACCAGCCCGCTGGGCAGCAACCCGTTCCGCCTGGAGGCGTCCGTCACCGGGTGACGACGGTGACGGACCGACCGGCTGGGGCCCGGCCCCAGCCGGTCGGTGTCGTGGTGATCGGCATTCACTCCCGGCTCGGCGCCGGCTACCCGCCGATGGTGATCGTCGCGGTGCGGTAGTTGTTGCGCCGATCGTTCTTCGTCGGGTCGTAGTTCCGCTCGATGTTGCCTGCGGTGTCCACCGAGAACCAACGGAACGTCGTCGTCTCGGTCACGTGGAACACCTGTCCCGGCTCCCGGAACTCGGTCGCCTCGTAGCGCGGCGACTCGAGGGTCGGCCGGCTGCCGTCCGTCGTGTAGTAGACGGTGGCCGGCTCGCTCGTCTCGAAACGCACGTCGACGGGCCCACTGTAGTTACCGCCACCGGGGACGAGTTCGGACGACGGCTTCTTCTTGTCCTTGCCCCACTCCGCCGCGACCCGGAACATCTCCATGATCCCGTTGGCGTACTCCATCGTCTCGGCGTGGCCGCTGACGAGCGCCGGGTCGCCCTCCCACGGCGGCTGGAACGAGCCGCCCTGCCAGTTGCCGGTGGCCGGGTTGTAGACCGAGCCGCCGACCTCCCAGCCGAAGGAGTAGATCCCGTAGGTGTGGTACAGGTCCTCGCGCACGTTGCCCGCCGAGGAGTAGAGGACGTCCGACGAGCCGCCCACGTTCTCCGGCGTGACGACGGTCTCCCGGTACTCCTTGACCTGCGACAGGATCCGGCCGGCCGCCTGCCAGTAGAACGCCTCGTCGCCGAGCGGCGGACGCGGCGTGGTGATCCGTCCGTCCGCGATGTACGCGCCGGGCTGCCAGAACAGCTGGCCGCCGTTGGAGTGCACCGACATCATGAACTTGATGTTCGAGTACTTCTCGACCAGCCAGACGACGTTCTTCGACTCCGGCTCGGACAGCTTCTCCGGCCCCTGGTAGGTGCCGCTGGTGCAGGTGGTCGACCCGCCCGCGTAGCCGTCGTGGCCCGACCCGACCCGGTAGTTCCGGTTCAGGTCGACGCCCCAGGAGTTGCGCCGGGCCGGATCGGCGTTCGCGTCCTCGCAGTGGTTCGTCAGGTTCTTCCGCTGAGAGGCGTAGTTGTAGAAGCTGTAGTTCGCCCCGTCGGGGTTGTTGGACAGGATGAGGAAGATGTCCGTGTCCTGGACGATCTTCTTCGTCTCCTGGTCGGTCTTGTAGTTGTGCACCAGACGCTCGGCCGTCTCCAACGTGGTCGTCGCCGGCACCCACTCGCGGGCGTGGTCCTGCGCCTGGATCAGGACACCGGGGTTCCGGCCGTCACGGTGCTTACCGATCCGCAGGACCGGGATGGCGGCCGGGCCACGTGGCACCTCGCCCTCCGGCGCGCCGACCCGCTTCTCGTCAAGGAAATCGGAGAGCGCGATCGGGCCCGCCGTCGGCACGACGATGCCCGTACCCGTGTTGGTGCGGTACGGGTGCGCCCGGTCGATGAGACCCTGGGACTGGGTCTCCAGTGCCGCGGCCACCTGGGCGGCGGTGCTCGCGGGCGCGCCGGAGGCGTCCTTCGCGAGCAGGACGCGAACTGCCTTGCCCGTCACCTCGACGGTGAGTGGGAGGTTCGCTCCCGGCCGATCCACGAACTCGACGGTGATGTCGTTGCCGCCCTCGTGGCCCCAGGCCGCCGAGCTGACGACGACCGCCTCCTGCCCGGTGCCGCCGATGGTGGCCTGCGCCTTGCGCTGGTAGCCGTTCGTCCGGTTCGGCAGGTAGATGATCTCGGCGATGTCCGGGTGCTGCCGGGCGATCTCCTTGGCACGGCTGAAGAGCTGCTGCGGGTGCTTGTAGCCGTCGACGAAGTCCGACTGGTAACCCGGCCTCGCCGTCAGCGGCGGCGGGGCGTCCTCCAGCCAGTTGGACACGTTGCCGGTGGTCACCCCACCGGTCGAGCTGGTGACCCGGATCTGACTCGGGCGAGCGTCGAGCTTGAACAGGTTCCGGTGGAACATGTACTGCCCGGAGTCGACGAACCGGCTCATCGTCCGGGCGAAGCCGAACGGCGTGCCCCGGCCCGAGTCGTTCTCGATCTGCATCGCGACGATCGGGCTCGTCTGCTGCCCCTCGGTGGTGCGCGCCTCGACGTAGAGGAAGCCCTGGCCCTTCGTGGTGAACCAGTCGGCGCGGACGACCCGTACCGTCTTCTCGTGGCTGAACGACGGGACGGCCCGCGCGCCGAGGGCCCGGAGGCCGCCGTCGGCCTCCTCGCTCCATTCGAAGCCCTCGTCGTCGTCGAGGATCTCGACGCCCAGCGCCTTGAGCTCGGCGACCTGCTCGGTGGTGACCACCGCTTCGCCCTCGATGCCGTTCGGCACGCGCCGGAGGCCGTGGTCGATGTCGAACCCGGCGGCGACCACCTTGTCCAGCATGTCGGCGCCGGTCATCTGGATGCGTACGGAGCCTGCCGAGTGTGGATGGTCATGGGCGTGTTCCGAGCCCGTCCGGGCGGTCGGCTCCGCCCCGGCGGGTGCCGTCGCCACGAGGCTGCTCCCCACCAGGGCGGTCAGCGCGAGTAGCGTGATGGGCAGTCGAGATCGTCGCACTCTTCCCTCCTTCTGCTTGTGCCATGCGGTCGGTGCTCTGGTAAAAGGCGCACACATCCACTGAGAACGGTCGTCGGGAACCCGTGCACGGCGCGGAGTGCGTCGGGGATGTGCTGTCGGTCGTGCACGTTCGACCGGAGGTTCCGGCGCCGGTCTCCCGGCACCAGGACGGCTGCCCGATTCTGTCGCAACGGACGTCCTTGGACCTGTCCCCCGATCGCCACTTCGGTTAGTGGGTCCGCAGCGATAGAACCGGCTGGATCCGAGGTGAGCGTATGGGCAGCCGTAGAGGTAAGGGGTCCGGTGCACCGGATTTGAGGATTAATTGAGGATCTTCATGTCCGGCACGTCCCGGCCGACCGGGTTCGTCCAGACGCAACCGGTGCCGAGCGACGGCCGAGGTCCTCACGTGACCGGGACGTCCCCGCGCCAGGGAGGAGATGACCACGGGACCGCTCTCCGCCGGACAGGGAGGGTGTCAGGGCCCGTGCGGGACATGCCCGCGCGGACCCTGACACCGACCGGGGCGGTACCGGCCGTGGTGGCCCGCCACCCACCGCGCCAGGCCCTCGACAGCCCGGCGCCGGCAGGTCAGCCGGCGGGTGGGACGGTCCAGGAGGACCGGATCAGCTCCCGCTCGGTGGCGGCGAGATGGGCGGTCGCGGCGAGCCAGGACCAGGCGTACCGGTCCGGATCCGGATCGGTCAGGCGGCCGAACGCGTCCCGACCGCGCCGGTCGGACTCGTCGGCGAGCCCGGCGGCCACGGCAGCGGCGGTGGTGAAGCCGGCGCGGCGCAGCGGACCGGACAGCCCGGCACCCTCGCCGCGCGCCGCCTCGCCGACGGCGCGGCGACCGCCGGAGACGGCCAGCTCCACCAGCCGGCGGACCCGCCACAGCGGGGACTCCGCCACCGCGTCGGCGCCGACGGCGAGAACCGGTTCGGTCATCGCGGCCGGGTCACGCGGCGGTAGGTGGCCGCCCTGGATCTGGTCGTAGCCGAGGTCCGCCCGGCCGTGCCAGTCGTCCGGCAGTCGCAGCGTCGCGGTGGCGCCGGGCACCGCGCCGACCGCGAGTGGGCGCAGCGTGCTGGCCCGGTCCGGGTCCAGCCGACCGACCACCCGGATCCGCAGGCCGGGCCGGGAGGCGAGCCGCCGCAGGTTGGCCACGTGGGCCAGCGCCGGGTGGGAGTTGACCGCCACCAGCCGGATCACCGGGCCGTCCGGCACCGGCACGCGGTCCCCTCCGGCCGCGCCGGCCGGGACCAGCTCGCGGGCCAGCACCTGGTCACCGACGGCACCGACGATCACCAGGTCACCGCCGACCAGCGCGGTCCCGGCCCGGGCCGGGTCGTCCGGGTCGTCGGCGGCGAGTTGAGCGGTCACCACCTCGGCGAGCGGGCGGGCGAACAGGGCCGCCAGCGGTCCGGTGGACCAGTCGGTCCCGGTCAGCGGGGTGGCCCGGACCCCTTTGCCGGCACCGAGTCGGCCGTCCGGGGAGACGGTGGTGCCGGTGATCCGCAGGCCGCCCCGGGCCAGCACCGCGTGGTTGACCGCGACCGCGCCCATCTCGGTGACCGCCCGGGCGCAGTCCCGTGCCCGGTCCGGGCCGCCCGGTTTCACGTCGCCGAAGGAGAGCCTGCGCCCGTCCGCGGCGACCAGATGGGTGACCACCCCGGCGTACCCGGTCGCGCTGATAACCGGTTCCCGGCAGATGCCGTACACCTCCAACGTGCCGTCCGGCTGGTAGGCCCGCCGGAGGACACCGACCAGCGCCGGGTCGGGATCACCGGCAGCCAGCCGGCCGGCCACGTACAGCAGGTCGTGCAGCACCTCGACCAGCTCGGACAGCCGGTGGCCGGTCTGTCGTCCCCGATGGGCGCGCAGGCCGCGTACCGTGCGCAACGCGGCGCTCTCGGCGCGCGGCAGGCCGGCCAGTCGGGCGCTGTGCGCGGCCCGTAGGAGGTCCGCCTGGAGGACCGCGCCGGCGGCCGGCACGCCGGCCGCGAGCACGGCGGCGGCAGCCCGCCAGAGCGCGCCGGCGGCGGCCCGTTGCGCCTTCGTCGGTGCGGTGCCCCGGCCGGTACGATCGGCGGCCGGGTCGTCCGCGCCAGCCGGTTCCCCGGTACGCCCGGCTCTCCCGGTGCGCCCGGTGGCCGCCCCGGCTTTGTCCGACGGTACGGCGGTGGTGGACGCCGGGTGGATGGCCTGGTCGGCGACCGGGCAGGCGACCAGGACCGCGGTCCGGTGCAGGCAGCGGGGCGCCAGCAGACAACTGCACCGCGCCTGGTGCGGGTCGGTGACCGCCCCGGCCGGTCCGGGCGTCAGGGTCACCAGGGCCTCGGGACCGCAGTCGACCGATACACCACCGTCGACCCGGCCGACCGGTACACCGGCCACCCGTTCGACGGTCGCGTCCAGTCTTCCGTGCAGTCGGGGCGGCAGCGCCACCACCGCTGCGGCGGCGACTCCCGGTAGCACCGGCGGCAGCCGGTCGGTGTCCACGGCGGTGGATGTGCGGTCCGTCAACGTGATCCTCCGCGTACGCGGTCGCCCACCCAGCGGGCGAGTTCGAGCGGGCTGAGAGCGGCGACCGGCATCCCGGCCGCGACGAGCTGCTCGGCGACCGGCACCGAGTAGCAGGGCACTCCCCTGTCGTTCAGCGCGGCGCAGCCGAGCAGGTGCACGCCGGAACCGGCCAGTGTGCGGACCTCGCCGAGCAGCCCGGCCAGCGGGTAGCCCTCCTCGAAGTCGCTGACCACCGCGACGATGGTGCGGCTCGGCACGGTCACCAGCGAGCGGGCGTGCGCCAGTCCGGCGGCGATGTGGGTACCGCCGCCGACGCGCACCTCCAGCAGCAGCGACAGCGGGTCGTCGACCCGGTCGGTCAGGTCGACCACCTCGGTGGAGAAGGCGAGGAAGTGGGTGGACAGGGTGGGTACCCCGGCCAGGACGGCGGCGGTCAACGCCGACCACACCACCGACGCCTCCATCGAGCCGGACACGTCGACCACCAGCACCAGCCGCCAGTCGGCCTCCTTGCGGGTCCGGGTGTTGAAGACCGGCCGTTCCGGCACCACCACCGTCCGGCCGTCGTCGAGCCGCTGGGTGTGCGCCAGGTTCGCCCGCAGCGTACGGGCGAGGTTGATCCGGCCGCCGGGACGGCGGGACGGACGCGGGTTGCTCAGTCCGGTCAACGCCGGACGCATCTGCGTGGCCAACTGCCTGGTCAGCTCCTCGACCAGCCGCCGGACCAGTGGCCGCAGCTTGGCCAACTGCGCCTCGGGCAGCCCACCGGCCAGGGACAGCACCGAGGTCAGCAGCTCCATCGAGGGGCGTACCGCCGCCGGGTCGAGTTCGGTGAGCACGTCGGTACGGCCGCTCTCGGCCGCTCGGGCGATGACCTCCTCGCGTACCGCGGTGCCGAACAGCGCCTCGAGTTCGTCGGCCCACTCGCGGGCGGTCGGGAAGGAGGTTTCCTGGCCGCCGCCGGCCGCCTGGCCGAGGTCGGTGGCGCCCTCGCCCTGACCGGCCCCGTACAGCTCGTCCAGGGCACGGGCGTAGCGGCGGGCGTCGGCCGGCAACCGGTCGGGTTGGCGGCCGAGCAGCAGCCGCCACCGGTCCGAGGGGGTGAGCCCGGCGGCCGGCGTGTCCCGCCCGGGTGCGGCACCGGCGGGAGCGTCGGCGGAGGCGGTCGGCGTGCCGGGGATCGGGAGGTGGCGGGCGACCAGAACGGCGCGGCCGGCCGCGTCGGCGGCGGCCCAGCGGGCCAGCAACTCGGGCGGGGCGGACAGGGCCAGGTCGAGCCGGTCGCCCAGTCGTTCGGTGACGGTGTGCAGCAGCCGCTCCCGGGCCGCCGGGGTGAGCACGTCGAACCCGCCGCGCAGCGCCGGCAGCCGGTCCAGGAACTCGGTGTCGGTGAGCCGCTCGATCCGCTCCAGCAGCGGGTCCAGCGCGGCCGGGGCGGACTGCAACAGCGGGTGCGCCGCCGTGAGCAGACCACCGAGCAGCCGGTGCAGGTGCCGCCGGGTGTCCGGTCCGGTCGCCGCGTCGATCCAACCCGCCACCCGGGTGCCCAGGGTCCCCAGATCGGTCAGGTCGAGCAGGACCCGGGCGGCCAGGGCGGCACCCTGGATCAGCGCCGAACCCGACCGGGCCAGGTAGCCGAGGGCCTCGTCCAGGCGCAGTCCGATCCGTTCCTCGCCGGCCCGGACCGCGAGGTCGACCAGCGCGGCGGCGTCGGCGGCGGCGTCGCTGCCGGCCAGGCCGGGCAGCCCACGGACCGCCGCGTCCAGCAGCACGACGGCCAGCTCGGCCGCCCGCGCCCGGCCGTCGGCGGTGGTGCCGGGCAGGTGTTCCCGCCGCAGTGCCTCCAGCAGGTCCAGGGCGGCCAGCAGCTCGGGCAGGGTGCCGGTGCCCGGCAGCACCGTGGCGGCCAGGTCGAGCCGGTCGGTGACCAGCTCGGGCAGGTCGCACCGGGCGGTGTCGCGCAGCCCGGTGAGCAGTTGCGCGGCGGTGGGGCCGCCGTCGGCGACCTCCCGGCGGAACCGCTCCCGCAGGGTGCCGGCCGCGGCCAGCGCCGCAGTCACCCCGCGTACGCCGACCAGGTCCAGTCGGGCCGCCACGGACGGCGTCCAGGCCAGTTGCCAGCGGGTGGTCAGGGCGGCACCGTCGCCGGTGCCGGACACCGCGATCGGCTCTCCGTAGCCGACGCCGCAGACCTGGAGGCGTTGCAGCAGGATCTCCCGCCGCCCGTCCAGCTCGGTGCGCAGCGGGTCCAGCCGGACCTCACGGGACTTCGGGCTGTCCGGACCGGGCAGCCGGAGCGCGGTGAGTTCCGCCTCGACCGAGGGGCCGAGCCCGGACCGGGGCGTACCGGGGGCGATCCGGCCCCGCTCGGCGCCGACCAGCACGGTCTCCAGGGCCCTGGCCAGCGCTCGGCCCCGGCCGAGCAGTTCACCCTGGCCGAGCACGGTGGTCACCGCCTCCAGCACCTCGCCCCGTCCGGGGGCGGGCAGGTCCCGCAGCCGGGCCAGGTCGCCGGCGAGGCGTACCGTCTCGGCGGCCTCGCCGGTACCGGCGGTGTGACCGGCGGAGCGGAGCTCCCGGCACAGGTCGGTCACCGCCCGGGCGGCGGCGGCCCGGATCCGTTCCGGGTCACCGGCGGCGGTGAAGACGGACTGCTGCCAGCGCGGGTCACGGATCCCGGCCGGGTAACCGGACCGGGAGTCGAGCAGGTCGAACGCGTAGGGCACCAGCGAGGTGACCGCCGTGCCGCCGCCGCGCTTGGTGGCCGGACCGGCCGGAGCCGTCACGGACCGGAGCGGACCGGCCGGGGCCAGGCCGGGCCGGGTGGACGCGGCGGTGACCTCGTCGGTCGACGGGGCGGCGAGCAGGGCCGGGGCGTGGAAGGAGCCGATGACGGCGGCGACGCGCCGGCCGTCGGCGCCGGCCTCGGCCAGCACCCGGCGCATGTGCCGCTCGCGGGCCAGGTCCCTGGCCGGTACGCCGTCGCCGCCGGCACTGTCGGTACGCATCGCCCAGCCGACGCCGAGCGCGGCCCGGCGGACCGCCTCGGGCGGGCAGCCCGGGGCCCGCACCTCGACCACCCGGTCCCACAGGTCGTCACCGTCCCGGCCGGTGCCGCTGGCGCTGAGCGCGGCGGCGTAGCCGGACCGGCGCAGGCCGGGCACCGGCTCACCGGCGTCCGGGGCGGGATCGCCACCGGTGGCCGGCTCGGCCGCAGCGGTCGGTTCCGGGTCGGTGGCTTCGGCGGTCCAGCCGGGATCGGCCAGCGGCAGGTCGCAGCAGACCACCTCGACGCCGCGCTCCCGGGCCCAACGGATCGCGGCCAGTTCCGGGGAGAAGTCGGCGAACGGGTAGAAGCCCACCGGCCCGTCCGCGCCGTGGCTGCCGACCAGGGCCAGCGGGGCCCGGGCGGCCGGATCGGACAGGTACGGCAGCCAGTGCTGGAAGTCGGCCGGCAGCTCGACACAGACCACCTCGGCCCCGGCGGCGTCCAGCAGGGCCGGGACCGCCGCTGCCAGGGCCGGGCTGTGGTGCCGCACGCCGATCAGGTACGGCCGGACCGAGCCGGCGAGCGTGTCGACCACGGCGCGCGGGTCGGCCGTCGACGGGTCGCCGGGCGGCGGGGCCGCACCGGTCGACGTGCTGGAGAGAATGGTCAACGCAGGTTCTCCCGCAGGTCCCAGAGCCGGCGCCACATCGCCGAGCCGTCCTCGGCCCGGCGGCGGACCGGGCCGTCCCAGTAACCCAGCAGCCGGGCGTGGTCGTTCTGGTCGTCCTTGCGGACCACGCCGAGCAGGTGTCCGGGGACCAGGTCGAGCGCGTCCCCACCGGGCAGGTACGCGGCGGCCAGGCCAAGCGACGCCGCCACCTGCACCGCCTCTGCGGTGGACATCACGGTGCCGGGCCGTTCCACGTCCCAGCCCTCGCCCGACCGGCCGGAACGCAGGTCACGGAACACGGTGACCAGGGCGTCCAGCACCGCGTCGTCCACGGTGTAGGCCGCCCCGGCGCGCTGCACGGCGGCGGTGGCCTGCCGGCGGACCAGGTCGGTCTCGGTGTCCGCGTCGGAGATCGGGTGGATCGTCTCGAAGTTGAACCGGCGCTTGAGGGCCGAGGACATCTCCGACACGCCCCGGTCCCGCAGGTTGGCGGTGGCGATCACGGTGAAGCCGGGCATCGCGCGGATCAGGCCGTCCCCGGTGCCGGACAGCTCCGGCACGTTCATCCGGCGGTCGGACAGGATGGACACCAGCGCGTCCTGCACCTCGGGCAGGCAGCGGGTGACCTCCTCGATCCGGACCACCCGACCGGTGCGCATCGCGGTCAGCACCGGCGAGTCGACCAGCGCCTGCGGGGTGGGGCCCTGGGCGAGCAGCAGGGCGTAGTTCCAGCCGTACCGGAAGGCGTCCTCGGTGGTGCCGGCGGTGCCCTGCACGGTCAGCGCGCTGGTGCCGCAGACCGCGGCGGCCAGCAGCTCGGACAGCATCGACTTGGCGGTGCCGGGCTCGCCGACCAGCAGCAGGCCCCGCTCACCGGCCAGGGTGACCACACACCGCTCGACCAGGCTCCGCTCACCGACGAACTTCGGCGGAATGGTCATGCTGGCCGGCAGTCCGGTGCCGTCCGGACCGGTGCGCCGGTCGGCGGGCAGCTTCAACGCCTCCCCGTCGCTGCCCTGGATGAAGGTGACCACGGCGCGCGGGGTCAGCGCCCAGCCCGGCGGCCGGGCCCCGTCGTCGTACGCGGCCAGGAAGGCCAGCTCGTCGGCGTACCGCTGTTCGGCGGAGAGAACCTGGGCGGCGGTCTCCGGCGGCGCGGCGGGGCGGACGTGTTCCGTCACGGTCACGGGTGTTCCTCGATCTCTCTGGTTCGGATGGGGTGTTCGGGTCGGGGTCAGCGGTGGGCGCCACGGGTGGGCAGGTTGTCGAACCGGGGCCGGTCGCCGTCGCGGAGGCGTCGCCAGGCCCGCCGGTAGAGGTCGGCGGCCGGTGCGAAGGGCACCGTCACGCCGAGCCCGGCCGTGCCGTCGGGCGCCAGGTCGAACAGGGTGACCTTCCAGCCCTCGATCGGCGCCTGCCCGCTGCCGCGCTCCAGCCACGGGCCGGGCAGGAACAGCGACCGGCCGGCCCGGGACCGGCTGGCCTCGACGACCAGGTCGGTGCCGGCGAGTTCGGCGCGGGCCATCTTCAGCCGGGCCGGCCTCCAGCCGGTCCACTTCGCCGTGTTGCGGTCGGTCGGGTCGGGCATGGCCAGCAGCATCAGGTACACCGCCGCCGCGTCGGCGCCCAGGCCGTGTTCCCCGGCCACCTCGGCGACCAGGTCGGGCACCGACCGGGTCGGATCCTGCGGCCACCAGGTCCCGTCCGCCGCCCGCGCGCCGCCGGCCGGCTCCCCCGGGTCGCCGAGCAGCGCCGCGAACCGCGCGTCACGGACCAGGCGCAGCGCCATCTCCATCGGGTACGGCTTGGCTGCGTCCTGCCGCAGCGCCGGCAGGTACGGGTCGGTCCCCTCGGCGTCGAGCAGGTCCGGCCGCAGCGCGGGCGACGGCTGGCCGTCGTACGTGGACAGGACGATGGCCCCGTACCGTTCCCAGCCCGCACCGGTCTCCGACGGGGTGCCCGCCACCTGGCGGAACGCCGGCAGGGAGACGTACTTGTCGACGTCGAGCAGCAGGCGCGGGTTGGCCAACCGGTCCCGGATCACGGCCAGCGCGGCCGGCAGCGCGGCCCGGCACGGGTCACCGGCCGGCGTGTGGTGGGCGACCCAGGCCGCCAGGGCGACCGTGGAACACAGCACCTCACCGGTGAAGCCCGTCGCCCCGCTGTCGGCCTGCCGGGCCCGGTCGCCCCTGATCTCGAAGGCCAGGTCGGTGCTCAGCTCGACCGAACGGGCGGGGTCCAGCAGTGCCGGCAACGCCTTCGCGGGACCCCAGCCGGATCGGATCGCGCGCACCGCCTCGGCGAGCAGCTGCTCGGGCACCACCACCCGCCGGCCCAGGGCGGCGTTCCAGACCGCCGCGGCGGCGGCCACGTCCGGACCGTCGGTCCACAGCCGGGCCGGGTCGTCCGGCAGCAGCGCCGAGACCACGGCCCGCCGGACCTGGGAGCTGGCCTCGTGCAGCACCCCGAAGGCCAGCTTGACCTCGCCGACCTGCCTGATCCCGAGCGCCCTGCGCAGCTCGGTCGGCACGGTGCCCACCGAGTCCACGTACGGCAGGCCGGCCAGCACCAGCTTCGCGGCGGTGGGGGTGACGCCGGTCAGCTCGGCGAACCGCTCGGCCGCCTCCGGCTGCCAGGGCAGCGGACCCCGCGCGGCCCACTCGGTGAGAAAGCCGGCCAGCCAGCCGTCCGGCCGTTCGTCACCCACCGGCGTCGAGGACTGCGTGGTGTACGGCTCCGGCACGGCGAAGCCACCGGCCGGGTCGTGGTGCAGCGCGTCGAAGGAATAGCCGGTGGCCGTGCCGCTGGACCTGCGGACGGCGATGAAGGCTCCGTCGGGCAACGGCAGGATGCCCGGCCGGCGGGGCCGACGGTTGCCGTCGGAGTCGTTCAGGTCGTCGTCCAGCAGGTGCAGGGTGACCCGGCGCCACCGGGTCGAGCCGACCGCCACGCTCAGGCCGAGCCGGTCCAGCTCGGCGAGCAGGGCACGCAGCGTCTCCCGGTGGTCGTCCGGGGTGACCGCCACGGCGGCCCGGTAGGCGACGGCGGCGACCCCGCCGAGCACCGGCCACCAGTCCAGGGCCACCGGCAGCGACGGTCCGTCGAGGTGCAGCCGTACGCCGGGGTCGCCCCCGGTGGGAGTGGACCGCTGGACGGCGAACGCCTGGAGCTGGGCGAAGGCGTGGACCGCCCGGTTCGCCCCGTAGGCCGAGCCACGCAGACCGTCCAGTGCCTGGTTGAGCTGCTCGTCGGTGGGTCCGGTCACGGTGGGCACCGGCGTCACCGCCGTCGGGGCGGACAGCGACCGGGTGAGCCGTTCGGTCACCGCGTCCAGGTCGGTGCGCACCCGGGCGGCCAGCCGCAGCACCCCGGCCACCCCGGCCAGCACCGCGTCGTGGCTGACCGTCGGCACCGTCGAGCGGACCAGCTCGACCAGCGGGTCCCGGTCGTCGTCGCCGGTGGTCGACCCACCGGGGGCGCCGGCCGGTACGCCGACCGTGGACGCCGGAACAGCCGCGGCCCGGCCGGCGACGGCCGGCGTGGCCCGGGGTGGGGCGGGGCGGGTCGCCGCCTGGGCTGCGGCCCGCGCGGCCGCTTCGGCCAGGGCGGCGCGGCGTTCGTCGAGGGCGACGGCGAACAGCGCGGCGGCGGTGTCCCGGTCGATCCGACGCAGGGCGGCGGAGCCGGCCGGGTCGCGCGGCAGCAGATTGCCGAGGAACTCCGGCCCCGGCAGCGGAAGGGAGTCGGGGGTGTAGTCCCGGCTGGACGGCGGTCCGGCGGCGGACGACACCACCCCGTCCGGGTCGACCAGGACGAGACCTCTGAGGACGGCTCGCGGCCGGTCGTCGCCGGGCAACACCAACGCCGCGACCGGCTGCTGTCCCGGGGCCACGGTGACGGTACGACCCGCCAGGTCCTCGCCGCGTACCGAGCCGTCCGGCAGGGTGACCACCCGCCAGCCGAGCAGACCGTCCACCGGCACGGCGGCCGGGGTGGCCCGGTCGGACAGGGCCGGACGCAGCCAGCTGCCCGACTCCTGGAGGCGGCTCCCGGCGACCGGAAGGTCGGCCAGGAACCCGGGCAGGCTGCGCCGGCCGTGGGTGCCGCTGGCCGGGTCGTACTCGTGCCAGCCGCGGTCGCCGTCGTCCGTGTTGCGACGGTAGACCCAGTGGGAGGTGCCGTCGGTGATGACCGGCCGCTCCGACGGGACAGCGGTGTCACCGGCGTGCAGCACGCCGTCGCCGGTGGTCCGGCCGCCACCGGGCAGCGGCAGGGTGATCCGGTTCGTGCGCGGCTGGCTGCCGTGGGAGTCACCGAGGATCGGCTGCGGCTCGCCGGGCGACGAGTGCCAGTAGCCGCGCAGGTCGTAGCCGAGCGACTCGGAACGCCAGTAGACCAACAGCTGGCCGTCGACGTAGTGGTAGCCGGCCTGGCCCCACATGTCACCGGCCGGGATGCGCAGGTCGTGGCGGAGCAGGATGCCCTCGGCGCCGAGCACGCGCACCGTGGTCGGCCCGCCCATGATCAGGTACGGCCAGGCTTCCTGCTGGGTGACCTCGACCCGGCGGTCGCCGCCGGTCACCTCCTGCCAGGCCAGTTCCCAGTCCGGCCAGCCCAGCTCGTCGAGGATTCCGCCGCGCAGGCTGCGGGCGACGTGCTCGGCGAGGTCGACGCCGAGGGCCGACCCGAGGTCGCCGGCCCCGGCGGGGTCACCGGTCCGGTCGAGGCCGTCGAAGACCAGGCGCAGCGCCTCGACCGGGAGCCGGCCCAGCCAGTCCACCGACTCCGGCAGGTACGGCAGTCCGGTGGTGAACCGGTCCCGGATCCGGGCCCGCAGCCAGTCGGTGAGCAGCGGCCGGACGCCCGGCGTCCCGACCATCCGGCGCAGGGCGTTCGGCTTGTCGTCGAGCTGGTCGAGGCCCCGGCGCAGGGCTCCGGTGAACCGGTCGTCGCCGGCCACGGCGAGCAGGTCCCGCTCCCCGTCGACGGTCACCCACTGCGCCAGGTCCAGGGTCTCGCGCTCCTTCGGCGGGGCCACCGGCAGGTCGAGGGCGAGCAGCAGGTCGAGCAGGTCCAGGTCGCCGTCGGCGGAGAGGGTCTCGCCGCTGGTGGTCAGTTCGGCGCGCAGCCGGTCGGCCATCCGTTCGACGAGCGGGTACAGCGCCGGCAGCCGGCGGCGACGGTAGCCGGAGTTGGCCAGACTCACGAAGCGGCGCAGCCAGCCGACCGAGCCGTCCTGCGGGCGGGCCGCGTCGGGCACGTCCGGGTCGGACAGTCCGGCGAGCGCACCGGTGTCGGTCAACAGGGTCAGCCACGGGACCAGGTTGTCCCGGTCGGTGGGCATCAGGTCGAGCAGGCTGCCCCGGATCGCCGGGTCGCCTCCGGCCAGGGCCGTCACCACCGGCCGGTGCGCCTTCCACCAGCCGGCCGGCGCCTCGGCGGTCACCGGCAGCCGGAGCAGCTCGGTCAGGTAGGCCGCCTCACGGTCGGCCGCGGCGGCGGCGCCGGACCTGCCGGCGGCCTTGGCGGCGGTCCGGACCAGCCGGTTCACCGCGTTGGCCGACTGCGTGGACGGCGCGACGCCGGCCGCCGCGGCCCGCAGCGCCAGCCGGCAGAACCGGTCCAGCGCCTCGTCGGCCGGCAACTGGGCGGACAGTTCCTTCGCGTAACCGGCCAACGCGGTCGCGGACACCACCTTGGCCGACGCGAACTCCACGTAGACCTCGTCCAGCCGGTTCAGGTCGACCGGCAGGCCGTGCTGCGCCTCCGCCTTGCGCGCCTTGTTGAACAGCTGCGTCGCATAGGTGTCCTGCCCGGCGGCCAGGAACACCCGCGCCGCCTGCTCGAAGAACGTCGGCAGGAGGTGCGGCAGCGTACGGGCGAACCGGTCGGCGATCCCCTGGTGCCCGTCCAGGGCGGCCTTCGGCCGCGACCGGACCTGCTTGGCCAGCTTCTGCAACTCCGGCACCACCGCCAACGCGTGCCGGCCGTCCGCGGGGTGGTGCACCAGCACCCACTCGGGGAAGGCCAACGGGCGACGGGGACCCAGTCCGACGACGGCCGGCTCGGCACCCGGTGCCAGGCCGAGGAACCCGACGGCGATGTCCTCGCCCTCGCCGAGGGCGGCGTCGACCAGGCGGACCACCGGCCGGTCGCCGAGGGCCGGATGCCGGTAGGTGCGGGCGGTGAGGGGCACCGCCCGGTCGCCCGCCCCGGCGGTGCCGGTCGGCAGCACCGCGCCGGCGGTCAACAGGCTCTCGGCCGAACCCTCGCCCGACATGGTCGTCATCCCGGTCACGCCTTCGTCCCCGTTCCGGTCACGGCGCCGGACAGGACCGTCGCCATCCGCATTCCTTCCGACCAGGCCACCGGCCCGACCTCGGTCAACCGCAGCGTCGGCCCGTCCACGACCGACCAGGAGAGGGTGCCGAGGGTCGCCTCGGAGCCCCAGTAGTCCTCCTCGAACCAGATGGCCGCCTCGACCGTGCGGCCGGCCTCCCAGACCCGGCACCGGACCTGTGAGCCGGAGACCCGGAAGCCGAGCGTGGCGGCCCGGGCGGCCAGCCGGTTGGGGACCGCGGTGCCCCGGAAGTCGGTGATCGTGGTGTCCCGGTCCTTCAGGTCGGCGGGCCTGTCCCAGGTGCCCCGGTGCAGTTGCTCGATCCGCTGGGTGGCGTCGATCTCGTCGGCGAACTCGCGCAGGTCGGCCAGCTCGGGCAGACGCACCGGGTGGGGAAGCGTGGCGCTGGCCGGCGAGAACCGGATGGTCTCCCCGTCGAGGTTGACCACGCGCAGGTCACCGGTGTCGGTGACGTCCCGCAGGAAGCCCGGCTCGGCCGGGTCGTCCCCGAGCACCACCAGGTCGCGTAACGCGTCCCGCCAGGCCGGGTCCGGCCAGACCCGGGCCAGCAGCCCGGTCGGCACCGGCAGCGAGGACACCACCCAGGCGTCGACCCGGGCCAGGCATTCGGCGGAGTGCCGGTCCAGCCACTGCGCGAGCTGGCGCAACCGGTCCACCTCGGGGCTGTCCCGCAGCACCTTCGGCAGGGTCTTCAGTGGACGGCTGGTGGCTCGTGGGCCCGAGGACCGGGCCGCCACCTTCCCGTCCACGAGAGAGATCTCGTACGAGTCTCCCACCGGTATCCAGCCCATCAGGAATACCCTCCGCAGTGGCGAAACAGCCAGATTTCGCAATGAATCGCCATGATCGACGACGCAGCGCAGGCTAACAGTAGTGACCGACACAACCGGCCTCCAGCGGCGGCCACGACCGGCGTCGGGTGCCCGTCGTGCGGTCGCAGACGGTCCCCGGCCGGTGCACCCAGGCGGAGGGCAGGCCGCCGAGGCCCATGGCGAAACCGGCGTCGCGCCGGGTGCTGGAGGCGATCCGACTGGAGGCGGACGAGGAGAAGACGAAGGCGCGGTGCCGGGGTGCGTACCGCGCGTCAGAAGGGCGGGCGGGGTGGGGTGCCCTCCAGCAGTCGGGTGACCTCCTGGCCGATCCCGACCGGCGGTCCGGAGGTGTCGACACCGAGGCGCTCGGCCAGCTCCCGCAGGTGCAGTCGGCAGGCCGCCTCCAGCATCTGGGCCCAGATCTCCGTCGCCGCCCGGATGCGCCGCCACGACACGAGCGCCATCACCACGGCCACCGGGAGCGCCGGCCACCACCAGTACGCCAGCGGCGCGTACAGCACCGCCCACCCGCCGAGTGCGGCCGCGCGGGCGAGGTTCGCCCGCGCGGCCGTCAGCTCGGCGCGGACGTCCTCCGGCAGCAGCAGCCACAGCGGCGGCCAGCACCGTGCGACGTCGACGCCGAGGTCCCGTTCGAGCCGGACGGCGACCCCGTGGAGCCGGTCACCGCTCCACGTGGGTCGTTCCGGGCGCTCCACCGCCACCCGCCGCATCGCGCGCAACGCGTCCCGGCGCGGAGCAGGGTCGTTCCGGTTCCCCGCCGCGGCGGCGGCGACGTCCTGGCTCCGCAGGCGGTCCCACTGCGCCGCCACCGCCCGCCACCGGTCCCGCCGTGACCCGACCCACCGGTGCACCGGCCGCCGCAAGGGCGTAGGCAGATCCTGCCAGCCCACGGCCAGGGCCATCCGCTCCAGCGCGGTGCCGGTTGCCTGGGCCACGACGCCGAGCGCGGCGGCGGCGCCCAGGACACCTGCGGCGAGGACGACCTGTCCCCCGACACTTCCGACGGCGGGCGACGCCGCGGTGGCGGTCAGCCAGGGCGCCAGGCGGGTGAGATCCAGGGCGTGTCCGTGACCGAGGACCCGGGCCGTGGTCAACACCGCCAGATAGAGGGCCCCGGGAAGCACGAGCAGGGTCACCCACCGCTCGGCCAGCTTCTTGCCGAGTTCGGAGACGAACGTCGCGACCACGGCTACAGCCTCGTCCGCCGCAGTGCCACGTCGGAGACGGCGCAGCGGGGCACGGTCGTCCCGGTCTCCGGCAGCCAGTACCGCGAGCAGCGCGCGGTGGGGCAGAGATACACCGACTCGCCGGGGGACGTGGGAGCCAGGCCGGCCCCGTGCGTGGTTCCCGGCGCCGCCCGTAACGCCCCGTAGAGGCCGCGCGGGTCACCCAGGGCCTGGAGTACGGCGTCCAGCTCGTCGAGGGCGACGGTCGGGTCGTCCGCCGACCGTAGCGCCTCGACCGCCCGGTCCACCGCGTCGGCATCGCCGTACCGGGACAGCAGGGTGGCCCGGTACGTGTCACCGAACGCGCAGACGGCGGCCGCGCCGGCGCGGGACCGTGCCGCGACGGCATCGTCCTGAGTGGAATCAGACACCTGACCTCCAAGCCCGTGTGCTGCCGATCGTGCATGATGACGACAACTCGTCGGTCGGAAGGCCCCCGCCGCTCTCCCGCTTCCTCGCCGGCCCCGGCAGAAGGAGGATGACGTGCGCGACGAACTTCTGTCCACACTGGTCTCCGAGCTGGACGCCGTCGCCGCGGCCGGCGACCTGTCGCTGCTGCTGCGTCCGCGTGCCGTCGCGGCGATGCGGGCGCTGGAGTCCTGGCTGGCCGAGGACGGGACCCGCGACCTCCAGGTGCACTACCTCCTCGGGCTGACGCACTGGTACCGGGCGGACGCCCTCGAAGCGGACGAGCGGGAGGCGGAGATCATCCGCGCACTCGAGTTCCTCGTCATCTGTTACGAGGACGGTGTCGAGAGGCTGCCGGAGCCGCTGCTGCCCCTGCTCGCCAACGGAGCCGAACCGATCGCCGCCCAGCAGCTCCACCGGGCGCTGCGGTCGACCGACGACAACCTTCTGGAGTGGAGCGTCCGGCTGTGCCGCCGGATCCTGTCGGACACACCGGACGACCATCCGCACCGGCTCTCGCGGATGGCGAATCTCGCCGGGGCCCTGCACGAGCGTTCCGACCGGGGCGGCGACCGCGGCGACGTCGACATCGCAATCGACCTGATGACGACCGTGCTCAACAAGACCCCGGAGCCTGGCTGCGCCAGCTGGTTGAACCTGGCGCTGGCCCACGCCACCCGCTTCCGGCAGCGTCAGGACCCAGGCGACCTCGACTCCGCTGTCACGCACATCCGGACCGGCCTGGCCGTCGCGTCCACTCCCTCCGACTCCGTACGCGGGCTCACGCAGCTGGGTCACGCCCTGCGCGAACGAGCCGCGCACACCGACAACCCGGCCGACCTCAACGACGCGCTGGACTGCCTGCGGACGGCGGCGCGGCAGGCCGACGAGAACTATCCCGAACCCGACAGGATCCATGCCGGTCTGGCCGCCTGTCTCCGCCTGCGCGCGCGGTGGACGAACGACGTCGCCGACGTCGACGCGGCGCTGGCGGAGTTCGACCGGGCGCTCGCCTTCACCCCGGAGGGCCATCCCAGCCGCGCCAACCTGCTGGCCCACCGGGACGAGGCCATACGGGCGAAAGAACAGGTACGGAGCAACAGCGAGATCCTGACGACCATGTTGGATCGGGTCCCACCCGTCCCCGGACCGGTGCCGGGACAGGACGGGGACCCGTTGGGAATGCTGACGGGCATCGGTGGCCTGCTCCGGCTTCGCGCCGCGGCCAGCGGCAACGACGCCGACCTCGACCTGGCCATCGCCTACTACGAAGCGGCGCTCGGGTCGGCCGGGCCCGACCATCCCCGCCGCGCGGACGTCCTCGGTCTACTCGGGGCGGCGTTGAGCGCGCGAGGCGTGGGCCGCCCGGGAAACGGTGCCGCAGACCACGCAGCGGGCAGGACCGCCACGGCGGTGGCCCCGGAGCCCGGCGGGACGCCGTCCCCCGTCGACGACCACGGTGGCGAGCGGCGCGACGACCTCGACCGGGCGGTCGACCTCCTGACCGAGCTGGTGAGAGCCACCGCCCCCGACGACCCCGGCCGCGCCGGACGGTTTTCCCTGTTGACCAGGGTGCTGCACCGCAGGTACAACGCCCGGAACGAGCAGGCCGACCTGGCGGCGGCGATCGACCGCGCCCGGCAGGCCCTCGACGCGGATCCCGACGACCCCGACGAAGAGGCGCACCTGGGGACGCTGTTGGATCTGTGGGCGCGACGCTTCGACGACGGCACGGCCGAGGAGGCCGTGACGCGTCTCGGACGGGCGGTCGCCGCCACACCCGTCGGAGATCCCACACACCCCGCTCGACTGAACGCCCTCGGCGCCGCGCTGCTGACCCGCTACGAATCCAACGGTGAGCTCGCGGACCTCAACGCTGCGATCGATCGCCTCGCCGAGGCCGCACACCATCATCAGGACGCCGACGCCCAGCACGGCTCGTTCCTCGCCGAGCTCGCCGAAGCGCTCCTGTACCGGTTCGGCCGCACTGCGGAGACACCCGACCTGGAAGCGGCATGCGGTCACCACTACACCGCCTTCACGCTGACCCCCACCTCCCACCCGTCATGGCCGGCCCGCGCCGCCGAGCTGGGGAACGCACTGCGGATCTACCACGACCGGACCCACCGGGTGGAATACCTCGACGCCGGGCTGGAACTCGTCGCCAGCGCGGTGGCGGCCGCTCCGGGATCCTCCGCGCACCGCAGCTCCCTGGGCATCGCGTTACGCCGCCGGTACGACGCGCGCCGTGACCCGGCCGACCTGGACGCCGCCGTGGAGCAGTTCGAGGCCGTGGTGACCGGCTCCACGCCGAACAGCCTGTCGCACCGGCAAGCGCTCGCGAACCTGGCGATCACGCTCTCCGCGCGCGCCGTCGCCCGCCTCGACGACACCACCATGGCCGACCTCGACCGGGCCGTCGACTGTCTGCGCACCGCACTCGACGGTCTCCCCCCGGCACACCCGTTCCGGGGCAGCGCCGCGTCGTCCCTGGCCGCCATCCTGCAGGAACGGTCACTTCTCACCGATTCGGAGGCCGACCGGGAGGAGGCTGTGAGCCGGGGCGTCGAGGCGTGGGAGACATTGACCGCGGACAGCGACACGAGGGTCGTCGCCGCGCTCGTCACCGCCCGGATGTTGGCGTCCCGCGATCCCGACCGCGCCGCCGACCTCGCCGAGGCGGCCGTCCGCGAGCTGCCCCGGATCGCCTCGTCGTACCCGTACCGGGCGGACCGGCTGCACATGTTGTCCAGCCTCGCGGGCTCGGCCGGCATCGGAGCCCGGCTGGTGACCCGCGCCAACGCCGGCACCCCGGCCCAGCGGGCGGCACGGGCCCTGCAGGTGCTGGAGAACGGACGGGCGGTGTTCCTCGGGCATGCCCTGGGGGTTCGCGGCGACCTGTCCGAACTGGCGCGCACCGAACCGGAGCTGGTCCGCCGGTTCCTCGCCATACGCCGCCAGGTGGAGGACGAGAAGGGCGACGGGCTACCGCCGACCGGTACGGACGAGGTCGCCGCCGGCGCCAACCAGCGGGAACGTGCCGCGCGGGCACAACGCCGGCGCAGCGCCGAGCTGTCCGAACTCACCGAGCAGGTCCGGACGCGCAGCATCGCCTTCGGGACGCCACCGACCGCGACCGAGATGCGCGCGCAGGCGCAGGAGGGCGCCATCGTGGCGCTCAACGTCACCCCCCTGGGCAGCGACGCTCTCCTGTTGACCGCCGACGGCGTCGTCGCCGTCGAGCTGCCGGCCCTGACCCGGCAGGCGGTCACCGACCAGGTGCACGCGTTCCGGGCCGCTCTGCAGGCCGCGACCGCGGACGACCTGGACGACAGGCTGGCTGCCCAGGACGTCCTGACCGCCACCCTCCGATGGCTCTGGGACGGTGTCGCCGAGCCGGTGCTCACCGCCCTCGGTCACCACCGCCAGCACGAGGATGACCAACCCTGGCCCCGCCTGTGGTGGATGCCGGGCGGGGCTTTGAACGCGCTTCCCCTGCACGCCGCCGGCTACCACACCGACCCCGCCACCGACCCCGGTCGCCGCACCGTGATGGATCGCGTGGTCAGCTCCTACACGCCGAGCGTGCGCGCCCTGCGGCACGCCCGTGAGCAGGCCCGAGCCGCCGGTGCCACTCCGCATGCGGCGGAGGCGCTGCTGGTGGCCATGCCCACCACACCGGACCTGCCCGGCGGCGCCCCGCTGCACCACGCCCTGGGTGAGGTGGAACGCGTCCGGCGGCACTTCCGGGACACGACGGTGCTGTGCGCGTCCGGGGCCGCGCCGGCCGCCGCCGGTCCGCCCACCCGGGCGGAGGTCCTGGCGCGGCTGTCCACCACGGCGGTGGCGCACTTCGCCTGCCACGGCGTCGCTGACGACACCGACCCGTCCCTGAGCCGGCTCCTGCTCCAGGACCACACCCGGACCCCGCTGACCGTCGCCGACCTGGTACCCGTCGCCCTGGACGGCAACCGGCTGGCGTACCTGTCGGCCTGCCGCACCGCGTCCGGCCCGGTCGGCGCTCTGGCCGACGAGGCCATCCACCTGGCGACCGCCTTCCAGATCGCCGGCTATCCCCAGGTGGTGGGCTCCCTGTGGGAGATCGACGACCGGGTGGCGGTAATCCTGGCCGACGCGTTCTACGCGGGCCTTCGTACTGGCTCCGGTGAGCTGGACATTGACCGGAGCGCGGTGTCCCTCCACCACGCCGTGCGCGGTCTGCGCGACGGCACCGACCTCCCGGGCCGATACGACCGGGTCGCCAACCCCTACCTCTGGGCGGCGTTCCTCCACGCCGGCGCGTGACCCGCGCAGGGCGGGCGCGCGTACCGTCACGGGGGCGAGGTCGTCAGGCGAAGATCACCCCGCAGCGGGCCGGACTGCCGTCACCGTCGCGCAATCCTGGACACTCTCCGTTCCCTGGTGACGGAAGGTGTCCAAGATTCACCTTGGAGGTGGCCGGGACGGTTCAGCGGCTGCCGTATTCCTCGTCGGTGACCAGGTCGCCCCATTCGGTCTCCTGGCCGCTCCCCTCCTCGGGGGTCTCCCACACGGCCAGCTGAGTCATGAAGTGGTCCGCGGCGGCACCGTGCCAGTGCCACTCCCCCGGCGGTGTCCAGATCGTGTCGCCCGGACCGATCTCGACGACCCTGCCGCCCCGGGACTGTACGAGCCCGCGCCCCTCGGTCACGTGCAGGGTCTGGCCGACCGCGTGCCGGTGCCACGCGTTGCGGGCGCCAGGAGCGAAGCGGACCACGTTGACCCGCATGCGCGACGGTGTCTCACCTTTCACGATCACGTCGTACCAGGCGTCGCCGGTGAACGTCTCCGCCGGCGCCTTGACAGTCGGCTGCTTGTTCAGGATGTTCATGCCGCCATTCCCATCAATCGGCTTCTGGAGTGCCGGCTTCCCCGGCGGCGTCGGTTCATTCGCCCGGGTGCCCCGACCGGCCGGCGTCCGGCACCGCCGCCAGATCGAACAGGCGTGCGCGCTCGGTCTCGTCGGGCCGCAGTGCCCGGATCAGGGAGTCCGAGTGAGCGAGGTCAGGAGCGCCGGACGGAGGGAATGACCTTCCACGCGATCAGCGCGGACACCACCAGCAGGACCGCGGCGATGACCGAGGTGACCTGCATGCCGTGGGCGAACGCGTCGCGGGCGGCGGCCAGGATCTGGGAGCCCTGCTCGCCGGTGCCGGCCAGGGCCTGGGTGCCGGCGGCCAGCGAGTCGGTGACCGCGTCGCGGGCGGGGCCGGTCAGGCCGGACAGGTCGGGCAGACCAGCGCGGTACAGCGCCATGTGCAGGGTTCCGAGCAGGGCGATGCCCAGTGCGACGCCCAGCTCGTAGGACATCTCGGAGATCGCCGAGGCGGCTCCGGCCCGTTCGCGGGGCACCGTACTCAGGATCGCGTCGGTGGAGGCGGTGAACGCCATCCCGATCCCCAGCCCGACCAGGATCAGGCCGGCGGCCAGACCGGCGTACCCGGTGGCGCCCTCGGCCAACGCCAGCACGCCCAGCCCCGCCGCGGCCACCAGCAGCGCCGCGGCCAGGGCCCGGCCGACACCGAGCCGGACGATGACCCGGACGGCGACGACGACCACGGCGATGGACGCCAGGGTGGCGGGCAGCTCCCGCAGGCCGGCTTCCAGCGGCGAGTGACCACGGACCAACTGCAGGTACTGGGAGAAGAAGAACAACAGCCCGCTGAAGGCGAAGATGGTGATCAGCGAGACGAGGATGGTGCCGGTGAACGCCGGGCGGGCGAAGAGGGTGATGTCCACCAGGGGCGTCCGCAGCGTGCGCTGACGGCGCACGAACACCAGCGCGGCACCCACGCTGAGCGCGGCGGCCAGCAGGCCGGCCGGGTCGACGCCGGTCTTGACGGTGTGCTTGACCGCCCACACCAGCGGCACGACCGCGGCCACCGACAGCACGGCGCTGACCAGGTCGAAGCGGGCGGCAGCGGGGTTGCGCGACTCGGGCACCAGCAGCGCGACGCTGATCAGCACCAGCAGCATGATCGGGAGGTTGATGACGAAGACCGATCCCCACCAGTAGTGCTCGAGCAGGGCACCGCCGACCAGCGGCCCCAGCGCCGCGCCGCCGGAGGCGCCGGCCGACCACACCGCGATGGCGCGGGTGCGTTGGGCCGGATCGGTGAACACGTTGCGCACGATCGACAGCGTCGAGGGCATCAACGTCGCCCCGGCTACGCCCAGCAGGACCCGGGCGGCGATCAGCCAGTCGGCGGTCGGTGCGAAGGCCGCCACCAGCGAGGCGAAACCGAACCCGGCGACGCCGATCAGCAGCAGCCGCTTGCGGCCGATGCGGTCGGCCAGCGTTCCCATGCTGATCAGCAGCCCGGCCAGGGCGAAGGAGTAGGCGTCACCGATCCACAGCACCTCGGTGGAGGTGGCCCCGAGATCGGCGGTCAGGGCCGGCATCGCCAACGCCAGCACGGTGCCGTCCACGGCCAACAGGGTCACCGCCAGAGTGAGCGCCCCCAACGCGGCCCACTGCCGGGCTCCGGCCCGGACCGGGCGGTGGGGTGTGTCGGGCGTGGCACCGGCCGACGGGGAGGGCATCGCGGACGTCATTCCCCCAAGCTACCGACCATACGGTCGGCTGTGCAAACCATATGGTCGGCTCTTAGGATCGACGCAGCGGTGAAGCCAGTCTCGCCGCGCGGAACGAGCCGGAGGCTGTGATGCAGGGTCGGGAACGCGATACGGCGAGAACCCGCCGGGTGGTGCTGGACGCCGCCGCGAAGGTGGTCGGCACACACGGCTCGGGCGCCAGCGTGGACGCGATCGCTCGGCAGGCCGGGGTGTCGAAGAGCGGTCTGCTGCACCACTTCCGTTCCCGTGACCAGTTGCTGCTCACCCTGGCCGAGGATCTCGCCGAGCAGTTCACCGCCGCCGTGTACGCGGCGGTCGATCCCCGCGACCACGCTCCCGGACGCCTGGTGCGCGGCTACGTCAACGCCACCTTCGACGACCTGCTCGACGGATCCACCGTCCCCGAGCAGGCCGTGCTGGCCGCCACCCTGTCCACCGTCCCGGGCGTCGCCGAGGTGCTGCAACGCGACAAGCAACGGTGGCGGGAGGCGTTCGATGCCGACGGGCTGCATCCCCAACGAGCCCTGCTCATCGTCCGTGCCGCGGACGGCGTGGCCATTGCCGGCCTGTACGAGGGCGGCAACGATCCCGAGGACCTGCGACACGCCCGACAACTGCTCCTGGCCCTCAGCCGCCACGACGGGCCCCTCGTCGACCTGCGGGAGAGCAGCTGACGCGGCGTCGCCACGCGTGCGGCGGCGACCTGCCCCGCACTGCGGCCAGCTCCAGCGGGGCCGGTCGTACCGCCGCGTCCGGCGTTGGGGAGCCCGGACGCGCATGTCCGGACAGGACGGGGAGCCGCCGCTGACCCCGGCGGGCGGCAGTTGGTTCGCCCGGCCGATCCGGGCCGGCCCCCTGCGTTCCCGCGATGTCCCGGTGGGTCAGGGGCCGGCCCTCGTCGTGAACCTCCGTCAGTTCACCGGATACCGGGGAAGGTAGACCGGTGCGCCGGTCCGGGTCGTGTCGGCCGGTTCGCCCACGCCGTTGACCACGTGGTCGATCGTGCCGGCGCTGAGGTTCACGGTCATCACGTGGTGCAGCCGGACGCCGGGCGTCACCGGGACCTCGAAGCCGTTCTCCGTGTGGATCGAGGGATTGTTCTGGTTGAAGACGTAGACGCCGCCGCCGTGGAGCGTGTGGTGGCGTACCCGGTCCCCGACCTTGTAGCCCGCCCAGCCCTGGACGTCGCCGTTCATCCAGTCGGCCTGCGTCGGCGGGTCGTACGGCAGCTCGTTCTGGTAGAGCACCGTGGTGCCGTGCTCGCCGTTCCAGACGGTGTTGTACCGCTGGAAGTGCTCGACGAACAGACCGGTGGCGGTCACGTGGTCGCCGTTGATGACGGCCCCGTACCGGCCGGTGTTGGTCCGCCACCGGTCGGTGTCGCCGTTCACGCCCTCGGTGAACCCCTCGACACCGTGGTCACCGCGCCACACCCAGGTGTGGTCGATGAGGACGTGGTCGCTGTTGACCTCCAACGCGATGTGCGTCTTGCCGATGTGCGGGCCGCCGACGCGGAAGTAGACGTCGGAGAGCGTCGTCGGGTTACGCGGGGTGCTGCGGTCGGATCCGTGCTTGCGGCCCACCCGCAGCAGGACCGGCGACTCGGTGAGCCCGGCGTCGATCGTCACGCCGGCCACGACCACGCCGGGAACGCCGGCGACGTCCAGGGGGATCGCGCCGTCCACGGCGGTCAGCGTGGCGTGCCCGATGCCGAGGACCACCGTGTCGGGCCGCCGGACCTGGATGCTGCGGGCGATGTCGTACACGCCCGGGGTGAGCAGCAGGTGCCGGCCACGGGCCAACTCACGGTTGATCACGTGGACCGGGTCGGACGGTCGGGCGACGAAGAAGTCGCCGATCGGGATGGTCCGGCCGGGGGTTAGGCCGTCCGCCCAGGTGACGCCACGGGTGTCGCGCCGTGCGGCGGGCACGCGGACCTGGTACCGGCCCTTCCCGTCGACGAACAGGTACGGCTTCTCGCGGCTCAGCGGGGTGGTGTCGAGCGTGGTGTAGGGCGGGTCGGGGAAACCGGCGTCGTCCGGCGCACCGACGACACCCGCGAAGACCTGGTTCCACACCCCGTTGGACCAGCTCTCGACCTCGCTGTTGCGGGTCAGCCACTGCTGCTGCGACCCGTTCGTGGTGGCGGGCAGCCGCGAGTCGGCGATGAAGCCGCCGCTGGCGAACTGCGGGCCGGCGGTGCAGTAGTCCATCAGCGACAGTCCGCCGCCACTGATGTCGAGCCGCCGCATCGACACCGCCTGGGACACCGCCCAGAAGTTCGCCGTGGAGCGGCAGCCGTCCTGGCCCGTCGCGTTGATGCGGAGTGACAGGTTGGACACGGTGCGCCAGAAGTTGACCAACGCGATGCAGTTGGCGGTGCCGCCCTCGGTGAGGCAGCGGTTGTACGCCTCGATCTTGCCGTTGATGACGACGTCGGTGGGCGAGGCGCCCAGGCCGGAGATCTCGGTGTAGTAGCCGACCTTGATCTGCAGTGGCTGCTCGGCGGTGCCGTAGACGCCCGGCCTGAACAGGTAGGCGAACCGCCGGGTGCCCATCTCGTCGTCGACCTGCGCGGCGTGCGTCGCGTCGAGCTTCGCCTGGATCTCGCTGACCGGCATGCTCGGGTCGAAGACCGTGACATTCGATCCGAGGTTCGGGGCGTCGGGTCGGGGCGGGCCGGCAGTGGCGGGACTGCCCGCCGTGGAGGCGGCGAGGGCCAGCGCGAGCCCGAGCGTGAGCGTCCGGCCGAGCCGTACCCGCAGGCGGGTGGGCGGGATCGTCATGGGGTTCGTCCTATCGACGAGGCGGTGGGTGCACTCGGTGGATCGATCCTCCGAGAGAGCGCTCTCTCATCCTGTCGGAGATCCCGCGCTTTGTGAAGGGTCGGCACCTCCCCCGCGTTCATCGTCGGACGAGCGGGGTCTCGGTTCCGACGCGGGTCAGCTTCTCGGGGTTGCGGATGTAGTAGAGGCCGGTGATGCGGGCGTCCTCGACACGGACCGCCATGACGCCGTCGATCTCGCCGTTCAGGCGTACGACGAGTGCCGGGCTGCCGTTGGCCACGGTGGGAGCAGCGGTGAGCGTGCCTTCGTTCCGGTCAAGACCAGCGGCGATGAGGCGGGCCACCTTGTCGGCGCCGACGACCGGCCGCAGCGGGGCGTGCTTGACACCGCCGCCGTCGCCGACCAGGACGACCTCAGGGGCAAGCACCTCGAGGAGACCCCGTAGGTCCCTGCTTTCGACCGCACGCCGGAACGACTCCAGAGCCGCCCGGGTCTCGGTCGGGGACACCACGCCGCGCGGGCGGCGGGCATCGACGTGCTGGCGGGCGCGGTACGCGATCTGGCGGACGGCTGCGGGGCTCCTGCCGACAGCCGCCGCGATCTCGTCGTAGCTGACGTCGAAGACCTCACGCAGCACGAACACGACGCGCTCGGTCGGCGACAGCGTCTCGAGGACGAGCATCAGCGCCATCGACACACTCTCGGCGAACTCGACCTCCTCCGCCACGTCCGGCGCGGTGAGCAGCGGCTCGGGCAGCCAGGGGCCGACGTACGCCTCCTTGCGGCGTCTCATGGCGCGCAGCCGGTTGAGCGACTGCCGGGTCGTGATCCGGACCAGATAGCCGCGCTGGTCGCGCACCTGCCCCAGGTCGACCCTGATCCACCGCAGCCAGGTTTCCTGAAGGACATCCTCGGCGTCGGCCGCCGACCCGAGCAGCTCGTACGCGACGGTGAAGAGCAGGTTGCGGTGGGCGACGAAGACCTCGGTCGCCGTGTCAGTGGCGTGGTCGCTCATGTCCCGAGCCCCCTCCTTCGTGCTCGCTCATGTCCCGGCCCTCTCCGTCGTGGCCGCCTACCCCTGGTTCCGGACGAACGCATGCGTGCGGCGGCGTCCCGCGACGAGGGCGTCGCCGCACGACATGCGGTGCGATCCGTACGCTGTCGAGCTGCCCCGTCTCTGCTACCGCGACACCGGTGGCACAGACGGTCGGCCGGACCGGCCACGGATGTCGGGCCAGGCCTACCGTTCAACGGTCGTCAGGGCCTCGCCGCGCTTGGCCCGCAACAGCTGTTGGCGCTGGTCATCCTTGATCCACCAGTTGCGGGAACCGGGCTTGCGTGCCTCGTACGCCAACTGCTTGATGGTGTGCCTGACCACGAACTCCTTGAGCTTCGCGCCCGGACGGCCACCGAGGTGGAGCCTCGTCGCCGTGTCGTTCCTGTGGGCGAACTGGAAGATGCCGGCCCGGCGTCCCAGGCTGATGCACTGGCCGGCGAACCCCACGTCGACAGGCGCGGGCTGCTCACCCGCGATCCGGCTGAGCACCGTCTCGGCGGCCTGCGGACCCAGCTGTACTGCGGACTGGCAGCTCATCCGGAACGGCAGATCCGACGGTGCCGCCGAATCCCCGGCCGCGACGATGCGCGCGTCGTCCACGCTCGTCAAGGTCTCGTCCGTGCGCAGGCGGCCCAGGGCATCGGTGCTCAGCCCGCTGCGGCGGGCCAGATCCGGCACGCCGAACCCGGCGGTCCAGATGGTCACCCTGCTCGGCAGCTCGCGGCCGTCGCCGAGCCGCACGGCATCGCGAGTCACCGCCGTCACCGTCGCGCCGGGGCCTTCGATCACGGTCACGCCGAGTTCGGCGAGCCGCTTGGACACCGCGCGTCGCCCCCGAGGGTGCAGGTACGGGCCGAGCACCTCGCCGCAGACCAGGGTCACGGTGCGGCCCAACTCCGCCAGCTCCGAGGCGGTCTCGATGCCGGTCGGTCCGGCTCCGACAACCGTCAGCGCGGCTCTTGCGGGCGCGGCGTCGGCGACCTGCCGCAGCCGCTGTGCCTCCTCCAGGCTGGCGATCGGATAGGCGAACTCGGCCGCTCCGGGCACCCGCGGATCGGCGCTGCCACTGCCCACCGCGTAGATGAGGTAGTCGTAGCCGAGTTGGCCGCCGGTCGCCAACGTCACGCTGCGCTCTGCCGCGTCGACCCGGGTCACGGTGTCGACCACCAGACGGATGCCCTCGCCCAGGACATCTCCGTAGTCGACCACCGCGTCGTCGGACCCGCCCACCAGTTCGTGCAGGCGGATCCGTTCGACGAAGCTCGGACGCGGGTTGATCAGAGTCACGGTCACGTCGTCGCGCCGCGTCAGGCGATTGGCCGCCATCACGCCGGCGTATCCGCCGCCAACCACGACCACGTCGGTGTTCCTCGCCATGGTGTCTCCTTCGTTCGAGGGTTCGACCTCAAGACACCGTGCGACCGACCGTTGTGACAGCGCGTGAGGCAGTTCACTCCGCAGCGCGATCGGCGTGCGGAGTCCTCACGGGCGGAGCTGACGCTCCGGGGGCACCCGGCCGCTGCCCGCGCCGACGCGGTCAGCCTTTGACGACCAGGCAGAAGGGGTGCCCGGCCGGATCTGTGAGGACGCGCCACCTGTCCTCGTTCGGCTGGTGGGCCGGTCTGCCCGCGCCAAGCTCCAGGAGCCGGGCCTCGGCCTCGTCCAGGTTCTCGACCGCGAGGTCGAGGTGGAACTGCTGGGGCACGGTCTGGTCGGGCCAGCAGGGGGCGCGGTAGTCGTCGACCCGTTGGAAGCCGATGAAGAGACTGTCCGCGCCGTCCAGACCGGCGACGTCGGCGTCGGACTTCGGGTTGACCGGGAGACCGGTGGCCTGCTGGCAGAACGCCGCCAGAGCCAGCGGGTCGGGGCAGTCGAGTGTTATCGCGCACAACCTCTCATCAGCAGGGCCCATCACCTCCGATTTCGTCGTGCAGGGCGGCGGTGTACAGCTCGTGGGTGGCTTCGTCGAAGGCGACCAGACGAATCGTGGTGACGGCCGTAGGGGTGCGGCGGACCGTACTGACGGCGATGCGGGCGGCTTCACCGGGCGGGAAACCGTAGACACCGGTGGCGATGGCCGGGAAAGCGACCGTCCGTGCCCTGAGCTCGTCGGCCACCTGCAGGCTGCGTCGGTAGCAGGAGGCCAGGACCTCCGCCTCGCCGTAGGCGCCGCCCTCCCAGACCGGACCGACGGTGTGGATGACGTGCCGTACCGGCGGGTCGAGATCGAAGGCCTGAGTCGCCTTCGCGTCGCCCGGATCGCATGGCGCGATCGCCGAGCCCGCCTGCGCCAGCCGGGGCCCGGCCGCTCGGTGTATCGCGCCGTCGACCCCACCTCCGCCGAGCAGTGATTCGTTCGCGGCGGTCACGATGGCGTCGACGTCCTGGCGAGTGATGTCGCCGAGCACGACTTCGATGGTGGCCATGGCTGATCGTTGCATGTCCACGTCCGTCGCGTCGTCAGGCGGCGAGGGCGGCGTAGCGACCAGCGCGCTCCAGCAGGCCGTCGTGGCTACCGGACTCGACGATCCGCCCGTGGTCGAGCACGGCGATCTGGTCCGCGTCGCGCACGGTGGAGAGCCGGTGCGCGATGGTGATGGTGGTGCGGCCCCGGGCCACCTCGTCGAACGCCCGCTGCACGGCGCGCTCGGTCTCGGTGTCCAACGCGCTCGTGGCCTCGTCGAGGATCAGGATGCGCGGGTCGCGCAGCAGCGTACGGGCGATGGCGAGACGCTGCTTCTCGCCGCCGGAGAAACGGTGCCCCCGCGAGCCGACGACCGTGTCGTACCCGTCGGGCAGCCCGGCGATCAGGTCGTGGATCTGGGCGGCGCGGGCGGCGGCCTCGATCTCGGCGTCGGTGGCGTCCGGACGGGCGTAGCGCAGGTTCTCCCGCACCGTGGTGTGCAGCAGGTAGGTCTCCTGACTGACCACGCCGACGATCGCGGACAGGTCGGCCAGGCGCAGGTGGCGCAGGTCGACGCCGTCGACGGTGATCCGCCCGCTCGTCGGGTCGTGCAGCCGGCTCACCAGCGCGGCCAGGGTGCTCTTGCCGGACCCGGTCTCGCCGACCAGGGCCAGGCCGGTGCCGGCGGGCACGTCGAGGGTGATCCCGGCGACAGCGGCGGTGTCGCTGCCCGGGTAGCGGAACGTGACGTCAGTGAGGCGCAGGTCGCCCCGGACCCGGCGGGGGTCGACGTCGACCGGCTCGGCGGGGTCGTCCACCTCGACCGGTAGGTCCAGATACTCGAAGATCCGGGCGAACAGCGCCAGTGAGGCGGTCATCGAGACGCCCACGTTGAGCAGGCCCATCAGCGGGCGGAACAGGCCGCCCTGCAACGCGGTGAAGGCGACCAGGGTGCCGATGCTGAGCGTGCCGGCGGTGCCGGGCAGGCCGGCGCTGAGGTAGATGACCGCTGGAATCGCGGCGAACACGATGCTCATCGTGGCCATCCGCCAGCGTCCGGCGAGCTCGGAGCGCAGTTCCAGGTCGACCAGGCGGGCCGACGAGCCGGCGAAGCGCGCGGCCAGGGTGGGGCCGGTGCCGAGGGTCTTGGCCAGGTGCACGCCGCTGACCGACAGCCCCTCCTCGACGGTGACGTTCAGGTCGGCGAGCTCGCGCTGGCGCTGTGCGGTGATCTCGCGGCGCAGGTGGGCGACCCGGCGGGTCAGCCAGATGGCCGGCGGCAGCACGACGAGGGAGACCAGGGAGAGCCGCCAGGAGAGTGCGACCATGGCCGCCCCGGTGGCGACCACGGTGGTCAGGTTGGACGCGATCGAGGTGGCGGTCGAGGTGACCACGCTCTGCATGCCGCCGATGTCGTTGGTGATCCGGGACTGCACCTCGCCGGTGCGGGTGCGGGTGAAGAACGCCAGCGACTGCCGTTGCAGGTGGGTGAAGACGTCGGTGCGCAGCCGGTGCATGACCTGCTGACCGACCCGGGTGGAGATCCAGGTCTGCGCCACGCCCAGCACGGAGGTCACGGCGGCGACCACGACCATGCCGGCCACCAGCCAGACCAGCAGCGCCAGGTCGCGCTCCGGCAGGGCCCGGTCGATCACGGCGCGGAGCAGGAAGGGCGAGGCCATGGCGAGCACCGAGGACACCACGATGATCGCGGTGACCGTGGCGAGTGCGCCCCGGTGCCGGGCGAACAGTCCACCGATGCGCCGCAGCGACACCTGGCGGGCCTGCTCCTTCTCGGCGGCGCTGACCCTGCGGGGGCCGCGGTCGCGGCCGGAGGGGGTGGGTTCCAAGGGGTACTTCCTCCCGTAGGCAATGCTGAGGTTACCTCAACATGAGGGAGCAACAGCTTCTGCTGCTACCGTATTCCCCGTGACGGGAGACACCGACGAGCCCGAGGACGGCCTCGCCGAGGCGTTCTGGGCGGTGACGCGGCGGCTGCGCCACCGCACCCGGGAGGCGCTCGCGCCGTGGGACGTCACGCCCGCCCAGTCCCGGGCGCTCGGGGTGCTGATCCGGCACGGCGCGCTGCGACCCGGCGCGCTCGCCGAGCACCTGCGCATCGCCCCGCGCTCGGCCACCGAGGTGGTGGACGACCTGGAGGCGCGCCGCCTCGTGGCACGCCGCCGGGACCCGGCGGACCGCCGCGCCACCCTGGTCGCGCCGACCGAGGAGGGTAGGCGCGTCGGCGCCACCATCCACGCCGCCCGCCGGACCGCCGCCGAGGACCTCTTCGGGAGCCTCCCACCGTCCGACCGGGAACAGCTCACCCGCATCCTGCGTACGCTGCGCGACTGACCGGCCGGAGCCGTCGCAGCCGGAGTGGGCGCCGGGCCGCGCACAGCCCGGGACCGCGAAGGGCCTCTGCCCCGTCGGGGAGGATCCGGAGCCCGGCGAGGCTCAGCCGACTCCCCGACTGCCGGAGTCCGGGAACAGGTACAGGTCGAACGTCACACCCTGGCCGTCGAGCAGCAACTGCTGACTCCCGGAGAGGCTGGGCGGGCCGGCGTGCAGGCCACTGAGGGTGTGGACGCCCGGCTCCACATCGAACTGGAAGTAGCCGTCGGCACCGGTGACGACCTCACCCCCGCTCGGTTCCAGCCGGATAATCGCCCCCGACACCGGCAGGAACGTGGTCGAGTCGAGCACCCACCCCCTGAGGTCCCAGACGACGGTGACCATGAAGCGAGCCGCGGAAAGGCCGCTGAGCCGGTTGTCGCCGTCCACCGCAATCGCGTGCACACTGTGCTCACCGGGCCGACTCACGTCGACCAGCACGGAGGCCGTACCGTCCGGCCCGACCGGGACCTCGCTGGCCAGATGCGTGCTGTTGACGCCGTACCGGAACCGGGTCACCGTCGTGTCGCCGTCAGCGTCGAATCTGATGGCGATCCGGCCGCCTTCAGGAACGCTGCTCCCGCCCGGGAAGCTGATCACCGGCTGGAGGGGTGCCGTGGTTTGCGCCGAACGGGCGGCGAGTGCGGATGCCGGCGGCGCCAGGATCACACCGGCCGCCAGCATCATCGACGAGACCCACGCCAGGAGGCGGGTCCACCGGGTACGCGCACGTGCGGCAGGCCCGACGAACATCCCGACCCCCATCGACAGAGCGCGTTGTCGGAGTCACCCTAGACACGCGATCGATTAAAGTCAATGCCGCACACGCATGGAGGGTGTTCCTTCGGGCCAACCTGACGCCGGGTCAGACGGTCGGCACCACCATCGGGGTGCCGGTGACCGGGTTCGGCATCACCATGCCCGGCAGGCCGGAGACCTCCCGCATGAGGGCCGCGTCCACCACGTCGGCCGGCGACCCCTGTGTGACGACCCGGCCGTCCTTCATCGCCACGATGCCGCATCATGGCCGGACTCGCGCCCCGGACCGTCGACGACCGGCAACCCGGTGGCTCGGGCGTCGCGGTGACGGTCGCCATGGCACTGGCCCACGACCCCGGCGACCCCACCCGCCTCGACGAGTGGGCCGAACGCCTGCACGTCAGCGTCAAGACCCTGCAACGCGACTTCGTCCGCGAGTTCGGCATGTCGTACACCCGGTTGCGGACCAGACTGCGCCTGCGCGCGTCGCTGGCGCTGCTGGAGATCCGACCGGTCGGCGAGGTGGCCCACCGCATCGGCTACGCCAGCCCGTCGGCCTTCGTCGCCGCCTTCGCCCGCGAGTACGGCTACACGCCGGGCCGCGCCGACGCCCGAATCCACGCCGACGCCGCCGCTCCCCCGCCGTCTTCCCGCAGCAGGGTGTCCTGACCCACTGGCGACATGGCCACGCTCTGGTCAGCTCTGTCGCACGGAGAACTCGTTGCCGTCCGGGTCGGCCAACACGACCGCGCCGTCCGCACCGGTCTCGAGCCGGGTGGCCCCGAGGGAGAGCAGCCGGTCGATCTCGGCCTGCTGGTCGCCATCGACCGGGGCGAGGTCGAAGCGCTGCCGGTTGCGCCCCACTTTCGCAGCCACGGGCGGGCCGCCCCAGGCGACCTTCGTGCCGCCGTGGGGTGACTGGATCGCGGTCTCCTCATCCTGGTCCCACACCAGCGGCCAGCCCAGCGCCTCGCTCCAGAAGAGGCCGACCTCCCGGGTGCCGTCGCAGGCGACCTCCCCGAGCAGCCCACACCCGGCGAGGAAGTTGTTGCCCGCCTCGATGACGCATAACTCGTAGCCCTCGGGGTCGGCCAGAACGACGTGCCCCTCCTCGGGGCGCTGCCCGACGTCGAGATGGCCACCGCCGAGCCGCAGCACCGTCGCCACCGTCTGCTGCTGGTCGGCGGCGCTGGCGCTGGTCAGGTGCAGGTGCAGGTGCATCCGGTTCGGCCGGACCGTGTCCGCGCCGCCGGGCGCGAAGCGGAGGCCGACCTGGGTGTCGTCGCCGGGCAGGAGCGCGCCCCCGGCGTCCTCGACGACCTCACGGCCGAGCAGGTCGGCCCAGAACCGGGCCAGCCGGTCCGGGTCGTGCGCATCGAACGTCACCGACAGCAGTCGCAAGGGCATCACCGTACGGTAGGCACGGCCACGCAGGGCAACAAGGCAATATCCCGTTGAGTCCGGCGGGACGGCGGTGTTTGGATCAGGATGTGTCGGTCGTGATGAGCACGCCAGGAGTCGACGGGTTGGGCGAGGCTGTGCACGTGCTGCGCCACTGGCAGCACGACGGGGCACCGATCCAGTTGCATCCGGGGGACCTGGGCTGGCACTGGAGGTTCGGAGCAGAGGAAACGGCCCGCGCGGTCCGCACCTGGAGCCGCGACGGAAGGATCCTCGCCCTCGGGCTGCTGGACGGTCCCGGCCTGGTGCGACTGGCGATCGCCCCGGGCGCTGGCCGGGACGAGGAACTGGCCCAGCAGATGGCCGCCGACGTGACCCGGCCGGAGCGCAGCGTCCTTCCGCCGGGAAGCGTATCCGTCGAGGCGCGATTCGACGGAGTCTTCCGCGAGCTGCTGCTCGCTGCCGGGTGGGATCTCGACGAGCCGTGGACACCGCTTCAGCGTGACCTCGCGCAGCCCGTCGAGGACAGCGGCGTACGGGTCGAGGTGACCGGCCCGGAGCAGGCCCCGGTCCGGGCCGCCGTGCAGCGCGCGGCGTTCGACGGGTCGACGTTCACGGACGAGGGGTGGCACGCGATGGCCACCGGATCGGCGTACGCCGACGCCCGGTGTCTGGTCGCCTACGACGACCACGGCGCCGCGGTGGCGACCGCGACGGTGTGGTCGGCCGGTCCGGGACGGCCCGGGTTGCTCGAACCGATGGGCGTGCACCGCGACCATCGCGGCCGCGGCTACGGCACGGCGATCACCGTCGCCGCGGCGGCCACCCTACGGGAAATGGGCTCGTCGAGCGCGATCGTGTGCACCCCGAGCGCCAACGTCGGCGCCGTCGCCACCTACCGGTCGGCCGGCTTCCACCAGTTCCCCGACGTGCCGGACCTACGCCGGAGCGCCTGAGGAACCGTGGTGACCCCGAAAGACCGGCTCCAGACAAGACAGCCGGCGACCACCCCGTACCGCCCCGTCGATCATGGAGTTCGGGCACCAACCGAACCTCCACAAAAGACGCTGATTGGGCGCCACAACTTCATGATCGACGGGGCGGACGCTGCTGGAGCGCGCCGACCGGGTAGGGGAAGCGATCGGCCGGCCACGGGTCAGGGCGTGGTGCGGAACCGCCCTGAGTGTTCCTGTGCCCACTGGGCGAAGGTTCGAGCGGGATGCCCGGTGACCTTTTCGACGGTGGGCAGAACCACACCGGCGGCTTCGGGAGGGTTGGTGGCCAACTGGATTCCGAACTCCACGTAGTCGTCGTCGTAGCCGTAACCCCGCAGCCGAGCACGTTCGCCGTCCTCGGTGAGTTGCACGAAGGCGATGTCCTGACCGGTGGTCTCGGCGAGAATCCGGGTTCGTTCCCGTGGGGTGAGTGCCTCTGGTCCGGTGAGCGGGTAGCTCCGTCCTCCGTGACCATCCTGGGTGAGCGCAGTCGCGGCGACGCTGGCGATGTCAGCCTCGTGCACCACCGAGCTGGGGTAGGCGGCGAGCATGGAGACGGTGCGTTTGGCGCGGATCTCCTCGGCCCATTCGAGGGCATTGCTCATGAACTCCACAGGTTGCAGGATGCTCCAGCTGATGGTGCTGGACATGAGGGCGCTTTCGATGCTGGTGGGGGACCAGCCACCGAGCACGGTGGCTCGACCGATGCCATGGCGCTCGGCGAGCTCGATGATCTCCGAGCCGTTGGTCAGATCTTCGAAGCCCTCACCGCCGAAGGTGATCAGATGGATTGCTTCGACTCCTTCGAAGGCGGGTCCGAGCGTGGTGGTGTCGGTCAGGTCGCCTGCTACCGCCCGGACGCCGGGCGGTAGCTCGGCCTTTGCGGGATTGCGGGTGAGTGCTCGGACGTCGTGTCCGGCCTCGTGTAGTTGAGCGACGAGGTGACGCCCGACCTGGCCGGTTGCTCCGGTGACGAGGATGCGCAAGTTCGTAGGTCCTTCCCTGGGGGTCCTGGCACTTCCCATCCTCACCGCACTTGTGGCCGCTATGTGGCCACAAGTAGCGCTAGAGTCGAGTCATGCCGAGCAGCACCCGAGTCCTCGAACTCCTCGGACTGCTTCAGAACCGGCGTCATTGGCCCGGCGATGAACTCGCCCGCCGACTCGGTGTCAGTCAGCGCACGCTCCGCCGTGACGTCGACGGCCTACAGGAGCTCGGGTATCCGATCACCACGACGAGAGGCACCGGCGGCGGCTACCAGCTCAGCCCAGGCGCTTCCCTCCCGCCCCTGGTACTCAGCGAGGAGGAGGCTGCCGCCATCGTCATGGGACTCAAGGAGATCGCCTCCGGCGCCCACCCCCCGTCCGGGGATGCCGCACTCAGCGCCATGGCCAAGATCGTCCAGGTGCTTCCCGTGCGTATTCGACGCCGCATCGACAGCCTCCGAGCCGTCGCCGTCCCGGCGCGCGGCACCGAGCGGCATGCCGCCATCACCGATGTCGCCTCGTTGACGACCGTTGCCCTGGCCTGCCGAGATGATGAGACGCTGGAGTTCACCTATGGGACGCGAACCGGTCAGGTCGCCCGCAGGACGGTCGACCCGCACCGGATCGTCAGCGTCGAGAACCGCCTCTACCTCATCGCCTGGGACCTTGGCCGGGGCGACTGGCGCATCTTCCGTGTCGACCGGATCGATGGCCCGAGCCGGACCGGGAAGAGGTTCGCCCCACGCCGGCTTCCTGCGGATGATCCCGTCGAGTACGTGCGCGCTCAGATCAGATCGATGCCCGGCCGGTATTCCGTTCATGCCACCGTCCAGGCCCCCGCTGAGCGGGTCAGGGACGAGATTGCCGACTACGGGACCGTGGAGCCCATCGATGACACGTCGTGCCGGGTGCACATCGCCGCCGACTCCCTCGGTTGGGCCACCTTCTGCATCGGAGCACTCGAAGCCCCGGTTGTCGTTCACGGACCACCGGAGGCCATCGAGTACATGCGCAACTGGGGGCGACGTCTCACCGCCGGCACCCAGGAACAAGCTTGACCTACGGTCCGTCGAACGGCTCCCAACGACTGCGGCAGGCATGACCTGGCGAACCGGAAATGGTGCGCGAATTGCGAGTATGGGAATTGCGCGAACATGGCTGTTGCCGACGGATTCCGGTAGGGTCCGATGCGTAATAGCCATTGCGTGCACGGCGGCGGGCCCACCATTTCCCAAGTGACAGCTCGACGTTTCACCGGTGGCGTACCGATGTAACAAAACGCAACGCGGGAAGGAATGCCGGATGGCCGACGACATGGGATCGACCGTCCCGAGACGGCAGCTCGGGCGGGCGCTGCGGGAGCTACGCACCGAAGCACAGATCACCCTCGACGGCGCGGCGGACGCCCTGCACTGCAGTCGACAGAAGATGTGGCGCATCGAGAACGGCCTCGGCTCGGCCCGCGCCCTCGACGTCCGAGCCCTGTGCGAGCTGTACGGCGCGACGCCCGAGCTGTCCGCCGCGCTCACCGCCCTGGCCGACGAGACCAAGGCCAAAGGCTGGTGGCACTCGTACGTCGACGCCATCCCCGAGTGGTTCGAACTCTACGTCGGCCTGGAATCCGCCGCGTCCGCCATCCGCCGATTCGACGAAGCGCTGATCCCCGGCATGCTCCAGTCGCGCGCCTACGCCTTCGCGGTCTATCAGCACCGACACGAGGTGACGGAAGAAGAGCGTGAACGCCTGGTCGAGGTGCGACTACAACGGCAGGCCCTTCTGCACCGGAAGCTGCCTCGGGCACCCAAACTGGAGGTGATCCTGGCCGAGGCAGCGCTGCTCCGCACGGTTGGCAATGCGACGACCATGGCAGACCAGCTTCGTCACCTGCTGGAGGTCGGGGAGCTATTCAACGTCTCCGTCCGAGTGCTTCCACTGACCGCCGGCATCCATCGAGGCGTGGAAGCGGGCACCTTCGTCATCCTCGACTTTCCACCCGGCAGGCGGACCACGCCCGAGCCACCAGTGGTCTACTGCGAGTCGTGGACCGGAGCGCTCTACCTGGACCGACCGGAGGAGTACGCAGCCTACGAGCAGGTGTGGGCAAGCCTCGATGACCTGACGCTCGATGAGGCACAATCAAGACAACTGATCAACAAGATCATCGGGGAGGTTCACCATGGCTGATCTGGCTGACGCCGAGTGGCGCAAGAGCACCCGCAGTGGCAGCAACGGGGGTGACTGTGTGGAGGTCGCCGACAACCTGCCCGGCCTCGTCGCCGTTCGCGACAGCAAGGACCCGGCCGGGCCCACCCTCACCTTCTCCCCCGCCACATGGGCCAGCTTCGTCCGCGCCGTCAAGCCCGCGCACTAGTGTTCCGCGCCTGAATCCCGTTGACGGGCAGTCGTCGGTCAGCGGGTGCGACTCGTGAGGGCGCACGGGCAAAGCCGCTGCGGGCAGTAGGGTCGCCGAGGTGTTGAGTGCACCGGTGGGTAGGCACGTGATCGTCGTCGGAGCTGGCATAGTCGGCGCGTCGGTGGCTTATCACGCCGCCCGGGCGGGCGCCACCGTGACGTTGGTCGACGCCGGGCGGCCGGGCGCCGGGGTGACGGCGGATTCGTTTGCCTGGATCGGAGCGTCCGGGGTGCTCACCGGTCCGGCGGCCGGGATGCGGGCCACCGCGACGGAGGAGTACCGCCGGGTCGAGGCCGAGTTGCCGGGACTTCCGGTGATTTGGTCCGGCTCGCTGAGTTGGCGTGCGGAGGGCGGCGCGCCGGAGGTCGGGCCCGGGCAGGAGATCGTGGACGCGGCCACCGTGATGACGCTCGAGCCGAATCTTCGGCAGCCCCCGGAGTGGGCCGTGTGGGCACCCGGCGACGGCGCTGTCGACTCGGTGGGCGTGACCGAGCGGCTAGTCGCGGGCGCCCGCGCCCATGGCGCCCGGGTGCATCCGGACGCTGCGGTCACCGCGGTCCGCCGGGATGCGGCGGGCCGGGTTGCCGGGGTCGAGACGGCTGTGGGACCCCTCTCCGGTACGACTGTGGTGTTGGCGGCCGGTGTTGCCACGGCCGCGCTGGGCGCGCCGCTCGGCGTGCGTGTCCCGGTCGAGCCGTCGCCGTCGCCGCTGTTCCGGTTTCGCGCGCCGGCCAATCTGGTCCGCACCGTGGTCAACACCCAGGACTTCGATCTCCGGCAGGTCGCCGCGGACCGGCTGATCGCCGCCGCGGACTCACCCGAACGGACCCTTGCCGCCGTCCGGTCCACGTTCCGTGGTGCCGGGGGCGTCGAGTTGCTCAGCACCCGACTCGGAGTACGCCCCATGCCGGCCGACGGTGAGCCGATCGTCGGCCCGGTCGCCGAGGTACCCGGTCTCTACCTGGCGGTGATGCACTCGGGGGTCACCCTCGCCCCGGCCGTGGGCCGCCTTGTCGCGCGGGAGTTGACCGACGGCATCGCCGAGCCGGCGTTGTCCGGTTGCCGCCCCGATCGCTTCTAGAGCCCCGCACCTGAACCTCGTTTACGGGTGGCGTGCAGCAGATCCCTCCTCACCGGCCCGCCAGCGCTTCGCCGGCAGACAGGCGGGCAGGCCGGCAGGGTCGGCCTCACCGGACAGCCATTCAGCGAGCCGGTAGGGCTGACGCGCGCAGTGCCGCCGCCAGCCACTCGAACGGGAACCGCTCCGGCGGCACGTTGTTCACGGCGGTGACCAGCGCCAGGTACCGGTCGAACGGTCCCTCCGGGTCCGGCGGCGTGCGGTCCCACTCCGCGCCCGCCAGCATGTGGTCGGCCGTCTGGATCCGGAACTCGGGCGTGTCCGGCATCACGGGGCTGTCCGGTGCCGCGAAGATGCCGGTCAGCCACCCGATCCACCGGTCGGCGATCTCCCGCCCCTGCGGCGAGTCCGGCGGCACCCGCTCCCGCGCCGCGTCCATCGCCGCCTGGCCGATCGGCGTGGCCGCCTCCAGGGTGTCCAGCATCGGCGACGAGGTCATCAGCGGCCCGGCCCCGGTGGTGCACACCTCGTACAACTCACGGCGCACGGCCTGCCGGACCTCGGTGTCCCGGACCAGCTCGGCCAGCTCGACCCACGCCTCCAACTGGGCAGCGGTGGGACGTTCGGGCAGCTCCGGCCGGGCCGCCCGCCACCACTCGACCATCCGCTCCGGCGGCTCCCAGCCGGTGGAGACCTCAGTCCAGAACTCGTCGATCAGCCGGTCGCGCTCCTCGTCCGACATGCCGGCCAGCTTGTGCATCAGCAGGACCTGCTCGGCCGTGGAGTCCTGCCGCAGGATGGCCGACAGCACCGCGCGACGGCTGCGCAGTCGTGCCTCCTGCCGTGCCAGCAGGGCCAGGTGGGTGGCGGCCAGCTCGCGCAGCGTCGCCTCGCCCGCCAGCACCCGCCGGATCTCGTCCAGGCCGGCACCGAGTTCCCGTAGCGTCCGGACCAGTTCCAGCCGGGCGATGGCCGACACGTCGTACAGGCGGTGGCCGGCCGGGGTGCTGGCGGCCGGCGTGACGACACCGGCGTCCGCGTAGTACCGGACCGCGCTGACGCTCAGGCCGGTCCGCCGGGCGACGTCCCCGATGGCGTACAGCTCGTTCATGTCCACGACGCCCACTATGCGATCTCAAGCGGCTTGAGACACAAGCCCCTGACCCAGGAATCGAGGGTCAGAGCGCGCGACCACACAGATCCGGGGCGGGGGGGGGGGGGGGGGGGCGCCCCGGGGGGGGGGGGGGGGGGGGGGGGGGGGGGGGGGGTGATTGCAGGGGTCCCCTGTTACCGCATTCTGATGAGGAGGGGACCCCTGCAACCACCAAACCTCAGCGGCGCAGGGTGAGGATCAGGTCG
>NZ_JBITJH010000028.1:0-67645 GCF_044459745.1 Micromonospora sp. NPDC050187
CCTGGTCCCGATGGCGACGCCGCCGCCAACACCAAGCCCGAACCTGCCACTACCGACGACGCGGCTACCCGTAACCAACTGCCGTTGCAGTACTAGGTGCCCAGGTCGACGGCGCGGGCAACTTGATCTCGTAATGCGCAGGTCGCTGATGCGGCCGCGTACGAGTGATGGCGCGACGATCGGCTGCCGCGCCGCTACGCGGCTTGCCATCGGGTAGCAGCGCTCTGACCAGTGCTGCATGATCAGTCTGTGGGCCAACTGCCGGAAGATGTCAGGTCGTGTTATCGCTTCTTCGCGTTCTACCTCGCCAATGGCACGCTGTGCCTAGACCTTCTGGACGGGATCGACTACCGGCCTGCTCTGATGCAGTTCGGCTCGACGCTGGAACAGGTCATGGCGATCTTTTCCAATGTGCTCGACATCGACGAGCACGGCCAGGTGACGAACGAAGGCGATGCCCAGTGGCGCGCGGCGCAGTACATCCGCCGATACTGCGACCCCGAGTACACAGTCGAGCCGCCATTCGAAACTTGGGAGCTAGAGCTGCTGTGACGACGGGTAGCTGTACGGCTTGGGGTCGACGCCGGGCGACAAGGCGAGCAGGCCAACGGCAGCCACCGATGCCCGCCGGCAGTCGTCTTGACCTTTTCCGGGCAGGGGTCGGCTCCACGGCCTGCCTTCCGCGCTTGCGGCCCCGCCCTGCGGGCGGCCTCCGGCCGTCCTCGGGCGAGCCGCAGCGCACACGTCGACCTCCACGGACCATGTACGGACTGATCTTGACCAAGTAGCCCGGAGGTGGACCCGCCGATGCAGGTCAGCGGACCTGAAGTGCTCTGTCGACTGTTGGTTTCCTAAACCGTGTGTCGCAGGTTCGAATCCTGCCGGGGGCACCTCGAAGATCAGCCAAAACGCTCTCTGACCTGCGGATGCGCTTCTTCAGCAGGCCCCAGCCGGTTGCCGGAAGATGACAGTCCCGCTCCCGCAGACCCAGGGCCTCACTCGGCCGCAGCGCCGCGAAGTAGAGGCAGGCGTAGAAGGCGACCAGGCGCTCACCACGGCGGCCGTTCTTCCCGCGCTGGCCGACGTACGTCACCCCGGTCAGCAGCTCGCGCGCCTGACGGATGTTGACCACCACGCGGCGATCCACCTCCCCGACCACCCTCCGCCGGAACGACCGCACCCGCAGCTTGTCGACCGGGTTGAAGTCCAACAGCTCCAACTCCACCCGCGTGCTGAAGAACGTTGTAGAAGACCGAGCGCCGCCGCCTGGTCGTCGACGCCGCCGCCGGCCGTCCGTCCATCGTCAAACCCAGCGTGTCCAGCACCGGACGCATCACCGCGGCTTCTGCCATCGCCGACAACGGCAGGGATGCCTTGCCGAGCCAGCGCAGCGCGCCGGCTACCTCCGCCGGACGGTCGAGTTGCCGAGACGCGGGCGGAAACTCCCACTCCCGCAAAGCCCGCCGCAGCAGCGCCGGATCAGGCCGCCCGGCCAGGTCCCGCACCAGCGCAGCCGTCACGGTCGCCAGCGCATCCGTCGTGCTCTCTCGTGACTTGGCCGCCGCGCCCGGCCACTTCATGTCGATGTACCGGCGGACGAAGCCCCTAAGGTTCCCCCCGGAATGTGGACACCGGTTATGCCGCGATTTGATGGATCGTAGTCGGTGTGAGGGTCTGTTCGTAGCCGGCGGGGCTGAGGTATCCGAGTGCGGAGTGGCATCGTCGGTGGTTGTAGAAGGCGATCCACCGGAACACGTCGCGGCGGGCGTCGGCCTCGCTGTTCCAGCGGCGTCGGTCGACGTCGAGTTCACGCTTGAGCGAAGCGAAGAACGCCTCGGCCAGGGCGTTGTCGTACGACGAACCGATCCGGCCCATCGAGCGGCGGATGCCGTGGCGGTTGCAGGCGTCGGCGAAGTCACTACTGCCGTACTGGACGCCGCGGTCGCTGTGAAAGATCACCTCGTGGACCCGGTCGCCGCGGGCGGCGACGGCGTGCAGGGCGTCGGTGACCAGGCTGGTACGCATGTGGGTGTTGATCGACCAGCCGACAAGCCTTCGGGTGGCGATGTCGATGACGGTGGCCAGATAGAGCCAGCTGGCGCCGACGCGGAGGTAGGTGATGTCGCCGCACCACCGCTGGTCGGGTGCGTTGGCGGTGAGGTCCCGGCCGATCAGGTCCGGAGCTGGCGGGGTGGCCGGGTCGGGGATCGTGGTCCGCTGGCGGCGGCGCATGTGTCGGCCTACGACGTTACGCTGCCGCATGATCCGCTCGACCTGTCTGCGGTTGACTCGCACGCCCTGGTAGTGCAGTTCGAGGGTCACCCAAGGGGATCCGTAGGCACCACCGGAGTCGGCGTGAATAATCCTGATATCTGCTCGGCGAGGGTGTCCTCGGCGGCAGCGCGGGCCTGCCGGGCCGGTTCGCTGGCCGTCCAGCGGTAGAACCCGGACTGGGATACGGCCAGGACCCGGCACAGCCGCTTGATGCCGAAGGCGGCGCGGTGGGTGGAGATGAACCGGAAGCGGCTGAGTACCGATCCATTTCCTTCGCGAAATAGGCGGCTGCCTTGCGCAGGATCTCCTTCTCCTGCCGCAGCTCAGTCACCTCACGCCGCAGGCGGGCGATCTCGGCGTCCTTGTCCGCCACCGATAACCCATCAGCGGCAGGCACCGCTCCGCCGGACCCGGTCCGCTGATCTTGCTTCCGGACCCAGTTCCGCAGGGTCTCATGACTCAGCCCGAGCTCACGAGCGACCTGGTTGATCGGCCGCCCCGACGAACGGACCAGGTCGACCGCGTCACGCCGGAACTCTTCCGTGTACTTCGATGGACGCCCCCACGGGGACACCCCTTCCTCTGGACCAACGTCCAGTCTCAGGGTGTCCACATCTCAGGGGGAAGCCCATCGCCGACCTCGGCTACGCCCTACTCTGCTACCGCCGACTCACCAAAAACAACCATCTGGAATAAGCCTTAACTGTCGCGGAATGCGCCTTACCCCGCGAAAGGACTGGCGTGACCGGCGGGCCGCACGGACAGCACGGACAACGACAGCAGCAGGATGCCGCCGATCAGGAAGTAGGTACCGGGGGCCACCATGTAGGCCAAACCCAACTCGGGATTGGCCGCCTTGGCTCCCCATTGAACGATTTCGCCGCCGACGGCGGCCGACAGCAGCAATCCCAGCAGCGGGGCGACCGCTCGGCCGAGGCGGAGAAGCTGCGGATTACCGCACAGCACCGCAGTCGCCACTACCAGCGCCACCAGGCCCAGCATCGGGGTCAGGAAAGGAAGGTCCGTGGTCCGCAGCGCAGAGACGGGATCTCCGTTCGAGGCCAACGGCGCGAACATCGCCACCATCATCGCGAGGAATCCGGCACCGGCCATGAAGTGCGGCAGCGGCGAGGATAGCCCGTTGGGCGATGCCGCCATCGCGGCCCCGCCCGGCGCGGGAGGTGTCGTGAAGTAAGGCGGCGGGGCGGGCTGCGCGGGCACCGGCTGCGACGAGCCCTCGGCCCGGGGAGGTTGGCTCGGCGGCACCGAAGGACGGGTCTCCTCGTGGTCTGCAGCTGTCACCCCTGCAGTATCGCGGTCGACTGCAATCGACCGGGCTCAGCCCAACCTAAGTGGTCGGCTCCGGAAGTCCTTCGGGGGTTGATCAAGCTGCCGGCGCGACGGAGGATTCTTCTGGGTGATCGGCGGTGTGCCGGTCGAGTCTGGCCAGCAGATCGTCCAGGTCTGAGGGGGTGAACTTCCACTGGAACGGCTGCGCCGTGGCGTTGTAGCGGTCTTCGAAGGCTCGGAGCCGGTTTCCGACTTGGGCAAGGTCGGTGAAGTCATTGGGCGCCACGACCTTGCGCTGCACGACGGAGAAGAAGATCTCCACCTGGTTCAGCCAGGAGGCGTGCACCGGGGTGTGGACCAGCACCGTGTTCGGGAACGCCGCGGTCAGCCGGTCTGCGGCCATCTTGCCGCGGTGGGAGGAGCCATTGTCGACGACCCAGAACACGCGTTTTGCGCTCGTGTACGGTTCCTGGCTCATGACCTGAGCGACGAGAGCCATGAACGGGTCGATGCCGGTTCGTGCTTCGGTGCGGCCGAACACGCGGGCGTGGTGGACGTCGTAGGCGGCCAAGTAGGTCACCGCTCCGCCGCGTCCCTAGGTGTGGTTCACTCGCATCGCCCTCGCCTGCCCTGGTGCGAGGGTGGGGTGACAGCGGCAGCGGGCCTGGATGGAGGTCTTCTCATCCGCGCTTATGACGTACTCGTCCGCACCGAGCGGCCTGCCGTTGAAGGTGCGGGCGTAGAGGTCCAGCACGCGCTCGGCCTTGGGGCGGAAGTCAGGGTCGGTGATGAAGATCCAGGATCGGTGCTGCCAGGGCTTGAGGGTGTCCTGGGCGAGCCAGCGACGCACGGTGGAGGCCGACACGAACGTGGCGATGTCTCGCGCCATGGCCTCGCGGGCCAACTCCGGGCACGACCAACGCGACAGTGGCGCGCCGGCCTCGAAGGGAAGCCGACAGGCCAGGGCCTTGACCTGGGCGACCTGCAAGGCGGTGAAGCGGGGCGGACGGCCAGAGCGCTTGCGGTCGGCTAGCCCAGTGAGTCCCAGCGCAGCGAATCGGTTCCGCCAGGTCCGCACGGTGTCCAGGTGTAATCCGGTCACACGGGCGATGCGCGCGTTGGAGCGCCCACGCGCCGCGTGCAGGATCACCTGAGCCCGCATACGCAGCCGGTGCTCGGTCTTTTGACCGTAGGCCATCCACTTCAGCCGCTCGCGCTCGGCGGGGGTCGGGGCTATCGCACGGGCCAGGGCAACAGACAAGACAGACAGGCCAATCTGTAGAAGTGGATTTTTACCGCCCGCATTCCCGGAAGCCCTGCCTGTCGCACCCCCGGAACCCCGCCGGATCGTCCGTCAGCGGTTGACCTCGAGGTTGATCAGGAGGAGCAGGGCCCGTCGTGGCTGGTGCGCACGTCGGCATGTCCTCCCGGTCACAGCCCCGCCCGGGAGGACATGCCGCCGCTGATCGCCGCCGCTTGCCCGGGACCGCCGAACTTGGAGTACGAGCTGTCAGTCGGTGCGATAGCCGGCCATCATCGAGGCCGGGTAGCGGCTGCCTGCGGAGCCCTGGGGGAGGACCTCCCGGATACGGGCCAGGTCGGCCTCGGTGAGTTCTACGTCGGTGGCGCCGACGTTCTCCTCCAGACGTGTGGCGCTGCGGGTGCCCGGGATCGGGACGACGTCCTCGCCCTGGGCGAGCAGCCAGGCCAGGGCAAGCTGGGCGGGGGTGATGCCCTTGGTGGCGGCGAGCTTTCGGAGCTGCTCGGCGGCGTTCAGGTTGTAGGCGTAGTTCCCGCCCTGCCAGCGCTCGTCCCAGCGGCGCATGTCGCCCTCGGGATACTCGTCGGCGGGCTTGACCACGCCGGAGAGGAAGCCGCGGCCGAGCGGCGAGTACGGCACCAGGCCGATCCCCAACTCTCGCAGGACCGGCAGGATCTCGTCCTCTACTTCGCGTTCGAAGACCGAGTACTCGTACTGAAGGGCTGTGACCGGGGTGACGGCGTGGGCGCGGCGGATGTACTGCGGGCCGACGTTACTCAGGCCGAAGTACTGCACCTTGCCCTCGGTGATCAGGTCACCGACAGTGCCGGCGACCTCCTCGGTCGGTACGTCGGGGTCGGAGATGTGCTGGTAGAAGAGGTCGATGCGGTCGGTCTGGAGGTAGCGCAGGCTGTTCTCGGCGACCTTGCGGATGTTCTCCGGGCGGCTGTTGACGCCGATCCCCGGCGTCTTGCTGGTCATGTCGAAGCCGAACTTGGTGGCCAGGACGACCTCGTCACGGAAGTCCTTGACTGCGCTGCCGAGCAGCGTCTCGTTGCTGCCGGTGCCTTGGCCGTACAGCTCGGCGGTGTCGAAGAAGTCGACTCCGAGTTCGTGGGCGCGGCGGATGGTGGAGATGCCGTCCTCGTCGTTCGAGGGGCCGTAGGCCAGGGACATCCCCATCACGCCCAGTCCGAGCGCGGAGACGCGCAGTCCCTGCTGTCCCAGGGTGCGGTGCTGCATGAGATCGCTCCTCGTGTCATATCGGCAGCCCATAGCTGACCAAACCAAACTGTTCGGTGTGATCCTACGCCTGCCTGGAGTGCAACGCAAAACCGAACGGTTCGGTCGCCTATCCTGGGCTCATGCCTCGCTCCACCAACCCTGGCCAGACCTCGGACGCCGCCATCGCGGGCGACTCCACGCGCCAGCGGATCGTCGCCGCAGCCAAGGAGGAGTTCGCCCGGCACGGGATCGCCGGCGCCCGCGTGGACCGCATCGCCAAGCAGGCCAGGACGAGCAAGGAACGTGTCTACGCCTACTTCCGCAGCAAGGAGGCCCTTTACGCGCACGTCGCCGAACGCGAGACGACCGCACTCGTCGAGGCCACTCAGCTGGATCCGGCCGACCTGCCCGGTTATGCCGGCATCCTCTTCGACCACTTCACGGCCCGTCCGGACCACTACCGCCTGATCATGTGGGGCCGCCTGGAGCTGGCCGAGCCCGCAGACAACACCACCAACCCCCTCCAGGCCACGATCGCCGGCAAGCTCGACCAACTCCGCGACGCACAGCGCATCGGGCTGCTCGACCCGGCCTGGGACCCGGTCGACGTCCTCGCCCTGATCAACCAGATCGCCATGACCTGGGCAGGTCAGCCCGAAATCGCCGCCGCTGCCGCAGGCCAGGCCGTGGACCCCTCCATCGCCGCCCGCCGCGCCGCACTGGTGGCCGCCGTCGAGCGCATGTTCCCTCGCTCGGACTGGGAACAACGCCCAAACCGTTTGGTTTGACGCGCACCTCCGGGTGTGTCCGGTGAATCCGGGTGTGTCCGTTGAAGATGACCTGGTGGACGAACGCGCGGTCCGCTGGCGCGGGAGTGATGACGTCGAGCCCGCGGCCGGCCAGGCGGTCGGTGATGGCCGTGGCCATCCGGATGGCGGTAGCAGCCCTCGCCAACGGCTGTGCCAGCCAGGAGTTCGGCGACACCCGACAGACGCGCCGTCCCGGGGGGCAACCCCCCGAAGGACTTCCGGAGCCGACCACTAAGGGACGTTCGTAACCCGGCGTCTGTCTGTTGGGGCGTCGGGCAGGATGCCTGGGTGCAGGTGATCACGGCAGCCTGCCCGGAGTGGATATTCCCATTTACTGGGCTGCATCCGGCTCAATTCCGCACGCTGGTCCGGCTCGTCGACGAGCGTGGCGGTGACGCCGTAGCCGGACCAGCAGTGCCGCCCGTCGAGTCCTTGTGTGGGTCGGCGGCAGGCGGGATGGCGGGGAAGTATCCAGCACCTAAATGTTGCAAGGCGGTTCTCGCGGCGTGGCACCGCTAGTAGCTGGAGGTGGCCGAAATGCTAGACGTGGGAACCGGCGGAATGCTCCACGATGATGAGGGCGTCACTGAGTTGGGCTCGGGGAATGCGCCAAAACTCGTCAGGCTGAGCTCATCACACATCATCCATGCATGCCGCATACGTATAAACTGTTCCGTTCGTGCCCCATTTAAGCGCAATCCAGACGTTGCTGTAGGCGCCGCAGGCCTGGACCCAATCGCCCGACACCGTGAAACCCCAGCAGCTATACTGATATCCCCTTTGGGCGGTACTAACCAACTCGGCGTTCATGTAGGGGCCCACTCGAATCGGCAGGTTTGCTGCGATCGACACGACGCGACCAGTACTGCAGAGGGAGCTGGCGATGGAAATGTCTTTCGCCGCGACGACGGGGCCAGCGCTGGCGACCTTGGCGCTGGCAGGAGTCGGAGCTGTAAGGAACATCCCGAATGCGCAGGCTAGCGCCAGGGTGGCCTTGGTTGCTTTCATTCTTCCCCCGTTTCGGTGCGTAGAGGCAGCAGGCATGACGGTCGGGCCCCTGCTCGTTTGGCGCTGAGCGACTCCCGACCATGCCTGACATTGACCTACATCACTGTAGTCGCCCGGGCGGCCTCATGCTAGATCAAGGCGAGAGCCGTTCAAGATCATGGAGCCGGCCGAGTAGAGCGGTCAGTAGAGCCATTCGTGCAGCCGGGCCCGCCGACGGACACCGTCCGGGGTCGACGGCAGGCGACACGGTGAGCGATTCAGCGACAGCCACCGACGCAGGCATGCAGCAGTCTTGATCTTTGCAGGTCAGGGGTGGCCGTTGCGCTCGCGGCCTGCCCTGCGGGCGGCCTCCGGCCGTCCTCGGGCCCGCAGCGCCTCGTGCAGAGTACGTGCAATGATCTTGGCTCGGGGAGCCGGTGAGTAGCCGGCCCGCCCAGGTTGCGGCCACAGTGGTCACGCTGCCGCAGGCGCCTTCCTGAACCTTGTGTCGCAGGTTCGAATCCTGCAGGCGCCTTCCTGAACCTTGGGTCGCAGGTTCGAATCCTGCCGGGGGCACCAACGTGAGGTGTTGACCAGCAAGAACCCGGTCAGAGATTCGATGTTTCTCTATAAAACTCCGAATCGTCCCCCGAGAGCCCTCCGGTAACGCAGGTGAGCGACCAGGCCTGACATTCCAGGCGGGGGCAGTCGGGGCTGGTGGCGCTTGGGCTTCTCCTTGCTCTCCCTTGCTGTGGCCGGGATTGTCGTTGGCCGTCCGCTGACAGGCTAGTTTGCTCGGATGAGTCTCCTCGATGACGTCGCGAAGCGTGACAGTTGGCGGTGCTGGGTGTGCGACGAGCCGGTCGATGCCGACATGTCGGTGAACGACCCGCGTGGTCCGAGCGTCGACAGCCGTACCGCCGACAGGAAGGCCAAGGTCGTCGAGCGACTTGCGCATCGTGCTTGCAACACCCGCAAGGGTGCGGTAAAGGTGGTCATTGCCTGGCCGGACCGGCTGCACGTGGTGGAGCCCGCGCCGCTGATCACCGTCGCCGAGCGGCTCGAACGCAAGGGCGGCCGCGAGTTGGTCGCCCGCTGTCCGAGCAAGAGGGACGCCCAGGAGGCGGCGGACTGGCTGGTCGACCGGTTCTCCCGGCTGGTGCCCGGACTGCCGGTGACCGCAAGCGTCGACGCGGGCGGCGGACAGTACCTCGTCACCCTGGCCACCGGCCGCCGCTGACCGGTGGCCTGGTCTCTGGCCGGGCGTCCCTACGACCTGCGGCACGCCTACCCGTCAGGTCGACCCCGAACCGGTCCACGTGCCTCCGCAGGATCGCCACCAGTTCCGGCGGGATCCGCACCTCACGCGCTTCCGTCTCGCCCTGGTGCTTGAGTCTTCGGTCGTCGTGCACCTCCTCGCTGTCGGTGTACCGCTTCCCCGCCGTCGGCCGGGACTTCTCCACCACCAGCAGCCTTCAGCCCGTTGCACGGAAGGTGGAAGCCCTGTTCTCGCAGGCCCAGCGCCTCACTCGGTCGCGGCCCGGCGAAGTAGAGGCAGGCGTAGAAGGCGAGGGGCGCTCACCGTGCCGGCCGTTCTTACCGTGCCGGCGGACGTGCGTCACCCCGGTCAGCAACTCGCGCGCTTGGCGCACGTCGACCACGACCCGCCGGCCTACCTCGCCGGCCACCTTCCGCCGGGACGACCGGACCCGCAGCGTTTCGCGGGCATTCCCAGGGCGGCACGGATAGCGTTTCGCGGGCGATTCAATGACTCTCGTCGCTGCTTGACCGCCCTGTCGTCGCGCAATAGCCTGCACTCGACGACCTCTGTGGCGCCCGGCCTCAGGTCGTCAGAAGTCCGAGGAGGGAAACATGCAATTGGGTAGACGACTGACGGCCTTGGTCGCGATGGTACTCGGCTTTGTGGTCCTGTCTGGAAACGCGGCTCAAGCTGCCTATTACAACACATACACCGACATCGCCAGCACACCCGACACGAGCTGCTGCACCGGGGTGCAGGGCTTCGCTGCCGGAGCCACCTACCTTTACTCGATCAAGAACCGCACCAATTACGACGACGTCTCCGTCATCTACCGTGTCCACAAGACCACCGGTGCGCGAGTGGTGATGAAGAACGGCACGAACAACACGTCGAGCAATACCTGGCTCGGGCACGGAAACGACATGACCATCGTCGACATCGATGGGAAGCACCACATGTTCATCGTCACCATGAAATCGAGCGGCGCGCAGCTCGTGAGGCTCCGCTACGACGGCACCACCTACTACCATGCCGGGTCGTACCAGGTGCGCCTCAACGGGGCCGTATCGACGCCGTCCGGGATCAACCGGGTCTCGGTCACCGGCACGACGATCACGTTCATGTTCAAGAGCGGCAGGACGATCTACAACGGCAGTGTCCCGCTGCGCGCCTCCTCCGGGACCATCAATTTGACAAAGGCGTTCAGCCTGCAGGTCGAGGGCGCCCTCGTCAACGGCGCACCGGTGCCGGACCTGGGGACCTTCACCAACCAGGGGTTCTTCTACGACGAGAGCAAGAAGGTCCTCTACTACCCGCTGACCAAGGACAACCGCAGCATCGTGCTCGTCTACCGGAACGTGTCGCCGACGACGACGGGGACCGCGCCCGCAGCCACCAACCTCTCCTTCCGCATCACGTCCTCGAAATACTCGTCCAAGTTCGAGATCGAAGGCGTAGGAATCAGCGGCGGCAAGTTGTACTTCAGCACGAACCGGGCGAACTCGAGCGGTGCCTACGACGGGGTCCACGTGTTCAACGGCTACGTCGCGGCCTAACTCACGCGACGGTGGGACCTGCTGTGGCAGCGATTGAGCCACAGCAGGTCCCACGCCCCATTGCTGGGCCGGCTGGCGGGTACGGTGACCGGCGTCATGCGTACGCTCGTGGGTGTCCTCTTCTTCGGCCTCGTGCTGCTGATGCTGGCCTGGCCGGTGCCGGCGGGGGCGGCCGTCGTCCTGGCGGTGCGGGCGGCGTTCGCCTTTCAGGACGGCCGGAGCGCACGACCGAGGGCGGGACGGCTGCTGATCGCCGCGGCGGCGTCGACGGCTCTCGCCGCCTACGGGTACGGGCTGGGCACGACCACCTTCGGTCTGCTCACCGACGCCGACGACCGGTGCGGGATCGCCCGGCCCGATCTTTACGGGTACGAGCACGACGGGCCAGCCGGCGGGACGCACAGCATGTGGCCGCTGCGGGACACCACCTGCGGCCCGGACCTGGTGCCCTGGTTCGTCAACCCTCTGGTGGCCGGCTCGATCGTCCTGCTCGTGGTGCTGGTGGCCGTCATGGTGGTGGCACGGGTCGGGTTCCGCCGTCGCTGACCGGCTACGCCCCGTCCCGGTGCACTGCTGAAGCTTTCCTTCGCCGAGAGGTCGTACGCCGAAGGGTATTGACCTGAACTGATTGCCGGGTAAGGGTGGGCCTCGGAGTCATCAATCCGACCGGGAGGCTCGATGCCCAGCGTGACGTCCCCGACGAGCAGACGCATCCTGCTCGCGGCCGTCGTGGCTGCTGCCACGGCGATCGTTCCCCTCACCACCACCCCTGCCGTCGCCGACGAGTCCGTCACCCGGCAGCAGCAGTACGCCGCTGCGGCGGCGGAATACGGCGTGCCGGAGAGCGTGCTGCTCGGCGTCTCCTACCTGCAGTCCCGCTGGGACACCAACGCCGGTACGCCCAGCACCAGTGGTGGCTACGGCCCGATGCACCTGACCGACGCCGAGTACGTGGTGTCCCTGCCGGGAGGAAACCACCACGACGACGACGAGGACCCACGCGGCGACGACTCGCGGCCGGCGCGCAAGGTCGACTCGGGCGGGGACGCACCGCCGGCCGAGTCTCTCCAGACCCTCGACGCCGCCGCCACCCTCACCGGCACCAGCGAGGCGGCGCTGCGCGGCGAGCCGGTGGCCAACATCCGGGGCGGGGCGGCGCTGCTCGCGTCGTACCAGCGGGAACTGGCCGCGCCGATCGGGCGCACGAGCGACCCGGCCGCGTGGTACGGCGCGGTGGCCCGTTACGCCGGTGCGGACAGCGCGGACGCGGCGGCCGCCTTCGCCAACGAGGTGTACCGGACGATCCGCGAGGGTGCGAGCCGGACCACCGACGACGGGCAGCGGATCACCCTGGCCCCGCACGCGAACCTGGTCCCGGTCACGTCGTGGCTGGACAAGCTCGGGCTGCGGAAGCTGGCCCGTCCGGACGGCCTGGAGTGCCCGGACGACATCTCCTGCGAGTGGATCCCGGCGCCCTACCAGGATCTCGGTAACGGGGACTACGGCAACCACGACCTCTCCGACCGGCCCGGCCGGCAGAAGATCGAGTACATCGTCATCCACGACACCGAGGGCAGCTACGCGGGCACGGTGCGGATGGTCCAGGACCCGACCTACGTGAGCTGGAACTACACGCTGCGCTCGGTGGACGGGCACATCGCCCAGCACGTGAAGTCCAAGGACGTGGCCTGGCACGCCGGCAACTGGTACGTCAACGCCAAGGCCATCGGCCTGGAGCACGAGGGCTTCGCCGCCCAGGGCACCTGGTACACCGAGGCGATGTACCGGACCTCGGCGAAGCTGGTGCGGCACCTCGCCACGCGGCTCGGCATCCCGATGGACCGGCACCACATCATCGGCCACGACAACGTCCCCGGCACGGTCGCGGCGAACGTGCGCGGCATGCACTGGGACCCGGGACCGTACTGGGACTGGGACCACTACTTCGAGCTGATGAAGGCGCCGGAGATCAACACCGGGACGCACCGGACCGGCCTGGTCCGCATCGAGCCGGACTTCGCCACCAACCGGCCGGCCTTCACCGGCTGTGTCACCGCCGGGGTGCCGTGCCCCTCGCGCGGGTCGTCCTCGGTGATCCTGCGCAGCGCGCCCAGCCACGACGCACCGCTGGTCAACGACATTGCCCTGCGTCCGGACGGCACGCCGAACACGATGCACATCTCCGACTACGGCGCGCGGGCGTCGACCGGTCAGACGTACGCGGTCGCGGACCGGCAGGGGGACTGGACGGCGATCTGGTACCTCGGGCAGAAGGCGTGGTTCCACAATCCGGCTGACGCCCCGACCGCGAAGTGGACCGTCGGCCTGGTCGCCACTCCCAAGCCGGGGAAGGCGACGATCCCGGTCTACGGGCGGGCGTACCCGGAGGAGGCGGCGTACCCGGCCGGCGTGCCGTACCAGACGATCTCGCCCCTGCAGTACACGCTCTCGGCCGGTCAGCGGTACGCGGTCGGCAACGTACTGCCCGGTGAGTACTACCGGTCGACCACGTTCGACGGTTCGGCTCCCGGCGACTGGACGGTGATCCGGGGTGAGAACCGGTACGTGCAGATCCAGTTCGGTCACCGGGTGATGTTCGTCGACCGGAACGACGTGCAGCTCCTGCCCTCCGCGGTGGGGGCGCCCCGCTAGGTGCGGTCGATCGGAGGGTTCCCGGTCGATGCCCGGGAACCCTCCCCGCCGGATCGGGTGCGGTGTCGTCCGGGAGCACCCGGGAGGACCGGGAACGGCCCCGCGTCCCGGGGAGGGACACGGGGCCTGCTGGTCAGCGGGCCAGGACGCCCACCAACGTTCCGATGCTGGCGACGATCGCGGCGATGATGGGGCCGAGCGCCTTGATGTACGCCAGGATGAGCCGGTGCCGTCCGTCGTGGTCGGTCGGGGGCTCGTCGTCGGAATCCGGCGTCTCGATGTCTGGCCCTTGAGGGGCTACAGTCAACACGACTCCTTCCGTTGCGTGCGGTCGAGTCGATTGCGGCGTCCGGTGCCAGCCGGGCGCCGCCTCTTTTGGGCGGCGCTGCGCCGTTCGACCGTTAGAGCATCCTCCTGCCGTGCAACTAGCACAAGGGTCGAATTTTCACTGTCGGGTAGGCGACAGTCCGATGAAACGCACTGAGAAAATTTCGGTGCAACTCCTTGCGTTACGCGAGATCCTTATGAAGCTGTACAGCGCAAGGTGACCGCACCCTCACCTGTCCGTGAGTGCCGTCCGAGCGGCGCCGGACCGGGAGAGCAGGAGGCCGCCGCCCTCGTGGTGAGAGGGCGGCGGCGACGGTGGGACCGTGACGGTGGACCGGTCCCCGCCCGGTCGCCCCGTGCCGACCGGGCGGGGAGCGGTCAGTTCTCGGGCAGCTGCGCGACGTGCTCCAGCACCCGGTCGATCAGCCCGTACTCCCGGGCCTGCTCGGCGGTGAACCAGCGGTCCCGGTCCGAGTCGCGCGTGATGTCGGCCAGGGACTGGCCGCTGTGCTGGGCGATCAACTCCTGCATGGTGCGCTTGACGTACAGCATGTTCTCGGCCTGGATGGTGATGTCGGCGGCCGTGCCGCCGAAGCCGCCGGAAGGCTGGTGCATCATGATCCGCGAGTGCGGAAGGGCGTACCGCTTGCCGGCCGTCCCGGTGGAGAGCAGGAACTGCCCCATCGAGCCGGCGAAGCCGAGTGCCAGGGTGGCCACGTCGTTCCTGACATAGCGCATGGTGTCGTAGATGGCCAGACCGGCACTGACCGAGCCGCCCGGTGAGTTGATGTAGAGAAAGATGTCCCGCTCGGCGTCCTCGGCGGCGAGCAGCAGGATCTGCGCGCAGACCTGGTTGGCGGACGCCTCGGTCACCTCGGTGCCGAGGAAGACGATCCGCTCCCGCAGCAGCCGATCGAAGACCTGGTCACCGAAGGACGGCTGGTTGACCTCCAGCATGCGCACCGTGTATCCGATCGTCACCCTCGACCTCCCCGCGTGCCTGCCGGCGGGCGGTGCTCACCACCCGGTGGACCGGCCCGTCAAGCGTGCGGGCGGTGCGGCCCACCGGCCGAGGGTTTCTGCCGGTGGCATATCTGCCAAGGGCAGAAGCCGGTCAGCAGCGGGGCGAGGGGCCGACGGTGAGCAGGACGCGGCGCTGGCCGACGCCGCTGCGGACGGCCCGGCCGGCCCGCGCGGGGAAGTCGCCCCCGCGTCCGGTGGTCACGGCGGGACGGCGGCCGGCCGCCGCCCGGGCGTTCGGGATCCGGTTCGTCGGGCAGGTGGACCCGCCCGCCGCCGGCCGGGTGGCCGGGGTGGGACGGGAACCGGCCTGGTTGGGGCGGGAGCCGGCCGGGGTGGGACGGGGGCCGGTCGGCAGGACCCGCCGGCCTGTCGGAACCCGGGGCGGTGCGACCGGGGTACGGGGCTCCACGCGGCGCAGGTCGTCGCGGGCCTCCTCGAGCAGGTCGGAGAGGCGGATGCCGAGGGCCCGGCAGATCGCCGCGAGCACCTCCGACGAGGCCTCCTTGCGTCCCCGTTCGACCTCCGAGAGGTAGGGCACCGAGACCCCGGCCACCTCGGCGACCTCGCGCAGGGTGCGGCCCTGCCGGACGCGGAGCCGGCGCAGGACCCCGCCGATCACCCGTCGTAGCAACGACATTCCGGCCTCCTCGTCGGTGGTGCGGTATCCGACTCTGCTCATTGTGCCGGTTTCCGCCGGTTGCGGTGACCCGGCCGACCGTGGTCGGCACGGCGGCGGATCGGCGGCGCTCCTTGCGGTGCCGGCCGCTGGCAGGGGCGGCGGAGGCGGGCCCGGAGCTCATCGGGTCGGCGTCGGGCGCAGGGACGTCGTCACCTGCCCGGCCGACCTCCGGCGTACCGGCTATGTTGTGCACGTGCAGGCGGCAGCGGAGGCGGGGCGGGCCCGACAGTGATCCATTTTCCCGCGCAGCGGCGGGGGCCGCTCAGTGCGCTCAGCCTGCGGCTGGCCGCCGCCGTCGCCCTGGTCTGCTCCGTGGTCGGCGTGGTCTACCTCGACCGCGAGGGCTACCGCGACGTCAACGAGGACGGCCTGACCCTCCTCGACTGCTTCTACTACGCGGTGGTTTCGCTCTCCACCACCGGCTACGGCGACATCACGCCGGCCTCGGACTCGGCGCGGCTGACCAACGTCCTCTTCGTCACGCCGGCCCGGGTGCTCTTCCTGATCATCCTGGTCGGCACCACCCTGGAAGTCCTGACCGAGCAGTACCGGACCGGCCGTCGGCTGAGCCGGTGGGGGAGAACCGTGAAGGATCACGTCATCATCTGCGGCTACGGCACCAAGGGCCGCAGCGCGATCTCCGCCCTGCTGGAGAACGGGCTGGACAAGTCCAGGATCGTCGTCGTGGAGCGCAGTGGCGCGGCGATCCGGCAGGCCACCTCGGCCGGACTGGTCGCCATCGAGGGCTCCGCCACCCGGTCGACCGTACTCAACGAGGCGCACGTCCGCACCGCCAAGGCGGTGATCATCGCGACCGACAGCGACGACGCGTCCGTGCTGGTGGCGCTGACCGTCCGGCAGCTCACCGCCGGGCAGGTCCGGATAATCGCCGCGGTGCGGGAGGCGGAGAACGCGCCGTTGCTCAAGCAGAGCGGCGCGCACCACGTGATCGTCTCCTCCGCCACCGCCGGCCGGCTGCTCGGCCTCTCCACCTCCGCGCCACCGTTGATCGACGTGGTCGAGGACCTGCTCACCCCCGGCCAGGGCATGGCGCTGGCGATGCGGTCGGCGGAACGCGCCGAGGTGGGCCGCTCGCCCCGGGAGCTGGAGTCGCTGGTCATCGCCCTGGTCCGCCGGGGCAAGGTGGTCACCCTCTCCGACCAGGCCGGGGCCGTGATCGAGACCGGCGACATGCTGGTGTACGTCCGGGACGACCGCCCGCAGGCGGCGACCACGGCCTGAGTCGACCGGGAGCAGGCGGCGGCGACGGCCTGAGCCGACCGGGAGCAGGGCGGCCCTGAGTCGACCGGGCGTGGGGCGGCCCTGAGTCGACCGGGCGTGGGGCGGCGTACCCTGCCCGCCGTACGCGCAGGGGCGGCCCCGTCCGGGACCGCCCCTGCCTGGCGCTTCGGTGCCGACCTAGACGATGGTCCAGGTGTCCCCGCTGTTGAGCAGGCCGGCGAGCTGCTGCTCCGGCGTCTCGGAGGCCGCGGCCACCGCCTCGGCGACCTGCGTCTGCACCACGCTGTCGTAGGTGGGGCGTTCGACCGAGCGGAACACCCCGATCGGGGTGTTGCTCAGGTCCGCCCCGGGCAGCCGGCTCAGCGCGAACGCGTACGCCGGGTCGGCGACCGTCGCGTCGTGCACGACGATCTGCTCGGCCGGGGTGGACGCGGTCTCCCGCACCTCCAGGCCGAAGCCGCCCGGCGGGTGCACCACGCAGAACTGGCCCTCCGCGCCGAACGTGATCGGCTGCCCGTGCTCCAGCCGGATCAGGAAGTCGTCCCGGGTGCCCGGCTCCTTGAGCTGGTCGAACGCGCCGTCGTTGAAGATGTTGCAGTTCTGGTAGATCTCCACGAACGCCGAGCCCTGGTGCTCGGCGGCGGCCCGCAGCACGGACTGGAGGTGCTTGCGGTCGGAGTCGATGGTGCGGCCGACGAAGCTCGCCTCGGCACCCAGGGCCAGCGAGATCGGGTTGAACGGCGCGTCCGCCGAGCCGGCCGGGGTCGACTTGGTGACCTTACCGACCTCGGAGGTGGGGGAGTACTGCCCCTTGGTCAGCCCGTAGATCCGGTTGTTGAAGAGCAGGATCTTGAGGTTGACGTTGCGGCGCAGCGCGTGGATGAGGTGGTTGCCGCCGATCGAGAGGGCGTCGCCGTCCCCGGTGACCACCCAGACCGACAGGTCGGGCCGGCTGACCGACAGCCCGGTGGCGATCGCCGGGGCGCGGCCGTGGATCGAGTGCATCCCGTAGGTGTTCATGTAGTACGGGAAACGCGAGGAACAGCCGATGCCGGAGATGAAGACGGTGTTCTCGCGCGGGATCCTCAGCTCGGGCATGAACTGCTGCACCGCGGCGAGGATCGCGTAGTCACCGCAGCCGGGGCACCAGCGCACCTCCTGGTCGGACTTGAAGTCCTTGGCGGTGAGCTTGAGGGCGACGGGCTCAGACATTCTTCAGGACCTCTTCCAGCATCGTCTCCAGCTCCGCGGCGGTGAACGGCAGGCCCCGGACCTGGTTGTACGCGATCGCGTCGACCAGGTAGCGGCCCCGGATCACCTGGGCGAGCTGGCCGAGGTTCATCTCGGGGACGACCACGCGGTCGTAGGAGCGCAGCACCGTGCCGAGGTTCGCCGGCATCGGGGCGAGGTGCCGCAGGTGCGCCTGGGCGATGGAGAGCCCGCGCTGCCGCAGCCCCCGGCAGGCCGCGCCGATCGGCCCGTACGTCGAGCCCCAACCGAGCACCAGCACCCGGGCGTCGCCGTCCGGGTCCTCCACCTCGACGTCCGGCACCGGGATGGTCTCGATGCGGGCGGCCCGGGTGCGGACCATGAAGTCGTGGTTGGTCGGGTCGTAGGAGATGTCGCCGGTCTTGTCGGCCTTCTCCAGGCCGCCGATCCGGTGCTCGAGCCCGGGGGTGCCCGGGATCGCCCACGGCCGGGCCAGCGTCTCCGGGTCGCGCAGGTACGGCAGGAAGCTCTTGCCGTCCTCGCCGTTGGGCTCGGTGGCGAACTCGACCCGCAGGTCGGGCAGGGAGTCGACCTCCGGCAGCAGCCACGGCTCGGAGCCGTTGGCGACGTAGTTGTCGGAGAGCAGCAGCACCGGGGTGCGGTAGGTGAGCGCGATCCGGGCCGCCTCGATGGCCGCGTGGAAGCAGTCCGAGGGCGACTTCGGGGCGATCACCGCGACCGGGGCCTCGCCGTGCCGGCCGTACAGGGCCATGTTGAGGTCGGCCTGCTCGGTCTTGGTGGGCATGCCGGTGGACGGGCCGGCCCGCTGCACGTCGACGATGACCAGGGGCAGCTCCAGCGCCACCGCCAGGGAGATCGTCTCGCTCTTGAGCGCGACGCCCGGGCCGCTGGTGGTGGTGATGCCGAGCGCGCCGCCGTACGACGCGCCGAGCGCCGCGCCCACCGCCGCGATCTCGTCCTCGGCCTGCATGGTGGTCACGCCGAAGCGCTTGTGCTTGCTGAGCTCGTGGAGGATGTCCGAGGCCGGGGTGATCGGGTACGCCCCGAGGAAGACCGGCAGCCCGGAGCGGACCCCGGCGGCGACCAGCCCCAGCGAGAGGGCGGCGTTGCCGGTGATGTTGCGGTACGTGCCGGGCTGCATCTTGGCCGGCTTGACCTCGTACCGCACCGAGAAGGAGTCGGTGGTCTCGCCGAAGTTCCAGCCGGCCTTGAAGGCGGCGATGTTCGCGGCGACCAGTTCGGGCCGCTTGGCGAACTTGCGCTCCAGGAACCGCAGCGTGGAGTCGTACGGCCGGGAGTACATCCAGGAGAGCAGGCCGAGGGCGAACATGTTCTTGGCCCGCTCGGCGTCCTTCTTCGCGACCGCGAGTTCGGCGAGCGCGCCGACCGTCATCGAGGTCAGCGCGACCGGGTGCACCACCCAGCCGGCCAGGGTGTCGTCCTCCAGCGGGTTGGCCTGGTAGCCGACCTTGGCCAGGTTGCGCTTGGTGAACTCGTCGGTGTTGACGATGATGTCCGCGCCCCGGGGCAGGTCGTGCAGGTTGGCCTTGAGGGCGGCGGGGTTCATCGCGACCAGGACGTTCGGCGCGTCACCCGGGGTGAGGATGTCGTAGTCGGCGAAGTGCACCTGGAAGCTGGAGACCCCGGGCAGGGTGCCGGCGGGGGCCCGGATCTCGGCGGGGAAGTTCGGCAACGTGGAGATGTCGTTGCCGAGCTGGGCCGTCTCCGAGGTGAACCGGTCGCCGGTGAGTTGCATACCGTCGCCGGAGTCACCGGCGAACCGGATGACCACCCGGTCGAGTTGGCGGATCTGCTTGGTCACGCCTGCACCTCGTTTCGCGTGGCCCGGTCGCCTGGGCGGCCGAACCTGATGCTGGCCTCGCCTTGCCCGGGCACCTGACCTCCTTGGACGCACTGCTAAGACGGGCCCTCCGGGTGACCGATGCGACCCGCTCCGCTGAACACCTTGAAGCCTACGTCGCGCAGGGGGTCCCTCCGGGCCCGAGGTCCGTCGAATGGGACCGTCTTACCCCGCGAACTGTACGGTTTTGCGACGGTTTGGGGCTAGGGCCGTAATCGAAATCACCGGTCGGGCATCCGTCATCCGATCGACGGAGATCGCTTGGAGCCGTCACCGTTTCCGGTCGCTCCGCCCGGCGGTCCGGTCAACCGTCGGCGTAGTGACGTGGTCGCCAGCGTCAGCGCGAGGGCCACCAGTAGACCGGAGGTGACGATGAGGATGATCGCGGTCCGCTGCGCCGAACTCAATCCGTCGTCCGGGCCCGAACCTCTGGTCGAACCGGTGAGGACGCCCTGCGAGCCGGTCGGCTGGGGCACCCCGGCCACCGGGGTCAGCGCGGCGGCGGCGGTGATCCGGAAGCTCATCTGCACCCGGCGGCTCTCGCCGTGGCGCGGGTCGAGCTGGCCGACCGCACCACCGGAGAGCGGTGCCCGCCGCTGTGCCTCCGGCGTCGCGACCACCGGCAGCCGTACGACGGCCGTTCGGCCGGCGGCCACCGTTCCCGCCTCGCACCGGGTGCGTCCGGTGGCCGGCTGGAACGTGCAGCCGTCCGGTGGTTCGGGCACGCCCACCCCGTCGGGCAGGACCACCTCGACCAGGCCGGCCGCGTCCACCGCGCCGGTGTTACCGAGCCGCACCTCCAGGGTGCTCGGCCCGCCGCCGATGTCGAAGGCCACCTCGTCGGTCTCCAGGGCGATGCCGGGCACCGGCGGGCCGGGCGGGAAGAGGACCGCGAAGCCCTCGTCGTCGCGGACCGGAGCGGCCTCGCCCGGGGCGGTCGCGGTGACCGTCACCGCGCCGCTGAGCGGCATCTGCCGCCAGGCGTCCCCGCTGACCCGGATCCGGATCAGGCTGCTGAACCGCGCGCCGGGCGCGGTCGTCCACGCACCGCACCGGTAGCTGCGGTCACCGGCCGGCGCGCAACCCGGCGTGCCGGCGTCGCTGACCCCCGCCGGCAGGGTGTACGCCAGGCTGAGCTGGCCGGTCACCCCGCCGGTGTTGGTCACGGTGACCCGGAGGGCGGCCCTGGTGCTCGCCGCGTTCCAGTATCCGGCGGTCAGGTGGACGTCCCCGGTGGTGACCTGGACGCCGAGCCGGGTGGGGGCCGGCTGGCCCGGGGCGGACGTCGTCGGCAGGGAGTGGGTCGGCAGTGGCGGCCGGGGCGTCGAGGTGCGGGTGACAGTGGGCAGTGGTCCGGCAGTGGTCACCGTGGGTAGCGGATCGGGTGCGGCGGTGGTGGTGGGCGATGGGGTCCCGCCCGGCGGTTCCTCGGTCGGCGGCGCGGTGGTGGGCGCCGGGTCCGTCGGGGTGGGCGGGTCCGTCGGCGGCTCCGGATCGCCGTCCTCCCCCGGCTCGGTGACCGGCGCGTACGCCTGTCCGGCAGCGACCGGCGCGGCGGTGGCCAGGCCCGGGGACACGGCTGCTGCGCCTGCTCCGCCGACGGCGAGCGAGACCGACAACAGGGACACCACCCATCGGTCCCGGAGACGCTCACCGGGGCGTACGTCGGGGCGCGTCATCTCTCCTCCGGTCACAATGGGTGAGGGTTCATTATTCGGTAACAGTTGTCGCATGACACTCGTCCCCGGGGAAACAGTTGCGTAACGGGTTCGGGCCGGTGGGCGGCCGGTAGGCTGTCGGATCATGGGCGGATACCTGGGCTCGTACGCGACGCTCGGGCTGTTGCTGGCCGCGAGTGTCCTCTTCTTCGTAGTGGCGTTCTCAGCCAATCGGGTGTTACGTCCCGCCCGTCCGGCCGATCCACCAGGCAAGCGCGCCAGCTATGAGTGCGGCCTCGACCCGGTGGGCGGCGACTGGGCGCAGATGCAGATCCGCTACTACGTCTACGCCTACCTGTACGTGCTCTTCGCCGTCGAGGCGGTCTTCCTCTTCCCCTGGGCGGTCGTCTTCGACCGGCCCGGATTCGGCCTGGTCACCGTCGCCGAGATGGGCATCTTCGTGGCCGTGCTCGCGCTCGGCATCCTCTACGCCTGGCGGCGGAACATCCTGCGCTGGACCTGACCGGCGACGGTCGCGCCCGACCTGTCCGGCGACGGCCGACGCGTGCGGTTCAGGCCCGAAGCGTCCGGCTCAGGCCAGGCCGCGTCGGGTGAGGGTGGGCGCGCGGTCCCCCCGGATCGAGGCCACCATGTCCAGCACCCGCCGGGTCTGCCGCACCTGGTGCGCCCGGAACACCCGCGCGCCCAGCCAGGCCGACACGGCGGTGGCGGCGAGCGTCCCCTCCAGCCGTTCGGCCACCGGCAGGTCGAGGGTCTCGCCGACGAAGTCCTTGTTCGACAGGGCGACCAGCAGTGGCCATCCGGTCTCGGCCAGTTCGCCGAGCCGCCGGGTGATCTCCAGCGAGTGACGGGTGTTCTTGCCGAAGTCGTGCGCCGGGTCGATGAGGATGCCGTCGGCGCGCACCCCGAGCGCCACCGCCCGGTCGGCCAGCCCGGTCACCGTGGTCAGCACGTCCGCCACCACGTCGTCGAAGGCGGCCCGGTGCGGCCGGGTGCGCGGCGCCAGCCCGCCGGCGTGCGAGCACACCAGCCCCGCGCCGGTCTCGGCGGCGACCCGGGCCAACGCCGGGTCCGCACCGGACCAGGTGTCGTTGAGCAGGTCCGCCCCGGCCGTGACCGCCTCCACCGCGACCTCGGCCCGCCAGGTGTCGATCGAGATGACCACCTCGGGGAAGGCGGCCCGGACCGCGGCGATGGTGTCGACCGTACGGCGGATCTCCTCGGCGACGTCCACCTCGTCGCCGGGGCCGGCCTTCACCCCGCCGATGTCGATGATCTCGGCGCCCTCCGACACCGCTCGCTCCACGGCCCGCAGGGCGCTGTCGGCGGCGTAGGTGGCCCCCCGGTCGAAGAACGAGTCCGGGGTGCGGTTGACGATCGCCATCACCACCAGCTCGCCCGGGGCGAACGTACGCGCACCGAGCCGCAGCGTCCTGGCCATGTCGCCTCCCGAACCCCGTCCGTAACCGACCGTCTGCGACGCTAGCCGGTCCGCCGGCACCCGCGTGCCCCGGTCCACCGACCGGGCCGGTCGGCGGCACGATGTGGTCCGGGGGTCGCCCGACGGCGATCGTCATGCCACGATCTGTGCATGGGTCAGCTTCTGCTCCTGCTGGTCGTGGCGTTGACCGTCGCGGCGGTGGTGTTCGGTGTGACAGTTCTGGTCACCGGTCGTGATCCGGGCCTGGTCCCGGCCGAGCCGGACGGTCGGGCGGTGCCGCTGCCCGGCGGTCGTCCGCTCGCCGAGTCGGACATCGGCACGGTTCGTTTCGACACCGCCCTGCGGGGGTACCGGATGGACCAGGTCGACCAGGCGCTGCGCCGGGCGGCCTACGACATCGGGTACAAGTCCGAGTTGATCGGGGTGCTGGAAGCGGAGGTCGTCGCCTTGCGGGAGGGACGTACGGCCGAGGCCGACGAACTGCGGGACACCCGACTGGCCTCCCTGACCGGTGCCCCGGTCGCCGCCGGCGGCACCCCGCCCGCCGGTCCCGTGCCGGCCGACACGGACTCCCCGGCTGACGCTGCCACCACCCCCGACGTCGCCGGGGACGCTGGCGAAGGCACGGAGGGGGCCGGCGACACGGGCGACGGCGGAGCGGACCTCCGACCGGCCGGCCAACCCGACGCGGTCGTCCGGTCGGAGTCGGCGTGAGCGCACCGGGAGGCTCGGAGGAACTGCGGGAGGCGGCCCAGCCCGGCGCCGGGGAGGTCACCGCGACGGTGATCGTCGACGCGCCCGCCGAGCGGGTGTTCGCCGCCTTCACCGCGTGGGAACGCCAGTCGGACTGGATTCCGTTCACCAGGGTCCGCGTCGTCGAGGGGGACGGCGGCGAGGGGAGCCTGATCGAGGCGGTCACCGCGATCGGGCCCGCCGCGCTCCGCGACGAGATGCGGGTGGTCCGGGTCGACGCGCCGTACGAGGTGGGCGTGGTCCACTGCGGGCGGCTGCTGCGCGGCCCGGGCGTGCTGCGCTGCACCCCGATGGAGGGCGGCCGGACCCAGGTGGTGTGGCACGAGTGGTTCCACCTGCCCGGTGGCGCGGCCGGGCGGGTCGCCTGGCCGGTGCTCTGGCCCGGCTCGAAGGTCAGCCTGACCGGGGCCCTGCGGAAGTTCGGCCGGCTCGTCGAACAGGGCCGCCTGCCCTGACCGGGGCCCGGTGGACGTCGGCGGCGGCCAGGAGCCGCCGGTGGCGCCGGGATGCCGGCCAGGGAGGGGGGTTGTGGGCGGCATGTTCTCTACCCTCGTACACCCTCGACCCCCCCCGGAGCCGTCATGACGAGGCGGACGTCAGTCGGTCAACCTCTCTAGCACCCGCCGCTGCAGGTCCGGCGGAAAGTTGACGGAGAAGGCGGTGCTGCGCGGTGCTTTGTCTCCGATGGGCAGTAGGCAGTCCAGCACTTCGACCGCACCGCGTGCCGCGCTGCGTTCCGCGTCCGAATAGAACACGACGCCGGCCGGGATCGGCTGGTCCATGACGGCCACCCGGCCAGTGACCGGATGGCACCGGGTGGACCAGGCCCACAGCAGGTCGCGCATGTCGGTGAGGTCGATGTCGTGGTTGACGACCATCAGCCTGCTGATCCACCAACCGGCGTGAGCGGCGTCCGGAGCCTTACAGACATCGAGGATGCGCCGCGCGAGGTCGGTCGAGGTCAACCCCGTGCGCTGCGCCCAGTCCGGAGAGACGCAGACGGCCAGCAGGGTGCAGGCGCTTTCTGGGACGACCCAGGCTGACATGACTGGCAGGTTGACGCGACGTAACTCCTCCAGCAGGACAGCTGCGATCCCGGGGCCACAGATCGTGTGGTCTTCGTCAACCGGTTTGCCCCCGCAGACGACGGGAAGGATCGGCTCGTCCCGGTGAGTGATCGCGGTGACGTGGTAAACGGGGCGCTGTTTGCGTACATTCGGCAGATATCCGTGGTATTCGCCAGTAGGCCCCTCAAGCCATGTCTCGTCGTTGGCCAAATAGCCCTCGATGACCAGCTCGGCATTTGCGGGAACCTCGAGATCCACGGTCTTGCAGCGGACGGTCTTCATCGGCTCGCCGAACAGTCCACCGAGGAAACCTGCTTCGTCCACCCCGTCGGGCAGCGGCATACCGCCAACGAACATCGCGCTTGGCTCGGGGCCCTGAACAAGTGCGAACGGCATCGGCTCACCGCGTTGCTGCCACATCCGACGGATCACGTTGTTGTGCTGGCTGGCACTGACGATGCCGGTCATCCGCTTGCCGTCGATCAGCATCGCCCGGGCGACCGACCAGTTCGTCCATTTCCGGTCCGGGCTGGCGACCACGAAGATGCCTATGGTGTTGACATAGGGGCCACCGTCTCCTACATGCAGCAGCGGGTTCGGCAGTTTCGTCAGGTCCGCCGCGTCGCCGACCAGCACATTCTCATGGCACGGCGCGTCGTCCACGACAACTGGTGCGATGGGCTCCCGGTGCATCGCCGCAGCGAGTACTTCGACGATGCGTCCGCCGGGGGTCGTCGGAGGCAGCCCGAGTGCGATCGCTACCCGGGCCATCCGGGTTTCGGCGGAGGAACTGTAAGCGAGGGGCGCCCCCGCCATGCGATACCCGCTGTGTCCGCGAATGTTGGTGAACAGCGGAACCGGCGCGCACACCTCGCTGCTGTGGCGTGTGACCGCGCCGATTTCGAACGCGGTGTCCACCTCCCACTCGATCCTCCGCAGGTCTCCGAGCTCATCCAGACGACTCAGGTATTCACGAAAGCTCTGGGGGCGGTCTTTAGGGAATGGGGGCTCATCCATGGCGGGTTCTCCGGTCATCTCGGTCTCCGGCAATTGGGCGGAAATGCTCGACAGCGACGTCAAACAGATTGTGGCGCGAGCGGTTCCCGCCGATCCGACCGATCTTGTCGTCGCGGAGGCGTTGCGGCCAGGCCGGGATCCAGCTCCAGCGTCACCGCAAGCTGCCGGAGGTCGGCCACCCCGTCCCCGCCGGCACCGGACCTGTTGACCCACACACCGAGGAGACCGGCTGCGTCGGCAGCAGCTGCGTCTCCAAGCTTGTTGTCGCCCACATACGCGGTCACAGCCGGTGGGTACCCCAACGCCGCGCAGCCCGTGTGGAAGATGCGGGGGTGCGGTTTCGACACGCCCGCGGCGTCGACGCCGACAACACAGTTGAACCGGGAGAGAAGGCCGACCCGCTGGAGCTTGACCCGCGAAAATGCGGTGTCGCTGTTGCTCACGATTCCCAGGGGCACGTTGCCCAGCGCGGCGAGCCCATCAAGGACATCGGGAAAAAGCCGCAGCGATGCTTCGTAACGCTCGCGATAGCCCAGGAACCAGCGGTACGGATCACCCGTCGAGCGCACTTTCATCCAGGCGATCATGTCCTTTGCGAGCGAGCGCGCCTGTCCCACATAGTCGGTTCGGCCGGCGAGGAAGCGGTTGAAGTGGAACTCCTGCAGCTCCCCGAACCTGGCCGCTGCAACCTCGATATCAATCTCTACCCCAAGAGAGCGGAGGTAACTGACGATCCCATCGTGCTCCGCACCTGCGTAGTCGATGAGCGTGTCGTCGACATCAAACAGCACTGCTCTTATCGTGCGCACGAGCCCTCCTCGTGTGGCGACGTTGCCTTGTGGAGCGGACGTCAGGCCCGCGAGAAGGTCTTCGTAGGGGTCACCCGCACCAAGACCCGCGTCTCGTCCGGTTGGGGGACCCAGTGCGTGCCGCGGTAGGCGAGCGACAGTTCGTCGATCAGCTCCATCGCACCCTCGGGCGACATCGAGGCGGTGCCGCGTACTTCGATGTAGCTACCCGGGACCTCCGGATCCCACGCCAGAAGGCTGACCCGGGGGTTGATCAGCATGTAGCGGACCTTCAGCCGGTTCGCCGCTGTGGAGAACAGGACTTCGCCATCGTCGAATTTGACCCACAGGGGACTGGACTGCGGCTGCCCGGCCGGGCTCACTGTAGAAAGCGACGCGATGACCGGGGCCCGGAACAGGCGGGCCATTTTTTCCAGATGCGAGGAAACTATCGTAAGGCTGCTGTTCTTGAGGCTGGTGTCACCCATGAGAAGCTCCTCGTGCCTTTAGGTGCGCAAGGGTGGCAACGTGCCCGTCTGGCCGTCAAGCACAGTGGGCAGTGACCCGTGTTCCGGGCAGGCGCCCACGGTCTCGACCATCTGCGCCCAGGCCAGCTTCCATGCGGCAGCACGAGCCTGCCTCACCATCGTCAGGGTCGCAACGTCCAAAGTCGACAACTCCTATGTGGTGGTCGAACCGGGCCGTGGGATCGTGTAGCCCACCGCCTTCTGTGACGGGCGATTCCGACCTAGATCAGCACAAATTGTGCCGGACTACCATTTTTCGATCCAGTATCGGCGGATTCATCAAGTAACTGGGAATGCAACCATTGTCGGAGTCCTCGGGTATTGATGCCTGCCCGGCGGGGCGCCTGCCTTACCGTTTCCGTACGTACCGAACACAGCGCGCCTTCCGGCGTCGTCGACGTGACCCTGAGCGTTGCCCCTGCGGCAACGCGATGCGCGTGCGCATGGCGAAACCGCGGAAGCGTAGCGAACCGGCAAGGAGCGTTTTATGGCACGGGTCCCGAACGACTCATTCGACGCAGAGTGCGCGTGGCTGATTCTGCGCGAGGCATGCTCGACGAATCACGTCAGCATCTCCGGTGGGGAGTTGATCCGCCTCGGTGAGAACGCGGTTTTCTGGCTTTCCTCGCGAACTGTGGTGGCGCGAGTCGGGCGGGGGGACGCGCGCGCGGCAGAGGCCGAGCGAGAGATCAAGGTCGCCAGATGGCTGGCCGGGGCGTCGGTTCCCACGGTTCGTCCGCTTGAGATAGCTCAGCCACTGCGTGTCGGCGACCATTTCGTGACGCTGTGGGAGTCGGTGGGAGACGAGATCAGCTACGGCACCCCGGCGGAGTTGGCGTCCCTGCTCCGGCAGTTGCACGCCCTGGAACCGCCTGCCGACGTCACGTTGCCGCGTGCGGACCCGTTCCGCCGAGCGCGTTGCTGTCTCGCGAACGCGACGGCGCTGGACAACGAGGACAAGCTGTTCATCGGTGCTCTGCTGGACCGTCTGGCGAACAGGTACACAGGGCTGACGTTCGCACTCCGGCCGGGTGTCGTCCATGGCGACGCGAATGTGTGCAACGTCTTCCGGGATCGCCGTGGCAGGCCGGTGCTGGGCGATCTGGACACCGTGGCGGTGGGGCCGCGCGAGTTGGATCTCGTACCCGCCGCGCTCTACTACGACCGGCTCGGATGGCACTCGGTCAGCGAGTATCGGGAGTTCGCGAACAGCTACGGCTTCGACGTGCTCGACTGGCCCGGTTACGACCTGATGGCGGATGCCCTTGAAGCCGAGATGGTCACCTGGCTTGCGCAGAATGCGGGGCAGGACGAAAGAGCGGGGCAGGAGCTCGTCAACAGAGTCAGGACGTTGCGCACGGGCTCCTCGCGAGCGCTGTGGGTGCCATTTCTCTGGCACCAGGATGGCTGAGGTGGGATTGGGCCTCCCGGTGCCGGCGCTCACGGAACTTGGCCACCGCCGTCTTGTCGGAAGCCTCGCCCTACGTCGACCCTCGCCCTGCCGCACCGTTCGTGACCGCGCCGTGACGACGATTAGATTCGTTGACAGGCCACACGACCGCCGGTACAACTGACCAGCAGCGATGCTGGCCGGCAGGAAGGCCAAGCGAGCACCAGCTCTCGGAGCATGCCTGGAGCCTGACGTCGCGGTGCGGGCGCGGGCTTCGGTGCAGCGGATGATAGAGATCGGCACCCCAGGGGGCGGCGAGTGAGCGCTGTGTCTGCCGGAAAAGGACAAGGATACTGAGTTGCGTCAGCTCATGCCACGGCCTGACCCTGATGCGCTGTTGCCGGTCGCGCATGACGCCATCGACAAGGCAGTCGACTATGTCCTGACGAATCCCTTCACCGCTGTTCGGCAGAAGGACGCCCACGAGATCGTGACGGACGTCGACGTCGCCGTCGAACGCCTCGTGCACGCCGCGTTGTCCCAGGGCGTCACAGGGATCGGCTTTCTCGGCGAGGAGACCGGCGCAGTGGGTGACCCCGACACCTACTGGGTGCTCGACCCCATCGACGGCACCACCAATTTCAGTCACGGTTTGCCGCTGAGCTCGATCTCGCTTGGCCTGGTGCACGACGGCTTCCCGATTCTCGGCGTGATCGCAGTCCCGTTCCTCGCGCGTCGGTACTGGGCCACGCGTGCTGGCGGTGCCTTTCGCGACGGTGCGCGTCTACAGGTTTCCGCGACGGCCGATTTGTCCAAGGCGTTGGTTGCGCTCACCGATTACGGCGGACCCCAGCCGGAGATCGGTGATCTGTTGTGCCGGGAGCTGGATCGCGAGTTGACCACTCGCGCCCAGGGGCTGCGCCGGTTGGGCTCGACGGCCATCGAACTGGCCTTCGTCGCAGAAGGTTCTCTCGATGCCAGCATCAGCATCTGGAACGGAACATGGGACACCGCGGCTGGCGCCGTCATCGCGCACGAAGCAGGTGCGGTCGTCATGGATGCTGACGGAAGCCCACACTCAACTCGATCACGGTGCGCCATTGCGGTTACCCCGGCACTGCGTGGTGCCATGTTGTCGGTTCTCGAGATCGTGCGCGGCACCCGCTACTGGCCGGTCGAGGCTGAGGACGTTTCGGCGCGCGATGGCGGAATTGCCTGATCGAAGGGACAGCCCTGCGGGCCGAGGCAACGGTCCGGAGCAGGGTGACCTACGGTGGATGCCGTGAACGACCTGGTGACCGGTGCCGACGGGCTGGCCCGCTGCGGTTGGGGTGCCAGCACCCCGGACTACGCGGCCTACCACGACGGGGAGTGGGGCCGACCGCTGCGCGGTGACGACGCGCTCTACGAGCGGATCACGCTGGAGGCGTTCCAGTCCGGCCTCTCCTGGCTGACCATCCTGCGCAAGCGCGCGGCGTTCCGGCGGGCCTTCGACGACTTCCGGATCACCACCGTCGCCGGCTACGGCGAGGCCGACGTGACCCGACTCCTCGGCGACGCGGGCATCGTCCGCAACCGGGCCAAGATCGAGGCGGCGATCGCCAACGCGCGGGCCGCGCTCGATCTGCCCGAGGGGCTCTCCGCGCTGCTCTGGTCCTTCGCCCCGCCCGCGCGGGCGATCCGGCCCGGCCGGCTGGCCGACGTGCCGGCGGTGACGCCGGAGTCGACCGCGCTGGCCAGGGCGCTCAAGAAGCGCGGCTTCCGCTTCGTCGGGCCGACCACCGCGTACGCGCTGATGCAGGCCACCGGCATGGTCGACGACCACCTCGCCGGCTGTCACGTCGTCCTCGTCCCTACGCCGTGATGGGATGGCGGACATGACCGACACCGACCGCGCCTGGGCGGTGCTGCTCCCCGCCGACCGGTACGACGCCGAGCGGCTGGTCCACCACGACACGCTGGAGCTGACCGGGCTGGAGACCGAGCACCGGCCGGTCCCCGGCGACCGGGTCGCGGTGGTCGTCGACGGGGAACCGCCGTCGCTGGTCGCACTCGGCCGCATCGAGTCCGGCGTGGGAACCGAACCGGATCCGGACGACCCCGGCGCCGACGACGCGGAGACCCCGCTGGTGGTGACGTACACCCGGCGGGTCTTCGACGAGCCGTCACCGGTCGACGGGCTGGTGCTCGACGGCCCGGTCACCCCGCTCGCCGTCGACCGTTGGCGTGGCCTGGCCGACCGGCTCGGGCCACCGCCGCCCCGGCAGACCTGGCTGGTCAGCCTGGATCTGCCGATCGAGGCGGCGAACCCGGCCGAGGCGGTGCGGATCTTCTGGTCGTACGTCCACGAGCTGGGGCCCCGGGAACTACCCGCGTACGTCTCGCCCAGCGGGGACGAACTGGCCATGCAGGCGTTCGTGCTGGGCGCCGAGGCCAACCAGGACCCGGAGGAGGACGACTAGCGGCCTCCGGCGCGGGTAACGGGTCGGCGAGAAGCCGGCGTGCCGCCGGCTTTCCCGTACGCGGCCCGCGAAACGAACGCGTGGCGCGGGAGAGGGGCGCCGATGCGTTTCCAGGACAGGGTCGTCTTCGTCACCGGTGGTGCGTCCGGGCTGGGGGCCGCCGCCGCGCGCCGGTTTGCGGCCGAGGGGGCCCGCGTGGTGATCGCGGACATCGACACCGAGGGCGCCACGCGGGTCGCCGCCGAGCTGCCGGACGCCCTGCCGGTGACCGTCGACACCGGTGACGCCGCCTCGGTCGAGCAGGGCGTCGCCGAGGCGGTTCAGCGGTACGGCCGGATCGACGTGATCTTCAACAACGCCGGGATCGACGGAAAGCAGCAGCCGCTGCACGAGATGGACCTGGACAACTGGGAGCGGGTCCGGCGGATCAACGGCGACGGCGTCTTCCACGTGCTCAAGTACGGCATCGAGGCGATGCTGCGCGGTGGTGGCGGAGCGATCGTGAACACCTCGTCCACCACCGCGTTGGCCGCCCAGGAGAACATCTCGCCGTACACCTTCAGCAAGGCCGGGATCGTCGGGCTGACCCGGTCGGCGGCCGTCGAGTACGCGGCGCGCGGCATCCGGGTCAACGCGGTCGCCCCGACCGTGGTGATGACCCCGCTGGTCGAGCGCTTCATCGAGAACGCTCCGGACCCGGCGCAGATGCGCCGGCAGATGGAGTCGTTCAACCCGAAGCCCGGCATCCCCACCCCGGAGGACGTCGCCGGGGTGGTCGCGTTCCTCGCCTCCGACGAGGCCGCCTGGATCACCGGTCACACCGTCCCGATCGACGGCGGTTACGTCGCCCGCTGAGCCCGTGATCCACTCCGGTTGCGGCAAGTCGGGGCGTCCCGCGTCAGGATGAGCCCGACTTGCCGCGATCCGTGACCGCCCGACGGGGTGCGCGGGAGGCTCAGCGCCCCTCGTAGACCGGCTGCTCCTTGCGGATGAAGGCGCGGGTGGCGGCGCGGTGGTCGGCGGTGCCCCCGCAGATCGTCTGCGCCTGCGCCTCGGCGGCCAACGCGTCGGCGAGGGTGCCCGCGTCGGCGATGGAGAGCTGGCGCTTGATCGCCCCGTACGCGACGGTCGGGCCGGCGGCCAGCCGGGCGGCCAGCTCCTGGGCGGTCGGCAGCACCTGCTCGTCGTCCGCCACGAGCTGGTTGAGCAGCCCCAGCTGGCGGGCCTCCTCGGCACCCACCGGCTCGGCCAGCATCAGCAGCTCGACCGCCTTGGCGTGACCGACCAGCCGGGGCAGCGTCCAGGACGCGCCGGTGTCGGCGGCCAGCCCCACCTTGGCGAAGGCCATCAGGAACTTGGTCCTCGGCCCGCCGATCCGGATGTCGGCGAGGAAGGCCAGCGACGCCCCGGCCCCGGCGGCCATGCCGCGTACCGCCGCGACCACCGGCTTGGGCAGGTTGGCCAGCCGGGCGGCGATCGGGTTGTAGTGCGCGCCGACGGTGGCCAGCGGGTCGCCCTTGGTCGACTCCAGGGTCTCCACGTGCTCGCGCAGGTCCTGGCCGGCGCTGAACTGTCCGCCCGCCCCGGCGAGCACCACCGCCCGGCAGGTCCGGTCGGTCTCCAGCTCGGCCAGGGTGTCCCGCAGGGCCTCCTTGAGCGCGACGTCGAGCGCGTTCATGGCCGTCGGGCGGTTCAGCGTCAGGGTGACGACGGCGTCGGTGCGGTCGACCAGGAGCGGCTCGGTCACGTGTCTAACGACCCTTCTGTCGTACGGCGCGGTTGCCCAGGTCGAGGCACTGCTCCACGTACCGGTCGGCGGCCGGGCGGAGCCGGGCCGCGTGTCGGTCGAAGAAGCTGGCGGCGCTGGTGCCGGGCCAGCGCTCGGGAAGCAGGGCCGGGGGCAACTGCGGATCCTTGAACAGGAAGGTACGCCACGCGTGCACCAGTCGGAATCGTGCCGCGTACGCCTCCTCGTCACCGCTGCGGGCGGTGACCGTGGCCAGCAGCGGACGCTGTTCGGCGACGAAGTCCTCGTACGCCCGGCCGATCTCGGCGAGGTCCCAGGCGCGACGGACCATGGCCACCGCGCCCGGCGTGCCGGCGGTGTGGGCAGCGGTGAAGCGCTCGTACCGGACGCCGGCCTCGGTCAGCACGACGTCGGCGTCCTCGGCGGCCCGGGTGGCGACCCAAACCTGTTCGTCGAGGGTGCCGTACCCGAGGAAGCGCAGGGTGGTGGCGAGCCGTTGCCGCTCCCGGCGACCGCTCGGCGCGTCGAGCACGATCAGGTCGAACCGGCCGTCCCAGCCGGTCCGGGCGGTGCGGTAGATCCGGGACGCCGCCTCGTCGAGTCGGCGGGCCGCCTTCGGGGTGATCACGTAGCCCGGTCCGGAGGCGAGCCGGATCGGGTCCAGCCAGCCCTGTCGCACCATCCGGGAGACCGCGGTACGCACGGCGGGGGGTGCGATACCGAGCGGCGCGAGCAGTTTGACCAGGGCGGCGACCGGTGCCCGGCCGCCCCGGGGACGGAGGTGGTCGCCGTACAGGTCGAAGAGTGCCGACCGTGCCTGCATGACCGCACATTGTGACAGGCCTACTCGGGATATGCTAGACGCTGTTACACCAATGCTGCTTCGGTTTGGGTCCGGCGGTGTTCATCAGGGAAAATCGTTGGTCAGCACCGCGCGTCGGCGCGTGGTGGGTTTAACGCGAAGTGGCTGTGGGGCAACCCACCGACCCTGGTGTAGGTCTGAGGGGAGACAACATGGCGGCGATGAAGCCGCGGACGGGCGACGGTCCGCTGGAGGTCACCAAGGAGGGCCGGGGCATCGTCATGCGGGTTCCGCTGGAGGGTGGTGGCCGGCTCGTCGTCGAGATGACTCCCGACGAGGCCAACGCGCTCGGTGACGCGTTGAAGGCAGCCGCCGGCTGATGGAGGAGTGGCCCGGGCGGCGTCCGCCGCCCGGGTGGTCCGGAGGAACCTGAGCCACCGGTACACCGGTGGCTCAGGCTCTTCGTGTCCTGAGAATCCCTGGAGGTACGGCAAAGCGTGCTGGACATCCGCCTGGTGACCGGTCCCGACCGGTTCGACACCCTCGTCCTACCTGTCCGAAGCGTCGAGGGGACGGACGCCCCGGCGGCGCTGGTCCCGACGGCGGCGACACTCTCCGACGACCTGGTCGCGGAGGCCACCGCGCTGGTGTCGGCGGCGGCACTGACCGGGGCCGCCGGTGAGACCCGTCTCCACCTGCGCCCCATGTCCACCCCCGTACGGCTGCTGCTGCTCGGCGTGGGCGACGGCGACGAAACCGGTTGGCGGGCCGCCGGAGCGGCGCTGGTCCGTGCCCTCGCGAAGGAGAGCACCGCCACCGTGGCCCTGCCGGCCGGCGCGCCGCCCGAGGCGGTACGCGGCCTGACCGAGGGGGCGCTGCTGGCGTCCTACCGGTTCCGGATGACCGACACCGGGTCGACCCCGGCGTTGACCGGACTGGAGATCGCGGTCGCCGAGCCGGAGCGGTACGCCGCCGCGCTCGACACGGCCCGCACCACCGCCCGGATGACCTGTTTCGCCCGGGACCTGACCAACATGCCGTCGTCCGTGAAGAACCCGGAGTGGTTCGCCGGCCAGGTCGCCGGGCTCGCCGCCGACCTGCCCGAGGTCGACCTGCGGGTCTGGCAGCCCGACGAACTCGCCGAGGCGGGCTTCGGCGGCATCCTCGCCGTCGGTGGCGGCTCGGCCAAGGGACCCCGCCTCGTCGAGCTGGGCTGGCACCCGGCCGGCGCGACGACCCACGTGGTGCTGGTCGGCAAGGGGATCACCTTCGACACCGGCGGCATCTCGATCAAGCCGTTGTCCGGCATGAAGCTGATGCGCAAGGACATGGCGGGGGCCGCCGCCGTGGTCGCCGCCACCCTCGGGGCCGCCGCGCTGCGCCTTCCCGTCCGGGTCACCGCGCTCGCGCCGCTGGCCGAGAACATGGTCTCCGGCTCGGCCTTCCGCCCGGGTGACGTGATCCAGCACTACGGCGGGCTGACCAGCGAGTCCACCAACTCCGACGCCGAGGGGCGGCTGGTGCTCGCCGACGCGCTCGCGTACGCGGCCCACCGGCTCGCCCCCGACGTGCTGGTCGACCTGGCCACGCTCACCGGGGCCAACTCGATCGCGCTGGGCTCGCGGACCGCCGCGCTCTACACGGAGAACGACGAGCTGGCCGAGGCACTGGTCGCCACTGCCGCCGACGCGGGCGAGCGGTCCTGGCGGATGCCGTTGGTGGGCGACTACGTCGAGTACCTCGGCAGCGACCTGGCCGACTACTACAGCGCCCCGAACCGGGGCGCGGGCTCCGTGGTCGCCGCCCTGTACCTGCGGGAGTTCACCGGCGACCTGCGGGACCGCTGGGTGCACTTCGACATGTCCGCGCCCGCCTGGTCGTCCGACGCCAACGGCGAACTCGCCAAGGGTGCCACCGGCTGGGGCGTCCGGGGCCTGCTCCGCTGGCTGGCGACGCTGGCCTGAGTCGTCGGCTCCGTTCTGGGTGGTTGCAGGGGGCCCTTCCTACCGTTTCTTGATGAGGAGGGGACCCCTGCAGGCACCTGGAGCCGGCGGTACTCGGAGCCGGCGGTACCCCGAACGGGCGGTACTCGGAGCCGGCGGTGGGAGGGGGCTCGGTGGGCGGGCTGGTCAGCAGCGGATGGCGGCCAGCAGGCCGTGGCCGACCGGGAGCAGGGCGGGCACCCACTCGTCCGATTCCCGGAGCGCCTTGATGGCCTCGCGCAGGGTCACCGTCTCGAAATCACGGGCGGCCGGGTCGCCGATCCGCCCGCCGGCCAGCGCGCCGTTGACGGCGAGCACCCCGCCCGGGCGGAGCAGCCGCAGCGCGGCGTCCACACAGGCGCTCACGCCGGTCACCTCGGCGTCGACGAACACCAGGTCGTACACGCCGTCGGCGAGGCGGGGCAGCACGTCCAGGGCGCGGCCGGTGATGATCCGGGTACGCCCGGAGGGGAAGCCCGCCTCGGCGAAGATCCGGCGGGCGATGCGCTGGTGCTCGATCTCCACGTCGATCGTGGTGAGCACGCCGTCGGCCCGCATGCCGCGCAGCAGCCAGATGCCGCTGACCCCGGTGCCGGTGCCGATCTCCACCACCGCCCGGGCGCTGCCGGCGGCGGCGAGCAGCCGCAGGGCGGCACCGGTCCCGGTGGTCACCGTGTCGACGCCCACCTCCTCGGCGAGACTGCGGGCGGTGCGCAGGACGAGGTCCTCGGCGACGTACGACTCGGCGAACTGCAGGGCCTGCGCCGTCGAACTGCCGGAACTGGCGGCCGTGGCGATGGGGCACCTCCGGGGGCGGCGGGAGTGGAGCGGGGCGGGTTCGCGGTATGAGCCTAGAGGCGACGGTCGAGGGGCGCAGCCACGCGGTCGGTCGGTGTGGTGTTCGCCGGTACGACCGCCGACCCGGGGCCGGGCATCCGTGCAATCCTGGATGGTGATCCCGTCCGTCGCGGCCGGGCCGGTGCCGCCGGCCCGCCCCCGGCGGACGGGGCTCGGGACGGACTGGGAGGCACCGACGTGACCGACGGCTGGGACTGGCGCCGGCCCGCCGCGAACAATTCCGCACCGCCGCAGCCGCCGGTGGCCGGGGGAGCGCCGACGGGCGGTGTGCACGGAGGACCGACGAACGGCCGGGGCGTACCGACCGGCGGAGCGCATCCCGCCACCGGTGCCAGTTCGCCGTGGTGGTCCGACGCGCTCGCCGACCCGTGGCGGGATCCGGCCGCGCCCACCGCTGTGGTGCTGCCGGCCGCACCGGTGCGGGGAACGGAACCGGAGCCGGTGGCCGACCCGGACGCGCCCCGCCGACCGGTGCTGCGTCAGGTGTTGCTGATCGCCGTGGTCGCCGCGTTGCTCGCCGGCACGCTCGGCGGGGCGCTGGGTTACGCGTTCGCGGTGCGCGGCGGCGCGGGCGGGACGGTGCTCGGGGCCCAGCCGCAGGACGCGCCGGTGGCCGCCCAGCGCAAGCCCGACTCCCTGGCCGGGGTCGCCGCGCGGGTGCTGCCCAGCGTGGTCACCGTCCGGGTCGGCGGCGCGGCCGGCACCAGCGAGGGCTCGGGCTTCATCGCCAGCGCCGACGGCCATGTGATCACCAACGACCACGTGATCGCCGGCGGCAACGGCCGGGCGACGGTGATCTTCAACGACGGCTCCTCCGCCCCGGCCAGCGTGGTCGGTCAGGATCCGGAGTCCGACATCGCTGTGATCAAGGTCGCCCGGACCGGGCTGCGGCCGGTGGAGTTCGGCGACTCGGACGCTCTCGCGGTCGGCGACCCGGTGCTCGCCATCGGTTCGCCGCTCTCGCTGGCGAACACGGTCACCGCCGGCATCGTCAGTGCCCTGGACCGGACCATGCGGGCCGGTGAGCCGGGCGGACCGGTGCGCTACTACGCGGCGATCCAGACCGACGCGGCGGTCAACCACGGCAACTCCGGCGGCCCGCTGGTGGACGGCGCGGGGCGGGTCATCGGGGTGAACTCGACGATCAAGTCGCTGGTCTCCGAGGGGCAGGAGGCGGGCAACATCGGTCTCGCCTTCGCGATCCCGATCAACCAGGCCAAGCGCATCACCCAGGACATCATCGGCACCGGTAAGGCCCGTCGTACGGTGATCGGCGCCGAGGTGCCCGGACCGGGCGCGGCCCCCAGCGCCACCGGGGGCGTACGGCTGGTCATGGTCGAGCCCTCCGGGCCGGCGGCCGGGGCCGGGCTCAAGGCCGGGGACGTGATCCTCCGGCTCGCCGGGCGTCCGCTGTCCGAGCCGACCGACCTGATCGCCCTGGTCCGGAAGTTCGCCCCCGGTTCGGTGGTGACGGTGGAGTACCGGCGTGGTTCGTCCCTGGAGACCGCCTCGGTGACGCTGGCCGCAGACGCCAAGTAGGCGGCGGCCACCCCCTCCCGGAAGCCCTCCGGCGTGCGTACGCTTGCCGGCAGATGCCGAGGAGGAGGTTGCGCGTGTTCGACAACCTGGGCGCGTTCGAGGTCGGTGCGCTGCTGCTGCTCGCGTTGCTGATCTTCGGCGACCGGCTGCCGGCGGTCATCAGCGACGGCCTGCGGATGGTGCGCAACCTGCGCAACATGGCCCGGAACGCCACCACCGACCTGAGCCGCGAGTTGGGCACCGACATCCAGCTGGAGGACCTGCACCCCAAGGCGTTCATCCGCAAGCACCTGCTCAGCGAGGAGGACGAGCAGGCGATCCGGAAGCCGTTGCAGGGCATCTACGACGACCTGCGCACCGACGTCACCGGCGTGCACAAGGATCTGAAGGACGTGGCCGCCGCGGCGGACCTGCGCTCCGGAGCCGCCCCGGCCGCCACGCCGCCCCGGCCCCGCAGCTACGACCTTGATGCCACCTGACCCCCGGTCCGCAGGTGGCGGGGGCCAGGTGGGGGCGTCGGTCAGCGGCCGGCGGGCTTGAGGCCGAGGGGCTTGCCGAGCAGCGACTCACGGCGTACGGCCAGCCGGTCGGCGACCGCGTCCAGCGCCTTCGCGGCCGGGGCCCCCGGCTCGGCCAGCACGATCGGGGTGCCGGCGTCGCCGGCCTCGCGGACCCGGGTGTCCAGGGGGATCTGCCCGAGTAGCGGCACCTGCGCGCCGATGGTCCGGGTCAGCGACTCGGCCACCGTCGCCCCGCCACCGGAGCCGAAGACCTCCATCCGGGAGCCGTCCGGCAGCTCCAGCCAGGACATGTTCTCGATGACGCCGACCACCCGCTGGTGGGTCTGGAGCGAGATCGCGCCGGCCCGCTCGGCCACCTCGGCGGCGGCGGCCTGCGGGGTGGTGACCACCAGGATCTCCGCGTTCGGCAGCAACTGGGCCAGCGAGATCGCCACGTCGCCGGTGCCCGGGGGCAGGTCGAGCAGGAGGACGTCCAGGTCGCCCCAGTAGACGTCGGCGAGGAACTGCTGCAACGCCCGGTGCAGCATCGGGCCGCGCCACACCACGGCGGCGTTTCCGGCGGTGAACATGCCGATCGAGATGACCTTCACGCCGTGCGACTGGGGCGGCATGATCATGTCTTCCACCCGGGTCGGGCGGGCGTCCGCGCCGAGCATCCGGGGCACCGAGTGGCCGTAGATGTCCGCGTCGACCACGCCGACGGAGAGCCCTCGGGCGGCGAGCGCCGCCGCCAGGTTGACCGTCACGCTGGACTTGCCGACGCCGCCCTTGCCACTGGCCACGGCGTACACCCGGGTCCGGGAGCCGGGCTGGGCGAACGGGATGACCGGTTCCTCGGCCGAGCCGCCGCCGCGTAGCTTCGCCTGCAGCGACTGCCGCTGCTCGGGGCTCATCACGCCGAACTCGATCTCGACCCCGGTGACCCCGGGCACCGCGCCGACGGCGGCGGTGATGTCGGTGCGCAGCTTTTCCTTCAGCGGGCAGCCGGCGACGGTGAGCAGCAGCTCGACCCGGACCACGCCGTCGTCGCCGACGACCGCCGAGCGGACCATGCCGAGATCGGTGATCGGCCGGCGGATCTCGGGGTCGTCGACGGTGGCCAGCGCGGCCTGGACGGCGTCGGAGACGGTGCTGACGGGTGCTGACATGCCGGCAATGCTACGTCGGCGCCCCTCCGCGACCACGGGCAGCGGGGGTGGTGTGAGCGAGTCGGCGGCCCGCCGGGGAGGCGCCGGGTCGGCCGTGCGCCGGGGCGGTTCAGGGCGTCCGTGCCGTCGGACGGTGGTCGTCCGGTTCCGGCGGCACCGGGTACGCCGGTCAGTCCGTGTCCGGTCCGTCCCGGGGCTCGTCGAGGGGTTCGGGGCGCTGGCCGGTCTTCTCCTGCTGCCGCCGTTCGAGCCGGTGCCGGCGCTGCTGGGCCTCGTCCAGTTCCTCGGCCAGCCGGGCCAGTTCGGAGCGGAGGAAGTCCCGGGTGGCGACCTCGCCCATGGCGATCCGCAGGGCGGCGATCTCCCGGGCGAGGTACTCGGTGTCCGCCTTCTGTGCGGTGGCGCGACGGCGGTCCTCCTCGAGCGAGACCCGGTCCCGGTCGGCCTGCCGGTTCTGCGCGAGCAGGATCAGCGGGGCCGCGTAGGACGCTTGGAGGGACAGCACCAGGGTCAGGAAGGTGAAGGTGTACGGGTCGAAGCGCAGGTCGGCCGGGGCCAGGGTGTTCCAGCCGAACCAGGCCGCGATCACCACCGTCATGTAGACGATGAAGTTGGCGGTGCCCATGCCCCGGGCGATCCCCTCGGACCAGCGTCCGAACGCCTCCGGGTCGAACCGGGGCAGTTTGATCTTGCGGGGCTCCGCCGGCTGGTCCAGCCGTTCGGCGCGGCGCTGCTCAGCCATGCCCACCGTCCGTCAGCCGGTCGCCGGCCGGCTCCCCGGGCCGGTCCACACCCGGCGAGTCGGACCGGTCCGCCGCCGCGTCCCGGTCCCGCCAGTCCCGGGGCAGGGAGTGGTCCAGCACGTCGTCCACGGTGACCGCGCCGACCAGCCGGTTGTTGCGGTCCACGACGGGCATGGCGACCAGGTCGTACGTGGCCATCCGGCGGGTGATCTCCGGCAGGGGGGTGGTCTCGCGCAGCGGGTCGATGTCGTTGAGCACGACCCCGCCGAGCAGGTCGGCCGGGGGCTCCCGGAGCAGACGCTGGAAGTGCACCATCCCCAGGTAGCGCCCGGTCGGGGTGGTCATCGGGGCACGGGCGACGAAGACCTGCGCCGCCACGGCGGGGGAGAGTTGCGGCTCCCGGATCCGGGCCAGCGCCTCCGCGACGGTCGCGTCCGGCGGGAGGATGACCGGCTCGGAGGTCATCACGCTGCCCGCCGTACCCGGGGTGTACTTCAGCAGCTGGCGTACCGGGTCGGCCTCGTCCGGTTCCATCAGGTCGAGCAGCAAGTCCTGTTCCGGCGGGGGCAGCTCGTTGAGCAGGTCGGCGGCGTCGTCCGGGTCCATCTCCTCCAGCACGTCGGCGGCGCGCTCCCGGCCCAGGGCGGAGAGGATCTCGACCTGGACGTGCTCGGGCAGCTCGCTGAGCACGTCCGCCAGCCGCTCGTCGTCCAGGGCCGCCGCCACCTCGTTGCGACGCAGGTCGGGCAGGTCCTGGAGGGCGTTGGCCAGGTCGGCCGGGCGCATGTCCTCCAGGACGGCGAGGAGGTTGGCCGTACCCCGGGTGTCGGCGAATCCGGTGAGGCCTCGGACCTTGTCCCAGTCGACCTGGTGCAGGTGCCCCCGGCGGGTGAGCCGGCCACTCTGCTCCCGGATCGCCACCCGGCTGAGCGACCACTCACCGCCCCGGTAGCACTCCATCGCCACGTCGACGACGGTGCCGGACTGACCGTTCGGGTCGAGGTGCACGCGGCGGTCGAGCAGCTCCTGGAGGACCAGCAACTCGTTGGGACGCTTCTCGAAGCGACGCAGGTTGAGTGTGCCGGTGCCGAGGACGACCGCTTCCGCGTCGAGCGAGGTGACCCGGTTGATGGAGAGGAAGATGCGTCGGCGCATCGGCATCTCGGCGACCAGTCCGATCACCTCGGGCGGGCGGTTGGTCGGCCGGAGCCGGGCCACCGCGTCGCGTACCCGTCCCACCTGGTCGCCGTTCGGATCGAAGACGGCCACCCCGGCGAGTCGGGCGATGTAGACCCGGGTCGGCGTGCTCACGCCGACCAGCCTATGCGCCTAGTGTCTATCAACATGTCGACCTTGGCCTACGAGATCGTGGACGTCTTCACCGACCGCCCGTTCGCCGGCAACCCGCTGGCCGTGGTGTTCGGCGCGGAGGGGCTCGCCACCGAGCAGATGCAGACGCTCGCGCGGGAGTTCAACCTTTCCGAGACGGTGTTCGTGTTGCCCGCCACCCAGTTCGGCGCGACGTACCGGGCCCGGATCTTCACCCCGGCGGCGGAGCTGCCCTTCGCCGGCCACCCGAGCGTGGGCGCGGCGGTGACCGCGTGCCGACGGGGCTGGTTCGACACGGGTCAGGTCACCCAGGAGTGCGGGGCGGGGGTGCTGCCGGTCGAGGTGACCGGGACGGGCGCCACCCTGACCGGCGGCATGCCCACGTTGGGACCGGAGCTGGACGTGGAGCCGCTGCTGGAGGTGGCCGGCCTGCGGGCCGCCGACCACGCCGGGCCGGCGCCCCGGGTGGCCGGCTGCGGGCTGGAGTTCCCCTACCTGCCGGTCCGTCCGGACGCGGTGGCCCGCGCGCGGGTCGACGCGAGGGCGGCGGAGCGGTACGGAGTGGAGCATGTCAGCGTCTTCTCCTGGGACGCCGGTACGCAAACCGCCCGCTCCCGGGTCTTCGTGCCCGGACTGGGGGTACCCGAGGACCCGGCCACCGGCTCGGCCGCCCTCGGCCTGGGCGTGTGGCTGGTCGCCAGCGGCCTGCTCCCCGGCGACGGGCGGTCGTCGTACACCGTCGAGCAGGGCTACGAGCTGAACCGCCCGTCCGTGCTGACCTGCACGGTCACCGCGGCTGGCGGCGTCGCGCTGGGCGCTACGGTCAGCGGCCAGGTGATGCCGGTCGCCCGGGGCGAGATCAACGTTCCGCCGTTCCTCGGCTGACGCCCCCGCGCGACGTCGACGGCGAGGTGGATCTCCCGAAGCCCGCGACCCCGATTCCGAGTGGCGGTCCGGCGCGCGGGTGGGGGCGGGGTAGGGCAGGATCTGCGGGTGTGAGCGACGAGGTGGAGGAGCGGGCGACCACGCCCCTGGTCGACGAGGCACTGAAGAAGGCCGCCGTGGCCTGGGTCCGGGTGTCGGACGGCCCGGCGCTCGCGCTCTGGTGCGTACCTCTGGAAGGTGCCCTGTTCGTGGTGAGCGGCCCGGGGGAGCAGACGGCGCCCGGCCTGGCCGGGGCGACCGAGGCCGAGGTGACCCTCCGGGGCGACCACGGCGGACGGATCGTGACCTTCCCGGCGCGGGTCTCGCGGGTCGAACCGGAGAGCGAACCGTGGGCCTCGGTGGCCCCGGCGGTGGCCGGCAAACGGCTCAACGCCTCGGGCTCCGCCACCGACGTGGTGCGTCGGTGGGCCGCGGACGGCTGCGCGTTGAGCCGGTTGGAGCCGGCGGGCACGCCGCTCGCCGGGTCCGCGCTGCCGGACGACTCGTTGGCCGAGCCGCCCCGGGACACCCCCGCCGTCCGGCAGACCCGCAAGCCCTTCCGCCTGCACCGGGTACGCCGCCGCTGACCGCGCGGCAACGGGCCGGGCCTGTGTGAGGATCGTCTCCCGTGCAGTCGTCACCGCAGCATCCGCCTCTCGACCCACTGACCAGCGGGGCGGTCGTGCTGGCCGTCGCGGCGGTCTCCTCGTCGGCACCGCTCATCGCGTTCGCGACCGCGCCTGCGCTGGCCATCGCCTTCTGGCGGAACCTCATCGCCACCGGTGTCGTCGCGCCGTGGTCGCTGGTGCGCCGCCGCGCCGAGTTCCGGGTCCTGGCGTCGGCCGCCGGACGGCGCGAGGGCTGGTACTGCGTGCTCTCCGGGGTGGCGCTGGCCGCGCACTTCGCCACCTGGATGCCGAGCGCGCAGCTCACCTCGGTCGCTGCGGCGACCGCGTTGGGCGCCACCCAGCCGGTGTGGCAGGGGCTGATCGCCCGCTGGCAGGGCCGGCGGCTGCCGGGCACGGTGTGGGCCGGCATCGGCATCGCGGTGCTCGGCGCGGTGCTGGCCAGCGGTGCCGACATCGCCGTCTCCGGTCGGGCCTTCGCCGGGGACCTGCTGGCCGTCGCGGGGGCGATCTTCATCGCCGGCTACACCGCCCTGGGCGAGCGGGCCCGCGCCACGCTGAGCACCACCACCTACACCACGATCTGCTACAGCGTCTGCGCGGCCGTCCTGCTGGTGGTCTGCCTGGTCGGCGGGGTACGGCTCGGCGGGTACGACACCGACACCTGGCTGGTGATCCTCGCGCTGGTCGCCGGGGCGCAGCTGCTCGGGCACTCGATGTTCAACTACGCGTTGCGGCGGGTCTCGGCCACCACCGTGAGCGTGCTGATCCTGCTGGAGGTGCCGGGTGCGGCGTTGATCGGCTGGCTCTGGTTGGGGCAGTTGCCGCAGCCGCTCGCCCTGCCCGGTCTGGGTGTGCTGCTGGCCGGCACGGTCGTGGTGGTGCTGGGCGGAGCGCGGGCCGGCCGGCGGCCCCAACCGGTGCCGTTGCCCGGGGAGGTGGGGCCGCCGCCGCCGGCCTGACGGCGGATCACGCGGTTCTGTCACCCGCTCCGTGCTGCGCCGGGGTCGGCAGGGCCCCCACACCTGGGTGACCCTGACCGACCCCGGGAGCAATACGAATTCCGTCCGGTCCGAGTGCCGGCCGGGACGTGGTCAGGAGCTGACCTCGTCGGCCATCCCGGCCCGGTCGGCGGTGGTGGCCGACTCCTTCTCCCGCGTGGCGAGATACTGCCGGACCGACCAGACCACCGCCGCCGCCCAGGCCACCGTCACGACCGCGTAGCAGACGTACCGGACGGTGTCCGGGGCGGCGACCCACTCGCTGCGCAGCAGCGTACGGCCGTTGGTGAGGATGATCATGCCGCCGACCGCCGAGCCGAGCACCCGGGGCGGGACCTTCCGGACCAGCCACGCCGCGATCGGCGCGGCGGCCATGCCGCCGAGCAGCAGGGCGAGCACCCAGCCGTAGTCGATGTTCTGTGAGCCGAGCCCGACCAGGAAGCCGAGGCTGGCGGCGACCGCCACCAGGAACTCGCTGGTGTCGATCGAGCCGATCACCCGGCGCGGCTCCATCCGGCCGCTGGCGAGGATGGCGGGGGTACCGACCGGCCCCCAACCGCCACCACCGGTGGCGTCGACGAAACCGGCGACCAGACCCAGCGGGCCGAGGAACCGCTTGCGCAGCGGCAGCCCGACCCGGCCGGTGGGCAGTCCGGCGACGGTGAAGCGGATCAGCAGGTAGAGGCCGAGGGTGAGCAGGATCAGCGACATGATCGGAGCAGCCGCCGCGGTGGAGATGCTGGAGAGGAAGGTCGCGCCCAGGAAGGCCCCGAGGGCTCCCGGTACGCCGACCCGGCGCACCACCCGCCAGTCCACGTTGCCGAATCTCCAGTGGGCGGCACCGGAGACGAGCGTCGTGCCGATTTCGGCCAGGTGAACCGTCGCGGACGCGCTGGCGGCGCTGGTGTTGATGGCGAGCAGCAATGTGGTGGATGTCACTCCGTAGGCCATCCCGAGGCTGCCGTCAACGAGTTGGGCACCGAAGCCCACCAGAGCGAGCAGGATAAGTTTACGCACTTTTAACCGCCGATCATAAAGAGGTAATCAGAGTTAGCGGCCTGGACACGAGAGTGCTCCGGCAATCCCGTCGGGGCCGGAGGGCCGAGCATTCGTGCTGGTGGCGGGGGTGTTGCCACGGTGGTGCGGCGAGTTCCGGGGGTGGAGCGAATCGGCGATCACCACACGTGGCGGCTAAAACGATCGTTAAAGGTCGAATCGGTCGGCTGGTGATCTGTGACAACGACCACTTATCACCAGGTGGGAGGCGGGCGGAGGGGAGCTGTCCCGGTGTCCCGGGATGGTCCTGCGGGTCGTCGGCCGGCCGAATCGGCAGGTGGTGGGCCGCGTCGGTCCGGCTGGTCAGGGCATCGGGTCGTCCGGGTGTCTCACCTCGCTCTCGCGTAAGTCAGAGCAATTCGATAGGGAATGGCGGCTACGCGATGGAAAGGGATCGTCCACGGCCGCCGGTCGCCCTGACAAGAGCCCGTCCGAATATTGAGACAGGTTGATGCGTCAAGTGTTTCTCGTCTATCCGGGGGCTCGGGGGCCGATTGTTTCGTGAGTAATTAACAACCCTCTTCTTGCCCGTTCCGGGTCAGCCTCTAGCGATCCTCGACCGACTCTCGTTGGTTCTTCCTGGCAGCGGTTGAGGCAAATCCCGCCTGCTCAGTAGGAATTCCGAGGCTTGTTCGCGTTCGCGCTGGAGTTAATCATTCGGCAACAACCTGCCACTAGCTTGTTACGGAGCGCAACATCGATTCATGCGAATTCGGTTCTGGTCACTCGCGGTTTGACCGATCCAGCCCGTCGCAACGCGAGACCCTCGCGAACGAAGTGGGAGCCCGATGAGTACTGCAACGTACACGCGCGACCTCGTCATGGTCGTCAACCCCGGCGGCGCTGTGGAGCCCGCCCCACGACTGGCCGCCGCCGCTCGTGCCGGCGGTGGGTTGGGAGTGTTGGACCTGGCGGGCGGCGACGACTGGGTGCTGCGCGCGCTCGCCCAGGCCGTCGCCTGGTCGTCGGGGCCGCTCGGGATACGGGTACCGGCCGGGTGCCAGGCCACACTGGACGAGGTGGAGCGGGTCGCGCCCGGCGGGGTCGACCTGGTCGTCCTGACGTCGGACTCGTCCTGGACGGTGGCCGAGACCACTCCGCGCTACCGGGTACTGGTCGAGGTGGCCAGCCGGGAAGAGGCACACGCCGCCGCCGGGGCCGGCGCGCACGGCCTGATCGCCCGGGGCATGGAAGCCGGTGGGCGGGGCAGCGACCTCAGCTCTTTCGTCCTGCTCCAGCAGCTCGTCGCCGACGAGACCCTCGACCTGCCGGTCTGGGTGGCCGGTGGCGTCGGCCCCCGCACCGCCGCCGCCTGCCTGGTCGGCGGCGCGGCCGGCGTCGTGCTGGACAGCCAGCTCGCCCTGATGCCCGAGTCCGAGCTGCCGACCGACGTACAGGCCGCCGTCCGGCGGATGGACGGCTCCGAGACGGTGCTGGTCGACGGCGTCCGGGGCATCCGGCGTGGCGGCCCGCACGACGAGGCCTCCGAGCTGGTGCCGATCGGCCAGGACGGCTGGCTCGCCAGCGTCTTCGCCGAGCGCTGGCCGGACACCGCCGCCGCCGTCCGGGGCATCCGGGGCATCATGCTCGACGCCGCCACCGACGACGCCGCCGGTGAGGTGCTGGCGCCCGGATCGCCGCTGGCTGTGGACCTCGGCATCCGGGTGCCCGTCGCCCAGGGACCGATGACCCGGGTCAGCGACGAGCCCGGCTTCGCCGCCGCCGTCGCCGAGGACGGTGGCATGCCCTTCGTCGCGCTCGCCCTCAACGGCGCGAACCAGACCCGCCGCATCCTCACCGAGACCGCCGCCCGCCTCGGCGACCGGCCCTGGGGCGTCGGCGTGCTCGGCTTCGCCCCCGAGGAGGTGCGCGAGGCGCAACTGGAGATAATCCGGGAGCTGCGTCCGGCCTGCGCGATCATCGCCGGTGGCCGGCCCCCGCAGGCCAAGGCGCTTGAGCAGCAGGGGATCACCACGTTCCTGCACGTCCCGTCGCCGGGACTGCTGCGGCAGTTCCTGCGCTCCGGGGCCCGCCGGTTCATCTTCGAGGGCGCCGAGTGCGGCGGCCACACCGGACCCCGGGCCAGCTTCCCGCTCTGGGAGGCCCAGCTGATGGTGCTCGAGGAGTACCTCGACGCCGAACCGACTGCGGCCACGGCGCTCCAGGTCTTCTTCGCCGGCGGCATCCACGACGCCCGCTCGGCCGCGATGGTCGCCACCATGGCGTCGCCGCTGGCCCGCCGGGGCGCGCGGATCGGTGTCCTGATGGGCACCGCGTACCTCTTCACCGCCGAGGCGGTGGAACACAACGCGGTCCAGCCGCTCTTCCAGCGCGAGGCGATCGCCGCCGAGCGGACCGCGCTGCTGGAGACCGCCCCCGGGCACGTCACCCGGTGCCTGCCCACCCCGTTCGTCGACGACTTCCACCGGGTCCGCGACGAGCTGCGCGAGTCCGGGGTGGAGAGCCGCGAGGCGTGGCAGGAACTCGAGAAGCTCAACATCGGCCGGGCCCGGATCGCCAGCAAGGGCATCGTGCGCGAGGGCGACACGCTGCGCTCGGTCGACGAGGACACACAGGCCGCCGAGGGCATGTTCATGGCCGGGCAGGTGGCGGTGCTGCGCGACAGCGCGACCACCATCGCCGGGCTGCACGACTCGGTCAGCGCCGGAGCCCGCGCGTACCACGGGAACAGCGTCGAGGCGATCCGGGACCGGCTGTCCCCGCCCGCCGAGGTCGAGGAGGCGCCCGCGCCGTTGGACATCGCCATCGTCGGGATGGCCTGCATCCTGCCCGGCTCACCGGACCTGGAGAGCTTCTGGCGTACGGTGCTCAGCGGCGCGGACGCCGTCGGCGAGGTGCCCCCGCAGCGCTGGGACACCGACCTCTACTACGCCCCGGAGGTCGGCCCCGGGCAGACCGGCCGGATCAGCGTCTCGAAGTGGGGCGGCTTCATCGAGCCGGTGCCCTTCGACGCGATCGGTTACGGCATCCCCCCGGCCGCCCTGGCCAGCATCGACCCGACCCAGTTGCTCGCCCTGGAGATCTCCCACCGGGCGCTGGTCGACGCCGGGTACGCCTACGACGCCCCGGGGGTCGACCACTCCCGTACCGGCGTGGTGTTCGGCGCGGAGGCCGGCAGCGACATGGGCCACGCGCAGACCCTGCGCACCATGCTCCCGGCGTACCTGGGCGACGTGCCCGCCGAGATGGAGGAGCTGCTTCCCACGGTGACCGAGGACAGCTTCCCCGGTGTCCTGGCGAACGTCATCGCCGGCCGGGTGGCGAACCGGCTCGACCTGGGCGGCCCCAACTACACCATCGACGCGGCCTGTGCCTCGTCGCTGGCCGCCATGGACGCCGCCTGCAAGGAACTGGCCAGCGGCGACAGCGACATGATGATCTGCGGCGGCGCGGACCTGCACAACGGCATCAACGACTACCTGATGTTCACCTCCGCGCACGCGCTCTCGCCGACCGGCCGCTCCCGCCCGTTCGACTCGACCGGTGACGGCATCGCCCTCGGTGAGGGGGTGACCTGCATCGTGCTGAAGCGGCTCGCCGACGCCGAGCGGGACGGCGACCGGATCTACGCGGTGGTCAAGGGCCTCGGCGGCTCCAGCGACGGACGCGCCCTCGGCCTCACCGCGCCCCGGACGGACGGGCAGCGCCGGGCCCTGGACCGGGCGTACCGCCGCAGCGGCGTCTCGCCCCGCGAGGTCGGCCTGGTCGAGGCGCACGGCACCGGCACGGTGGTCGGCGACCGGACCGAACTGGAGACGCTCACCCGGATGTTCGCCGAGGCCGGCGCGGAGCCCGGGAGCTGCGCGCTCGGCTCGGTGAAGTCGCAGATCGGGCACACCAAGTGCGCCGCCGGCCTGGCCGGCGTGATCAAGGTGGCGCTCTCCCTCTACAACGGCATCCGCCCGCCGACCATCCACCTGGAGCGGCCCAACCCGGCCTGGCACCCGGAGCAGAGCCCGTTCGCCTTCTACACCGAGGCCCGCCCCTGGGCGGTCCCGGCGCGGGAGCGGATCGCCGGGGTGAGCGCCTTCGGCTTCGGCGGCACCAACTTCCACACCGTGCTCGCCGCGTACGGCGACGCCCCGGAGCCCCGGCACGCCCGTCGGACCTGGCCGGCGGAGCTGTTCTGCTTCCCCGGCGTCGACCGGGCCGCGGCCCACCAGGCGATCGTGCAGTTCGCGGACCGGCTGGCCGCCGACGGGGACCGGGACCGCCCGGGTCGGCTGGCCGAGCTGGCCGCCCAGGTCGCCGGGGAGGCCGCCGGACGGCGCGGACCGACCCGGGTCGCGATCGTCGCCCGGGACGTGACCGAACTGGACACCCTGCTGCGGCGGGCCCTCGCCGGTGAGCACGACCCCGCCCGGGGCCTGGTGCAGCCGGACGGGGACGCCGACCCGGGCAAGGTGGCCTTCCTCTTCCCCGGCCAGGGCAGCCAGCGCCCCGGTGCGCTCGCCGAACTCTTCGTCACCTTCCCCGAGCTGCGGCACTACCTGGAACTGGACCGCGACGCGGCGGAGCTGCTCTTCCCGCCGACCGCCTTCGACCAGGAGAGCCGCAGGCGGCAGGAGGACCGGGTCCGCGACACCCGGGTCGCCCAGCCGGTGCTGGGCATCGGCGGCCTCGCCGTCGACCACCTGCTGCGCCGCCTCGGCGTCCGGCCGGACATGACCGGCGGGCACAGCTACGGCGAACTCGTCGGACTCTGCGTCGCCGGTGCGTTCGACGCCCGTACGCTGCTCGAACTCAGCCGGGAGCGGGCCGCGGCGATCCTCGGCGCGACCGGCGAGGACCCGGGCACCATGGCCGCGGTCAGCGCCACGCCCGAGCAGGTGGCCCAGGTGCTGGCCAGCGCCGGGCTGACCAGCGAGGTGGTGCTCGCCAACCGGAACGCGCCGAAGCAGATCGTCGTCTCCGGCCCGACCGCCAAGGTCGAGGCGGCGGTGGTGGCGCTCAAGGAGGCCCGGATCTCGGCGAAGATCATCTCGGTGGCCTGCGCCTTCCACAGCCCGCTGGTGGCCGGTGCGGTGGAGCGCTTCGCCGAGGTGCTCGCCGACCGGCGGATCAGCGAACCGAACATCCCGGTCTGGTCCAACCTGACCGCCGCCCCCTACGTCGACAACCTCGACCAGCTCCGCCAGCAGCTCGCCGAGCAGATCGGGGAACCGGTCCGCTTCGTCGAGCAGATCGAGGCGATGTACGCCGCCGGTGCCCGCACCTTCGTCGAGGTCGGCCCCGGCCAGGTGCTCAGCAAGCTGGTGAAGGCGGTGCTCGGCGACCGGCCGTACCGGGCCGTCGCCACCGAGCGCGGACCGGCCGAGGGGCTGCGCGGATTCCTCATCTCGGTCGGCGAGATCGCCTGCGCCGGCGTACCGGTCCGCACGGACTGGCTGTTCCACGGACGGGTCAGCGGCCGGCCCCGCAACGCCGCGTCGCACCGCCGTCCGGTCTGGACGGTCGACGGGCAGCTCGTCCGCGACCAGAACGGCGACTGCCTCCCCGGTGGCATGACCCCTCCCCGAATCGTCAAGGAGTTGCCGATGAGCCCCTCGAACGGTGCCCACGTCCCCACCTCTGCCCCCGCTCCCGCCCCCGTCCAGCACGTCGTGCAGGACATCCGGGGCGAGCTGCTCGGCGAGTTCCTGCGGACCACCCGGGACATGATCGCCTCGCAGCGGGACATCATGCTCGCCTTCCTCGGCGACGGTGGCAGCGGCGGACGCCTGGTCTGGCAGCCGGCCGAACCGCACCGGACCGACGGGTACCCGAACGGCTCGGCGATGGCCCCGGCCGCGCCCGCGCAGATCGCCCCGGCGCACATCGTCCCGGTGGCCGAGCCCGCGCCGGTTCCGGCGATGGCGGTCTCCACCAACGGCGGGTCCGCGATGACCGCGACGGCGACCACGTACGCCCCCGCGCCCACCGTCGCACCGCCCGCACCCGCTCCGGCCGCGCCGGCCGGTCCGTCGGTGGCGGACTTCCAGAACGCGATTCTGGCGGTGATCAGTGAGCGGACGGGTTATCCGGTGGATCTGATCGAGTTGGATCTGGATCTGGAGGCGGATCTGTCGATCGACTCGATCAAGCGGGCTGAGGTGGCTGGTGAGGTCGCGTCTCGGCTGAGTCTCGCGGTGGAGGGTGACGAGTCGGAGCTGGAGGACCTGGTCAAGGCGCGCACCGTGCGGGCCATGGTCACCTGGCTCGACCAGCGGATGGGCAGCACCGCCGTGACGGTCGCCGTCGCGTCGCCGGTGGCGGTTCCGGCTGCTCCGGTGGGTGGTGCGTCGGTGGCGGACTTCCAGGCCGCGATTCTGGCGGTGATCAGTGAGCGGACGGGTTATCCGGTGGATCTGATCGAGTTGGATCTGGATCTGGAGGCGGATCTGTCGATCGACTCGATCAAGCGGGCTGAGGTGGCTGGTGAGGTCGCGTCTCGGCTGGATCTCGCGGTGGAGGGTGACGAGTCGGAGCTGGAGGACCTGGTCAAGGCGCGCACCGTCCGTGCCATGGTGACCTGGCTCGAGGCGAAGATGTCCGCCACCGTCACGGTGTCCGCGCCGTTCGCCACCGCGCCCGCCGTCGCGTCGCCGGTGGCGGTTCCGGCTGCTCCGGTGGGTGGTGCGTCGGTGGCGGACTTCCAGGCCGCGATTCTGGCGGTGATCAGTGAGCGGACGGGTTATCCGGTGGATCTGATCGAGTTGGATCTGGATCTGGAGGCGGATCTGTCGATCGACTCGATCAAGCGGGCTGAGGTGGCTGGTGAGGTCGCGTCTCGGCTGGATCTCGCGGTGGAGGGTGACGAGTCGGAGCTGGAGGACCTGGTCAAGGCGCGCACCGTGCGGGCCATGGTCACCTGGCTCGACCAGAAGATGAACGCCACGGCCGCCCCGGTCGAGGCGGCACCGACCCCGGCCGCCGCCCCGGCCGCGGCCGAGGAACTGGCGAACCCCGGCATCCCCCCGAAGCGGCTGGTGCCCCGGGAGTCGGTCCGGCCCGCGTCCCTCGGTGACCCCGCCGAACTCCTCGCCGGCAAGCAGTTCCTGATCACCGGCGGCGGAGCGGTCGGGGCTTACCTGGCGGAACTGCTCAGCGAGTACGGCGCGGGCGGCCAGGTCGGCGTCCTCGACAGCGAGCAGGCCGACCAGGGCTTCGACGGGTTCCTGCTGCTCGACGGCCTCACCCGCACCGAAGGACCGCTGCTGCCGTCGGTGTTCCCGCTGGTCAAGCGGGTGCTGGCGACCAACCCGCGCTGGCTGATCGGGGCCGGCGCGCCGGCTGCCGGCGGCACCGCCGACGGTATGCCCGGCCTGTTCCGCACCATCGCCCGGGAGTACCCGGAGCTGACCGCCCGCTTCGTCGAGCTCGAAGCCGAGGCGGATCCGGAGGTCCTGGCCCTGCAACTCCTCGACGAACTGCTGACCGTCGGCGAGGAGAAGCCCCCGGTCGTCGCCCGGCGTGGCGACGAGCGGTTCGTCGCCGACCTGGTCCAGGTGGACCTGGGTGCCCTGGCCTCGCGGGGAGCCGGCCCGGCCGGTGACGGGGCCTCGGAGGTCGCCGCGCTCGGCCTCAGCCACGAGTCGGTGGTCGTCCTGATCGGCGGGGCCCGGGGCATCACCCCCTGGTTCGCCCGCACCCTCGCCTCGGCCGGCCGGTGCCGGATCGAGCTGGTGGGTCGTACCCCGAGGCCGGCAGGTCCGGAGGACGCGGCGCTGGCCGCCGCCCGGGACAAGACCGAGCTGCGCGCCGCACTGGTGAAGCAGGGGCTGCGCGCACCGGCCGAGATCGAGCGCCGGGCGCAGGCCATCATGGCCGGCCGGGAGGTCGAGGCGACCATCGCCGAGCTGACCGAACTCGGTGGCGAGGTGCGCTACCACACCCTCGACGTGCGGGACGCGGACGCGACGAAGGCCCTGCTCGCCCAGATCCACCAGCACCACGGACGGCTCGACGGCCTGGTCTACGCGGCCGGCATCATCGAGGACAAGCTGATCGCCGAGAAGGACCCGGCGTCCTTCACCCGCGTCTTCGACGTCAAGGTCAACGGGGCCCGGGCGGTGCTCGCCGGCCTCGACGAACTGCCCGGCCAGCCGAAGTTCGTGGTCTTCTTCGGCAGCATCGCCGCCGCCTACGGCAACCGGGGCCAGTCCGACTACGCTGCCGCCAACGACGCCCTGGACACCATCGGCACCCGCTGGTCGACCCAGACCGGGATCCGCTGCCTGACCGTCCACTGGGGCCCGTGGGCCCCGGGTGCCGGCCACGGCGGCATGGTCACCGCCGAGCTGAGCCGGGAGTACGCCCGCCGCGGCATCGGCCTGATCGACCCGGAGGAGGGCGCGCTCAGCCTGCTCCGTGAGCTGGCCTGGGCCGAGCCGGGCGACACCTCCGTCGTCTACACCGCGTCGGGGTGGTGACCGCCGTGACCAAGCCCGATCAGCAGATCGCGATCGTCGGTATGGCGGCGCTCATGCCCGGAGCCGCCGACCTGGACAGCTACTGGCGCAACCTGGTCAGTGGCGTGGACGCCATCACCGAGGTCCCGGAGCACCGCTGGGACGAGGAGTTCTACGACCCGGAGCAGGCCCACCGGGCGGACCGGATGTACTGCCGGCGGGGCGGCTTCGTCGACGAGTACGCCACCTTCGAGCCGCTGAAGTTCGGCGTGATGCCCGCGTCGGTGCACGAGATCGAGCCCGACCAGCTCATCACGCTGGAGGTGGCCGCGAAGGCCATCGACGACGCGGGCGGCCCGGACCGGCTCCCGTCGGGTGAACGGGTCGGGGTGATCCTGGGCCGGGGCGGCATCCTCAGCCCCGCCCAGGCCCGGTACGCCCAGCGGGTCCGGATGTCCAGCCAGGTCATCAGCATCCTCCGGGAGCTGATCCCGGACGTCGACCCGGCCCGGCTGGAGATGCTCCGCAAGAAGTTCGACGAGCGGCTCGGCCCGTACCAGCCGGAGGGGACCATCGGCCTGGTGCCGAACCTGGCCGCCTCCCGGGTGGCCAACCGGCTCAACCTCCGTGGCCCGGCGTACACGATCGACGCGGCCTGCGCCTCGTCGCTGATCGCGGTCGACCAGGGCATCACCGAGTTGCAGAACGGCCGGCTGGACGCGGTGCTGGCCGGCGGCGTGCACCACGTGCACGACATCAGCTTCTGGTCGGTGTTCAACCAGCTCCGGGCACTGTCCCGGCAGGGCGAGATCCGGCCGTTCGACGCGAACGCCGACGGGCTGCTGATCGGCGAGGGCACCGGCATCGTGGTGCTCAAGCGGTACGCCGACGCGCTGCGCGACGGTGACCGGGTCTACGCGGTGATCCGGGGCAGCGGGGTCTCCAGCGACGGCAAGTCGGCGAGCATGTTCAACCCGGCGGTCTCCGGTCAGGTGCTGGCCATCGAGCGGGCCTGGGCGGCGGCCGGGCTCGACCCGACCGCGCCGGACGCCGTCGGCTTGCTGGAGGCGCACGGCACCGGTACCCCCACCGGTGACGCGGCCGAGCTGACCACCATCGGGCAGACCTTCGGGGCGCACCGGGGTGGGCCGAAGCCGGTGATCGGCTCGGTGAAATCGATGATCGGCCACACCATGCCGGCGGCCGGTGCCGCCGGCCTGATCAAGGCGACGCTCGCCGTCTACCGGGGCGTGCAACTGCCCACCCTGCACTGCGAGAACCCCCGGGCCGAGATGGCCCAGACCCGGTTCGCGCCGATCACCTCCGCCCAGCCGTGGGAGAGCGACGGCCCGCGCCGGGCCGGGGTGAACGCCTTCGGGTTCGGTGGGATCAACGCGCACGTGATCGTCGAGCAGGTGCCCGACTCGGCCGGGGTCGCCCTGCCGACGGCCGGGCTGACCGCGACGGCCGACGGGAAGGTCGTGGTGGACGAGCCGGACCAGGTGCTCTGGCTCGCCGCGCCGACCTCGGCCGCGCTGGCCGACCTGCTCGCGAAGGACGACGCGACGGTACGCCGGCTCGGCGCCGAGCGGGCCCAGACCGCCCCCGGCCCGGTCGACGGCTCCGAACGCGTCCGGCTCGGCATCGTCAACCCCAGCGACAAGCTGCTCACCGTGGCCCGTAAGACGGTCGCCCGGGGCCAGGCGTGGCGGGGCGGCCGGGACATCTGGTTCACCCCGGACCCGCTGCTGGCCGGAGGCGGCAAGCTCATCTCGGTCTTCCCGGGTCTGGAGGCGGAGTTCTCGCCCCGGACCACCGACCTGGCCGCCCACTTCGGGCTGCCGGACCGCCCGTGGTCGATGGAGGACCTCGGGCAGCACGGCGCCGGCCTGATCGAGGTGGGCAAGATCCTGCACGAGGCGCTGCGCCGGATGAACGTGACGCCGGACGCGGTCGCCGGGCACAGCATCGGCGAGTGGACCGCCGCCGCGGTCAGCGGCCAGGCCGACGGGGCCAGCATGGACGAGTTCCTCGCCATGTTCAGCGCCAAGTCGGTGGAGATCACCGGGTACGTCTTCGCCGCCGCCGCCACGGCGGCGGACCAGGTCACGCCCCTGCTGCCGGACTTCCCCGGGGTGGTGCTTTCGCACGACAACGCCCCGCAGCAGTGCGTGGTCAACGGGCCGGAGACCGAGGTCGACCGGCTGGTGGAGGTGCTGCGCGGGCGGAACGTCTTCTGCCAGAAGCTGCCCTTCAAGTCGGCGTTCCACACCCCGATCTTCGGCGACGGCCTGCGCTCGATCGGCGACGCGCTCGGCCGGCTGCGGGTGCAGCCGAGCCAGCTCCCGATCTGGTCGGGCACCCTGGCCGCGCCGTGCCCCGACGAGATCGACGAGATCCGCCACCTGTTCATCCGGCACATGATGGAGCCGGTGTGGTTCCGGCAGACCGTCGCCAACATGTACGACGCCGGTTTCCGGGTCTTCCTCCAGGTCGGTGCCGGCCAGCTCGCCTCGCTCATCGACGACAACCTGCGCGGCAAGGACCACCTGGCGATCCCGGTGAACGTCTCGCACCGGGGCGGGCTCAACCAGCTCCGCCGGGTGGCGACCGCGCTCTGGGTGGAGGGCGGCTCGCCGGACCTGCGCGTCCTGTCCACCCCGGGCGGCCGTGCCCCGGTGGCGAAGAGCACCGTGGGCACCGGCAAGCGTGGTCCGACCATCAAGCTCGACCTGGGTGGACCGTTGGTCCGGCTCGGCGAGGACGCGGCCGGCATGCTCGGTCTCCCCACCCCGGGCACCGGATCCCCGGTGGCCGCGACGCCGGCCGCTGCCGCCCAGCCCGCCGCACCGGTGGCGACCGGTGAGACCGCCGGGGCCCTGGCTGCGCTCAGCCAGCTCGCCGGCCACTCCCGGGCCGCCGCCGAACTCGCCGCCCTGCTCCGGGACACCGCCCAGGGCACGGCGAGCGTGCTGGCCAGGGCGGGCGGCACGGTCGCGCCCGTCCAGCAGCGTCCCACCGCGCCGGCGACCCCGCCGGCCGCCGCTCCCCGGCCGCCCGTCGTGCCGCCGGCCGCCCCCCGCGCCGGTGCCGCGCCGGCCGTCGCGCCCCGACCGGGCACCGCGCCGTCCGCCGCGCCATCGGCGGCCCCGGCCCGACCCGGCGGCCCGGCGGTCGCCCGTCCCGCCACGCCGACCGTCGCTCCGCAGCGGCCGGCGACCCCGCCGGCCGCCCGCCCCGCCCCGGCCGCCAGCCGGGAGGTCGGTCGGGTCACCCTGCGGGTCTCCATCGAGACCATGCCGTACCTGCGGGACCACTGCTTCTTCGTGCAGCCGGACGACTGGCCGGACATCGAGGACCGCTGGCCGGTGGTGCCGGCGACCGCCCTGGTCCAGCACATGATGGACGCCGCCGAGCAGCTGCTGCCCGGCCAGCGGGTGATCGAGGTGCACGACGCCAAGTTCAACCGCTGGCTGATCGCCGAGCCGGCCCAGGACGTCGAGATCACCGTGCGGGAGGCCGGGGCGAACCGGTACACCTGCGCGATCGGCTCGTACGCCCGGGCCACGGTCGAGATGAGCAGCGCCTACCCGGAGCCGACCGAGCAGCCCTGGACGCACGACCCGGCCACCGAGCGTCCGACCACTCTGCCAGCGGACGAGATGTACGCCGAGCGGCTGATGTTCCACGGCCCCCAGTTCCAGGGGGTCACCAAGATCCACGCCATCGGTGACATGCACGTGCGGGGCGTCGTGACCGCCCCGGTGCCGCCCGGCGCGCTGCTGGACAACGCGCTCCAGGTCATCGGCAACTGGCTGATCACCACCCAGCCGATCCGGACCGTGGCGCTGCCGGTCGGCCTCCGGAACGTCCAGTTCTTCGGGCCGCCCCCGCCGGCCGGGCGGGCGTTCGAGTGCGTCGCCCGGGTCCGCTCCATCGACGACGGGCAGCTCGTCGCGGACACCCAGCTCAGCTACCAGGGGCGGGTCTGGGCACAGATCAACGGCGCGGTGGACCGACGCTTCGACAGCCACCCGCAGGCCCGGGTCGCCGAGCGCTTCCCGGAGAAGTACCCGATGTCGCTGTTCCAGCCGGAGGGCTGGACGATGGCCTTCGACTGCTGGACCGACCTCGTCACCCGGGGCATGGCCGCGCGCGGCATCCTCGGCGGCGCCGCCAACGCCGAGTACGAGCGGCAGCCGACGAAGACGCGTAAGCAGTGGATGCTCGGCCGGATCGCGGCCAAGGACGCCGTCCGGTCCCGCCTCTGGGAGGACGGGCACACCGACATCTACCCGATCGAGCTGACCGTCGGCAACGACCCGGACGGCCGCCCCTGGGTGCGCGCCCGACCGGGCCGGGGCTGGCGCGACTGCGACGTGTCGCTGGCCCACTGCCAGGAGATCGGCGTGGCCATCGCCAAGCCGCGTACCCCCGGGGAGCCGATCGGTGGACCGGGCGTCGGCATCGACGTCGCCGAGATCGCCGACCTCCCGGCGGGCTGCGTGCTCGACCCGGCGGAGACCGCGTTGCTGGCGTCGCTGGCCGGTGCGGACGCCGCCCGGCGGCAGCTCTGGGCGACCCGGTTCCGGGCCGCCCGGGAGACCGTCGGCAAGGCGGAGGGCGTCGGCCCGGCCGGCGGCCCGCACCCGATCGCCGTCCGGGCAGCCACCGACGAGGCGCTCACCGTCGAGACGGCCGGTCGCACCTACCGGGTCGGCCACCGGGAGGTCGCCAACCCCGAAGACCTGCCGCCCCGGCGGTACGTCGTGGCCTGGACCTGGGGTCCGGAGCCCGCCTCCGCCCCCGGCGGCACCCGTTCCTGACCTCCCGCACCGATCAGTCGAAACGCAAAGGAGCAACCCCATGTCCGCGACGCAGGCCAAGGTCCTCGCCGACATCACCCAGATGATCCAGGCCGTGCTCGGTGATTTCGTGGCCGACCAGGAGATCACCCTGGACACCACCTTCCGGGACGAACTCGGCATGGAGAGCATCGACGTGGTGTCGCTCGCCGGCCGGCTCCAGACCCGGTACGGGGACACCGTCAACTTCGCGCACTTCGTCGCCAAGCTGGACCTGGAGACCGTCGGTGACCTCACCGTCGGGAACCTGGTCACGCACATCGCCGACGCGCTCGACGCGAAGGCCGGCGGCACGGTCGAGGTGGCCGCCCGGTGACCATGGTCCGGGCGAACGGAATCACGCTGCACGCGCAGCGCCTGGACCCGCCCCACCCGCCACCGGCGGACCGGTCCGCGCCGATGCCGACCGCCGTGCTGATCCACGGCATGGCCTCGGACACGATGGCGAGCTGGTACTTCACCCTCGCCGAGCCGCTGGCCGCCGCCGGGTTCCCGGTGGTCCTGTACGACCTGCGCGGGCACGGTCGCAGCGACCGGCCCGCCACCGGGTACGCCCTCGCCGACTTCGTCGACGACCTGGCGGGACTGCTCGCCGAGCTGGACGTGACCGGTCCGCTGCTGCTCTGCGGCAACTCCTTCGGCGGCACGATCGCCTTCGGGTACGCGGCGCGGCATCCGGACCGGGTCGCCGGCATCGTGGCGGTCGAGTCCGCCCCGCCCATCCCGGAGTGGATGGCCCGGGTGAAGGTCCGTCTGGCCCGGGTCGCCGACCGCCTCCCCCAGGAGGGCACGGTGGCCGAGATCGGCCTCCGGCGGGGGCGGCTCGCCGCCCGCCGGGCCGACGAGACCCGGCAGATGCTGACCACCACCACGCTCGCCGAGGAACTGCCGGCCAGTCGGCTTCCGTCGGGCAACCAGCTCGCGGCCGTCGACTGCCCGGTGCTCTGCCTCTACGGCGGCCGGTCGGCGGTGCACGAACTGGCCCCGGCGGTCCGGCTGCTGCTTCCTCAGACCCGGACGGTCGTTCTACCTGACGAGAAGCACACCGTCCTGATCGACCAGCCCGAGCAGGTTCGCCGGCACGTCTTCGACTGGTTGGCCGCCGAGTGCGCGCTGCCGGTCGGGGGAGGGACTCCCGCCGAGCGCGGGGTCACCGTCGCCGGTGGGCTCGCCGTCGACCACACCACCACCTCATGACCACGCAATTCCCAGGAGGACTCCCGATGGACACCCCGATCACCGGTCGGTCGATCATCATCAGCAGTGGACGGTGCGGGTCGACGCTCCTCTCCGACCTGATCGCGGAGGAGCCGGACACGCTCTCCGCCCAGGAGTTCTTCATGTCGGTGGCGCCCTGGGCGCGCAGCGCCGAGGTGATCACCGGGGCCGAGTACTGGAAAGTGCTGTCCAGCCCCAAGGCGGAGCTGTCCACGCTGTTCCGGATCGGGCTGCCCCCGAAGGAGCTGCACTACCCGTCCACCGGCCGGTGGGGCGACCGGATGACCGAGTTGCCGCGGATCCTGGCGATCACCCTGTCGAAGGTCTCCGACGACCCGGACGCCCTCTTCGACGAGTTGGACCGGCGGGTGCCCGACTTCCCCGAGCAGAGCGTGGCCCGGCACCACCAGGACTTCCTGGACCTGCTGGCCGTGCTGACCGGTAAGAAGCGCTGGGTGGAGCGCTCCGGGGGCTCCAGCCACGTGGCACCGTACCTGCTCCGGGGCTTTCCCGAGGCGAAGATCGTCTACCTGACCCGGGAATGGGAGCCCACCGCGAAGTCGATGAGCCGGCACTCGTCGTTCCAGCTCCTCCAGCTCCGGGTGGAGTTCCTCGGCCGATGCGGGCTGGATCCGTTCCGGTTGCAGCCCGGCCAGGAGGTGCCGGCGGAGATGGAGCAGTTCCTGCCGGACCGGCTGACCCCCGACGCGCTCCGCGAGCGCGGCCAGGACCTGCGGCGCTACCTCGCTCTCTGCGCCTTCATGGCGGCCCAGGCCGAGCAGGCGCTGGCCGACCAGAAGCCGGCCCACCTGTTGACCATGCGGTACGAGGAACTGGTCGCCGACCCGGTCGCCGAACTGGGCCGGCTCGGCCGCTTCCTCGACCTCGACAACCCGGAGGCGTGGGCGGAGCAGGTGGCCGACCGGGTCGTCGACCCGTCCCGGGCCCGTCAGCCGGTGGGCTGACCGGGTGTCGTCGAACCCCAGCCACGGTTCTGCCGTCCCGGCCGGAACCGTTCCTGATAACCGGCACGAAAGCGAGACAGTGTGAAACCCAACCGGATCCACTCGCGGCGGCTCTGGGCGGCCGTCGCCGTACTGGGGCTCGGGGCCGCGCTGACAGCCCCGGCGACCGCGCTCGGCGCACCGACCGCCGAGGACGACCGGCACCACCAGCCGAAGCCGAACCCGCAGGTGATCGCGAAGGCCGAGCCGGACGAGTGCTTCGCGGGCGTCGGCCTCCCGTACCCGGCGGGCCCGCCGTGCGCCTCGGGTCAGGCCAAGGTGAACCAGGGATACCTGTGGGGGATGACCCGGGCTGGCCAGAACCTCTGGTTCGGCACCGGCGCGAACGTCAACTGCCTCACCAGCGGACGGCAGTTGGGCACCAACGAGCCCAAGCTCAACGACGACTGGGTCTGCGAGTACCAGGAGAGCCAGATCGTCAAGACCAACCCGCAGCTTCCGGGATATCTGGGTGACCACCGGACGCCCCGGCTCTACAGCTACGACACGCGCGCCAAGCGGCTCATCGAGAAGACCGACCTGGTGAAGGCGAGCCAGGCCGACCACGACCGGCTGAAGACCACGACCGGCATCCGGGCGGCCGGCAACTTCGGCGGGGTGGCCCTGCTCGGCGGCCCGGCCATCGGCAAGACCATCAACCTGTTCGCTTTCGACACCGACACCGGTGCCTTCCTGGGCTCGCGGAACTTCCCCGAGTTCGGCAACATCCGGCACTTCACGATCGCCGAGGGCGCCCTGTACGCGGGCGTCGGCGTCGGTGCCAACGGCTCGCTGCGCGGTCACGTGCTGCGCTGGGCCGGCAGCAAGGCCGACCCGTTCAACTTCCAGATCGTCGGCAACCTGCCGGCGCAGGCCGCCGACCTCACCGTCCACGACGGGCGGATCGTCGTCAGCACCTGGCCCGGTTCGGAAGGCGAGCTGAGCACCGCCGACGAGCCTGCCCCGCCGAGCAAGCTCGCCGCGGTCTGGATGAGCCCGGTGCTCGCCAACGGCGCGCCCGGCCTCACCCCCGACGACGCGGACGGCTGGCAGCAGGTCTGGGACGTCTCCGCGTACGAGCCGGACCCGGTGGTGGCCAGCAGCTACGGCCTGGGTGGCCTGGTGTCCTACCGCGGGTACCTCTACTGGGGCACCATGCACGTGCCGCTGAAGGCGACCCGCGTGCACCTGACCCATTACCCGCCGGCCGACGAGGCGGCCACCGAGCTCACCATCCAGAACACCCAGCGGGCCATCAGCATCTACCGGGGCAAGCGGCTGGGTGAGCGGGCGGAGAAGGTCGAGCTGCTCTACGGCGCGGCCGAACTGCCCGCGTACGACCCGGCGGCGAACAACGGTGCCGGTGCCTGGGCGAAGGTCTCGACCGGCCAGACCCCGCTCTACGGCTCGTCCGGCTTCGGCAACCCGTACCTGAACTACACCTGGAAGATGGCGGTGGCCGGCGGCCGGCTCTACGTCGGCACGATGGACTGGAGCTACCTGGCCAAGGAACTCAGCCAGGAGGCCGCCGCGATGTCCGGCCTGTCGGTCGAGGCGGCCACCGAGGCGCTCAGCGCGCCGTCGCTGGCGGCGGCGGCCGACGACCCGACCCTGCCGGAGCCGGTCTACGGCGGTGACCTGCTGGTCTTCGAGTCCGCCAGAGAGCCGGCGAAGCTGGTCAGCGACAACGGTGTCGGCAACTACCTGAACTACGGCATCCGCAACATGGTCACCGACGGCACCACGCTCTACCTCGGCATGGCGAACCCGATGAACCTGCGGGCCGACCCGACCGACGACGTGCCCGAGGGTGGCTGGGAACTCATCCGGTACGACACCCGAGGCCGCTGACGCCTCGCCACGCCTCACCGGGTCCCGGCGGTGCTGCGCTCGCAGACCCCACCGCCGGGGCCCGGCCCCGCCCGGTTTCCTTGCACGGTGCGTGGCAAGTCCTGACACTCCTCGAACATTTGCCGGTGAAAGTGGGCATATGATGCCTTTGACTGCCCGTCGCCGGGAGGCCACGACCTCCCGTCCCGCGGGTGCCCCGGGTGGCACCCGCCGGCTCCGCTCCCCGTCCCTGCTCGCCGGGTTCCTCGCCGCCCTGGTCGGACTGACCGGCGTCGCCGGGTGCACCGGCGACCGGCGCGACGACCGGCGCGACGGCGACCGGGCGCCGGCACCGAACGCCACCACCGCGCCCGGATCCGGGTCCGATGTGGCGGCCGGGTCGAGCGAGCACACCCTGACCGTCGACGGCCGGGAGCGCACCTACCGGCTCTACCGGCCCGCCTCCCTGGACCTGGCCGAGCCGGTCCCGCTGGTGGTCATGCTGCACGGCGCGGCCGGCACCGGCGAGCAGGCCGAGGAGGCGTACGGCTGGACCGAGGAGGCCGACCGGGGCGGTTTCGTGGTCGCCTTCCCGGACGGGGTGAAGCGGGCCTGGGCCGCCAGCGAACTCTGCTGCGGCCAGCCGGTCCGGCAGGGGGTCGACGACGTCGCCTTCGTCGAGGCGCTCGTCGGCGCCCTCCGCGACCGGATGCCGGTCGACCCGGCCCGCACCTTTGTCACCGGGATCTCCAACGGTGGGCTGCTGGCGTACCGGCTGGCCTGCGACACCGATCTCTTCGCCGCGATCGGCGTGGTGGCGACCACCCTGGCCGGCGAGTGCGAGTCGCCGGCCCCGGTCAGCGTGCTGCACATCCACGGCCTGCGCGACGAGACCATGCCGTTCCGGGGCGGTCCGGGCAAGCGCGACAACGACGGCACCGGCCGCAACCCGGTGAAGATCGACGGTCCGCCGCTGACCGAGCTGATGGCGACGTGGCGCGCGGTGGACGACTGCGCCGCGCCGACCGAGCGCGTCGACGGACCGGTGACCCGGTCGACGGCGTCCTGCGCGCACGGCCGCGCCGTCGACCTGATCACCATCGCCGACGCCGGTCACCAGTGGCCGGGCGGGAAGCCGAATCCCCGCGCCGAGCAGCTGCTCGGCCTCGAACCCCCCTCGACCGCGTTGGACGCGACCGCGGAGATCTGGAAGTTCTTCAGCGCGCACCCCCGACCGGCCGGCTCCTGACGCCGACCGGCACCCCGCACCCCCCAGAACAGGAGAAGGCATGCCCAGCAGAGACGGTCCGGCGGTCGAGGTCGTCGATCTCGTCAAGCGGTACCCCCGGGCCACGACCAACGCCGTCGACGGACTGTCGTTCACCGTCGCGCCGGGCGAGACCTTCGGGCTGTTCGGGCCGAACGGGGCCGGAAAGTCGACCACCATCGGCATCCTCACCACGCGGCTCCGGGCCACCGGCGGCCGGGCCCTGGTCGGCGGCGTCGACGTCAGCCGGGACCCGGTCGGTGCCCGTGCCCACCTGGCGGTGGTGCCCCAGCACAACAATCTGGACCGCGCACTGACCCCCCGGCAGAACCTCCTGTACCACGCTGCCTACCACGGGGTGCCCCGCTCCGAGGCCGAGGAACGGGCGAAGGCGCTGCTGGAACGCTTCGGCCTGGCCGAGCGCGCGGACCGGCGGATCGAGGCGTACTCGGGCGGGATGGCGCAGCGGCTGATGATCGCGCGGGCCTGGATGCACGAGCCCGAGGTGCTCTTCCTCGACGAGCCGACTAACGCGCTGGACCCGCAGACCCGGATGCTGATCTGGAGCCGGATCCGGGAGATGCGCGAGCGGGGCGTCTCCATCATGCTCACCACGCACGCCATGAACGACGCCGCCAACCTGGTCGACCGGGTGGGCATCGTGGACCACGGCAAGCTGCTCACCGTGGACACCCCGCAGAACCTCGTGCGGGGCCTGGCCGGGCAGGCCATCCTGGATCTCACGGTCACCCCGGCCGCCCGCGACGACGCCGACGAGGTCGTGGCCGCGCTGCGCGAGCTGGACGGCGTACGTAAGGCGGAACGCCGGCCGTTGCCGGTCGGCGCGGCCGGCGCGGGTCGGGGTGCCGGCCTGGGCGCTGCGGGCCGGGCCGCGCTCGCCAAGTTGGGACCGGGCGCGTTGGCGAAGCTGGCCGCCCGTGCCCGGGCCAACGGGAACGCGCCGACCGCCACCCTGGCCGCGGCGGGCGCCCAGGGCCGGATCCGGGTGCGCCTGCACCTCGCCACCGATCCCGCCAACCTGCTCGGCCCGACGATGTCCCTGCTCACCGGTCGTTCGGCGGCGCTCAACGACATCCACATCGGTGAGCCGAGCCTGGAGGACGTCTTCATCGAACTCACCGGAAGGGACCCGCGGTGACCGCCCTCGACACCCCCACCCCGGTTCGCCGCGAGATCCGGGACCGCCCGCCCGCCGGCCGGGTCTTCCTCGCCCTGCTCCGCCGCGACCTGCTGGTCACCGGCAAGGAGCTGTGGGTGATCCTGATCCAGGTCGGCATGACCCCGCTGTTCATGCTCTTCGTGTTCAGCCACATCCTCGGCGGGCAGGGCATCGTCGAGCGGTCGTTCGCGAACCTCTTCCTGCCCGGCGTGATCGCGCTCGCCGCCCTCACCACCGCGTTGCAGAGCACCGCTCTACCGCTGGTGAAGGAGTTCGGCTTCACCATGGAGATCGAGGACCGGCTGCTCGCCCCGCTTCCGACCAGCCTGGTCGCGGTGGGCAAGCTGGTGGTCGCCACCATCCGGGGCCTGCTCGCGGCGGTGCTGATGTACCCGCTCGGGGCCCTGGTGGTCGGCACCGCGCCGTGGCGGCTGGAGGGCCTGCCGACCGCCCTGCTGGTGGCCCTGCTCGGCGCGTGGGTCGGCGGCGGCATCGGGATGACCCTCTCCACCATCCTCCCGATCCAGCGGATCAACGTCACCTTCTCGGTCATCGTCACGCCTATCATCTGGACCGGCTGCATCCACTACCCGTGGCCCCGGCTGGAGTCGATGCGCTGGTTCCAGGTGGTGACCGCCTTCAACCCGATGACGTACGTATCGGAAGGGGTGCGGGGTGCGATGCTGCCCGACGTACCGCACATGCCGGCCTGGGTCTGCGTGCTGGTGCTGACCGGCATGGCCATCGCCCTGACCTGGCTCAGCGTCCGGTCCTTCACCCGGCGGGCCGTCCAGTGACCGCACCCACCGGCCCCGATCCCGCAGGAGGAGCGCACATGTCGATCAACCCACCGGAGTCCGACGGCGGGCTCGCCCAGTGGCTCGCGGCCCGCGCGGGCGAACTGCTGCTCTCGGTACGCGCCGAGCACGGTCACGCGGACCCGGCCGCGTTGAAGGCCGCCGGCGACCGGGCCTCGCACGAGTTCCTCCTCGCCGAGCTGGAACGTTGGCGGCCGACCGACATGGTGCTCTCCGAGGAGGACGACGACTCCCGCCGCTCGGTGGCGGACGGCAGCGGGCCGACCCGCCTGAACGCCGACCGGGTGTGGATCGTCGACCCGTTGGACGGGACCCGGGAGTTCTCCGAGGAGGGCCGTTCGGACTGGGCGGTGCACGTGGCGCTCTGGCACCGGCACGCCTCCACCCCGCACCGGCTGATCGCCGGGGCGGTCGGGTTGCCCGCCCAGGGACGGGTGCTGACCACGGAGTTCCCGTTGCGGTCGCGCGCCGACCAGGCCGGCGACAGCCCGATCCGGCTGGCGGCGAGCCGGAGCCGTCCGCCGGTCTTCCTGACCGACCTGGCCGGGGACATCGGTGCGGAGTTGGTGCCGATGGGGTCGGCGGGGGCGAAGATCGCGGCGGTGGTGACGGGTGAGGTGGACGCGTACATCCACGCCGGGGGGCAGTACGAGTGGGACTCGGCCGCCCCGGTGGCGGTGGCCACCACAGCCGGGTTCCACGCCTGCCGGATCGACGGGACCGCGTTGAGCTACAACGAGGTGGATCCCCGCCTGCCCGACCTGCTGGTCTGCCGCCCGGATCTGGCCGCGCCGCTGCTGGAGGCCCTGAGCCGCCAGTTGTCGACGGCCGCCGCCGGGACGGCCGCACCGGAGACGTCCCTGCTCGGAAAGGAACACCGATGAACAGCGGATCGGCGCTGTACCAGACGACCCACCTGGACGCGTTGGAGGCGGAGAGCATCTTCGTGATGCGTGAGGTGGTGGCGGAGATGGAGCGGCCGGTGCTGCTCTTCTCCGGGGGCAAGGACTCGATCGTGATGCTCCGGCTGGCGGAGAAGGCGTTCGCCCCGGCGAACATCCCGTTCCCGGTGATGCACGTCGACACCGGCCACAACTTCGCCGAGGTGCTGGAGTACCGCGACCGGCGGGTCGACGAACTCGGCCTGCACCTGATCGTGGCCAGCGTGCCGGAGGCGCTGGTCCGGGGGCTGGTCACCGAACCGGCGGACGGCACCCGGAACCGGATCCAGACGCCCGTCCTCCTCGACGCGGTGGAGAAGCATCGGTTTGATGCGTTGTTCGGTGGGGCGCGTCGGGATGAGGAGAAGGCGCGGGCGAAGGAGCGGGTGTTCTCGTTCCGGGATGAGTTCGGGCAGTGGGATCCGAAGAATCAGCGTCCGGAGTTGTGGTCGTTGTACAACGGTCGGCATCATCCGGGTGAGTCGATTCGGGTGTTTCCGTTGTCGAACTGGACCGAGTTGGATGTGTGGCACTACATAGCTCGGGAGCAGATTGCGCTGCCGTCGATCTACTTCGCGCACGAGCGTGAGGTGATCGAGCGGGACGGCATGCTCTACGCGGTCAACGAGTTCATCCAGCCCCGGGCGTCGGAGACGCCGTTCGTGGCACGCGTCCGCTACCGGACGGTGGGTGACGCTTCCTGCACCGCTGCGGTCCGCTCGGATGCGGACACGGTGGAGAAGGTGATCGAGGAGGTCGGGGCGACCCGGATCACGGAGCGGGGTGCGACCCGGGGTGATGACCGGGTGAGTGAGGCCGCCATGGAGGACCGCAAGCGGGAGGGCTACTTCTGATGAGTACCGACACCATGCCACTGCTCGACAGTGACTCCGCGTTCCGGTCCATGGACCTGTTGCGCTTCGCCACGGCGGGCAGTGTGGACGACGGTAAGTCGACTCTGATCGGTCGGCTTTTGTATGACACGAAGTCGTTGTTCACGGATCAGTTGGAGGCGGTGGAGGCGGTCTCCGCTGC
>NZ_JBITJH010000029.1:0-63604 GCF_044459745.1 Micromonospora sp. NPDC050187
GGGGGGGTGTTTCTTCCAGTTCAAAACCGGTTGCGCCTTGTGGGGGGTTGTTTTTCTTGTACTTCGCCCCCCCCCCCCCCCGGGCGGGGGGGGGGGGGGGGCCCGCCCCGGGGCCCCCCCCGCTCCGGTTGTACGTAACTACGTAACTTCGTAGTATCGAGTCATGGCATCTTTGGAGGAACGGGTCGCGGCGCTCGAAGCGCAGGTGGCGGAGCTGGTCGGGCGCACGCCCACCCCGCCCCCGACCCCGGCGACCCCATCCGGCGACGGCGACACGTTCTGGGCGCTCGACGGGCTCCGGCAGCGGCTGCCCAAGGGGCATCCCGGCGCGGTCCTCTACACCGGCACCGTCGACCTGGACGGCGAGCGGTACGACTGGCAGTACGGCCTCCCCGTCGACGCCGTGCTCGCCGGTGACTGGTCCGAGTCGGCCGCCGCGTTGACCGCGCTGGCCCACCCGGTCCGGCTGCGGCTGCTGCGCGAGATCCTCGGCGGCCGGCGCGGCACCGCCGAACTGGCCGGGATCGAGGAACTCGGCACCACCGGCCAACTCCACCACCACCTGCGCCAGCTCACCGCCGCCGGCTGGCTGCGCAGCGCCGGCCGGGGTCGGTACGCCGTCCCCGCCGAACGGGTGGTGCCGCTGCTCACCATCCTCACCGCCACCCACCGCTGAGCGGGAAGGAGCAACCATGCGCAGGTCCACCGTCATCACCCTCGTCGTCGGCCTGGTCGCCGGGGCGCTGGCCCTGTTCGGCGCACCCCGTCCACCCCACCTGTCCGCCCGGACGACCGGGGACACCGACCTCGCCGTCGCCGTCCGCGAGGCCGCCGGGGACACCGAGGGGCTGCGCGGGCTCTCCGTCGCCCTCGTCGAGCCGGGCCGCGTCCGGGTCGCCGGTCTCGGCGAACGGAACGCCGACGGCGCACCGGTCGAGGCGGACACCAGCTTCGAGATCGGCTCGGTCACCAAGACGCTGACCGGCATGCTCCTCGCCGACGAGGTGGCCGCCGGCACCGTACGCCCCGACGACCGGCTGCGCGACGCCCTGCCGGTGAGCGGCCCGACCGGCGACGTCACCCTGGCCGAGCTGGCCAGTCACCGCGCCGGACTGCCCCGCGTGCCGGTCACCTCGGTCGGCGACGCGTTCGGGCTCTGGTGGGCGAACGTCACCGCCGGTGACCCGTACGCCGGGCAGGACGTCGACTGGCTGACCCGGACCGCCGGGAAGACCGAGCCGGGCGACGGCCGGGGCCGGGTCGAGTACTCCAACCTGGGCGCGGCGCTGCTCGGGCAGGCGCTGGCCGCGAAGGCCGGCACCAGCTATCCGGAACTGCTGGACCGGGAGCTGCTCACCCCGCTGGGCATGGACCGCACCTCCGCCCACCTCGACGGGGCCGCCCCGCCCGCCGGGCACGCCGACGGCGGGCGGGCCGCCGGCCGGCCGACCGACCCATGGACCGGCTCCGGCTGGGTGCCGGCCGGCGTCGGCACCTGGTCCACCGCCGGCGACCTCGGCAAACTCGTCGCCGCCCTGCTCGACGGCACCGCGCCGGGGGCGGACGCCGCCACCCCGCGCTTCGAGGAGGACGGGCGCAACCGCATCGGGTACGGCTGGTTCACCACCCGGCACGGTGACCGGGACGTCGTCTGGCACAACGGTGGCACCGGCGGTTTCCGGGCGTACGTCGGCGTGGACCGGGCCGCCGGGAAGGGCGTGGTGGTGCTCGGCAACACCGACCGTTCGGTGGATCCGATCGGGCTGCGGCTGCTCGGCGTACCGGAGGAGGACCTGCCGACCGACGACGGCGCCGGCCTGCCGGGCTGGGTCGGGGTGGGGCTGGCGCTGGTGTTCAGCCTCATCGGCGGGCTGTCGCTGCTGGGCACCGCGCGGCGCGGCCCGGACCGGCTGAGCGTGCTCGACGCGGCGCTCTGGGTGCCGGCGTCCCTGCTGCTGGCGTACCGGCTGGGGGAGTGGACGGTGCTGCCGGGCTGGATCTGGGCGGTCGGCTGCGGGCTGGGCGCGGCCGGGTTGGCCCTGGCCGCCCAGCGATGGCGGGAGCTGCCCCTGGTCGCCGGGGTTGCGCCCTGGCGGCGCTGGACCGGCACGGTGCTGACGGTGGTCTTCGTCCTGGTCGCCCTCGTGGCCGTCGGCTGACTCTGGCTGATCGACCCCGCGAGCGTGGTGGGAGACGGGCCGTGACGCGCCGTCTCCCCCACGCCCGGCGCTACCCGGCCCGGGTCAGCCGGAAGTACTGCCGTTTCGACTCGTCCCGGACGACCAGGCCGAGGGCGGCCAGTTCCCGGCGCAACTCCCGGGCGTCGTCGTGCCGGTCGTGCTTGAGCGCGTCCTGCCGGGCCCGGAGCAGCGCGTCCGCCCCGGCTGGCAGGTCGGGCAGACCGGGCACCCAGCGCCGGAACCGCTCCCGGTGCGGGTCCTCGGCCAGCCACGGGTAGCCGTGGGCGAGGAACGCCTCCCGCAACCGCCGGTCGCTCAGGTCGCACGACTCCCGGAACAGTTCCTCGTCGACCGGGCCGAGCAGGACGAGCTGCTTGCGGTCCCGGAACACCGCGCGAATCCTCGCCCGGCTCAGCTCCTGCTCCTCGCCCTTCTGACGCAGGGTCACCCGGTCGGGGGCGACGGTGACGACGAGCCGTTCCCACGTCCCGATCCCGGCGAGCACCAGCCCGGCGAACGTGCCCACCGCCAGGGTCCCGACGGTGACCTGCGGCTCGGGCAGCGAGGCGACCAGTTCGAGCAGGTCCTGGGCCGGGACCCAGGACCAGCCGGCGAGCCGGTCCACGAAGGTCGCCAGCAGCCAGCCGGCCCCGGCGCCGAGCGCCGGGAACCCGCCCCAGAACAGGGCCAGTTCCCCGGCGCCCCCGCTGACCACGACCGGCGAACCCGGATTCGGGCCGACCGGTACGGCCTGTCCCGGCACGGTCAGGACACCTCGCGGCGCATCGTCCGGACCAGCCCGGCGACCAGCGGCGCGACCAGCCACAGCAGCAGTGACGTGCCGAGCCGGGCCCACTGTCCGCCGGTCATCTCCGGGGAGATCAACGGCGTCATCGTCACCGCCGTGTCCAGCCACTCCGCCGGCGTCCGCAGGGCCCTGATCATGCCACCGAGCATCGACCAGATGGTCGGCAGGACGAAGTACAGGACGATCGCCAGCGGGGTGTTCCCCAGCAGCAGACCGAAGGCGATCCCGATCAGCACGTTCGCCACCTGGAAGACGGCGGCGTGCCACAGCAGCGCACCCGGCACCGACCAGGTGCCGGCACCCCCGGTGAGGTCGGCGATCAGCGTGCCTGCGGCGGCGACGGCGATGCTGGCCGCGACCGACAGCAGCGCGGCGACCACCACCGCGGCCAGCTTCGCGAACACCACCCGGTGCCGCGCCGGGACCAGGGCGAACGTGGTGAGCGCGGTTCGCTGCGACCACTCCGAGGTCACCGACAGGATGCCGAGGACGGGCAGCAGGATCCCGACCGGCAGCAGCGTCGACTCGAAGAAGGGGCGGAACGTCTGCTCCTCGGCGGGGACCACGAAGAGCTGCACCGCGACGATGGCGGCGGCGGAGAAGCCGATCACGATCAGCAGCCAGAGCCCGGCCCGGGTGTCGGCGAGCTTGCGCAGCTCGACTGCGGTGAGCCGGAGCAGCGAGGGACGGCGGTCGGCCGCCGTGGACCGTTCGCCCACGGGGGCCGGGTTGGCGAGAGTGCCGGCGCTCACGCGGCGACCTCCTGGTTCGACTCGGTGGCGGTCAGGGTGAGGAAGAGCTGTTCCAAGCCGCCGCTGCCGGCCGGGCGCAGTTCGGTGAGGGCGACGCGCGCGTCGGCGGCGGCCTGCCCGACCGCCCCGGCCTCGGCCCGGACCAGCAACCCCCCGTCGGTGCTGCCGGTCACGGACAGGCCGGCGGCGGCCAGGGCGTCCCGCAGGGCCTGCGGGTCCTGGGCCCGGACCAGGGTCCCGGCGCCGGCGAGCAGCTCGTCCTTGCCGCCCTGGGCGACGATCCGGCCGCCACCGATCACCACGAGCCGGTCGGCCACCGCCTCCACCTCCCGCAGCAGGTGCGAGGAGAGGAGCACGGTGCCGCCCCGGTCGGCGAAGTCGCGCAGCAGGCCGCGCATCCAGAAGATGCCCTCCGGGTCCAGGCCGTTGGCCGGCTCGTCGAGGATCAGGATCCGGGGGTCGCCGAGCAGCGCGTGTGCCAGGCCGAGCCGCTGCCGCATCCCCAGCGAGTACGCCCGTACCCGGCGTTTCGCCGCGGCCGGGCCCAGCCCGACCCGCTCCAGCGTCGCCGGGACCTGCTGTGCGTCGACGCCCATGGTGCGGGCCGCGACGGTCAGGACCTCCCGGCCGGTACGCCCGGCGTGCTGCGCCGAGGCGTCGAGCAGGACGCCGATCCGCCGGCCCGGGTTCGGCAGTTGCCGGTACGGCACCCCGTCGACCGTGGCGCTGCCGGACGTCGGCGGGGTGAGACCGCAGATCATCCGCATGGTGGTGGACTTGCCGGCCCCGTTCGGGCCGAGGAACCCGGTGACCGTCCCGGGTTCGCAGCGGAACGACACGTCGTCCACGGCGGCGTGCCGGCCGTACCGTTTGGTGAGGTTCTCGACCGTGATCATGGGACGAGCCTGCCCGCGCCACCCGGCCGGCCGCTGCGGCCGAGGGTGTACGCCCGCCGCTACCTTGGTCGACGAAGAGGGTCGACTTTGGTCGGTGCCGGAGCGGCGGTGACGCTCCGTAGCATGGGGTCATGTCCAGCCCGGCCGTCGTCCCCGAACACCCGTGGTTGCTGCCCGGAGCGCTGACGCCCCCGGCGGGGGTGGCGCGCCGGCAGCGGCGGACGACCCGCGACTGGCTGGTGGACGTCCTCTGCTTCCTGATCTCCCTGGGCTGGGTGGCCGGGGCGACGGCGGACGCCCTCTCCACGGACCCGGAGTTCGCCACCCCGATGCCCTACGACTGGATGGTCGCGGGGGACGCGGTGCTCGGTCTGGTCGTCACCGTCCTGCTCTGGGTGCGCCGCCGCTGGCCGGTCGGCCTGGCGGTGGCCACGCTGCCACTGACCCTGTTCTCGATGGCCGCCGCCTGGCCATTGGTGATCATCTACTTCACGGTGGTGGTGCACCGTCGTACCGCCGTCGCCCTGGCCTTCACCGGGGCCGGTCTCGGGACCAACCTGATCTTCAGTTACCTGCGGCCCGACCCGCACCTGTCGTACTGGGAGACCGCCACCTGGGGCGTGGTGATCACGTTGCTCGTGCTCGCCTGGGGGATGTTCGTCCGGGCCCGTCGGCAACTGGTGGTGTCGCTGCGCGAGCGGGCCGAGCGGGCCGAGGCCGAGCAGCAGCTCCGGGTCACGCAGGCCCGACAGGTGGAACGCACCCGCATCGCCCGGGAGATGCACGACGTGCTCGCGCACCGGATCTCCCTGCTCAGCCTGCACGCCGGGGCGCTGGAGTTCCGGCCGGACGCGTCGCCGGAGGAGGTCGCCCGCGCCGCCGGGGTGATCCGCAGCAGCGCGCACGCCGCGCTCCAGGACCTCCGTGAGGTGATCGGGGTGCTGCGCGCCGAGCCCGCCGCTGCGGCGTCGACCGCGCCGGAACGGCCGCAGCCCACCCTCGGCGACGTGCCGGCGCTGGTGGACGAGTCCCGGACCGCCGGGGTCCGGGTCGACCTGCGGGACCGGGTCGACCGGGTCGAGGAGGTGCCGGCGGCGGTGGGCCGGAGCGCGTACCGGATCGTGCAGGAGGGGTTGACCAACGCCCGCAAGCACGCCCCGGGGGTCGTGGTCAGCGTCGACCTCGCCGGCGGTCCGGAGGCGGGCCTGAACGTCGAGATCCGCAACCGCTGGCCGGTGGGGGAGCGTGCCCCGGAGATCCCCGGCGCCGGCACCGGACTGGTCGGCATCGCCGAGCGGGTCCATCTCGCCGGTGGGCGGTTGACCCACGGCCGGGACGAGTCCGGTGACTTCCGACTGGCCGCGTGGCTGCCGTGGCCGGCGTGACCGGCGGGGTGGCCGGCGTGACCGGCGGGGAGGCCGGCGCGGACGACCCCCGCCCGGTGCGGGTGCTCATCGTCGACGACGACCCGCTCGTCCGGGCCGGGCTGTCGATGATCCTCGGCGGGGTGCCGGACCTGCGGGTGGTCGGCGAGGCCGGCGACGGCGGTGAGGTGCCCGCCGCCGTCGAGGCGTACGCCCCGGACGTCGTGCTGATGGACATCCGGATGCGCCGGGTGGACGGGCTGGCGGCCACCGAGACCCTGCGGGCGCGGCCCGACCCGCCGGAGGTGCTCGTGCTGACCACCTTCGACGCCGACGACCAGGTGCTGCGGGCCCTGCGGGCCGGAGCGGGCGGCTTCCTGCTCAAGGACACCCCGCCCGCCGAGATCGTGCAGGCGGTGCGCCGGGTGGCGGCGGGCGAGGCGACCCTCTCGCCGACCGTCACCCGACAGCTGATCGCGCACGTCACGGCCGCCGCGCCGGCCGAGGTCCGGCCGGACCCGCGCCGGGACCGGGCGCTGCGGCTGCTCGCCGGGCTCAGTGAGCGGGAACGCGAGGTGGCCGTCGCGCTCGGCCGGGGACGCACCAACGCGGAGATCTCCGCCGAGCTGTTCATGAGCGTGGCGACGGTGAAGGCGTACGTCTCCCGGCTGTTGACGAAGCTGGAGCTGAACAACCGGGTCCAGGTGGCGCTGCTCGTCCACGACGCCGAGCTGGTCTGAACCGGCCCCCGTCGTGTCGGGCGGACCCGATCGGCGGTAACGTCACGGAGCGGGTGACGCAGGAGGTGGCATGGCGCGCGGCGGTATCTTCTGCCTGGAGGGCCAGTGGCATCGCGACCTGCACGAACGGGGGTCGGTGCTGCCGACACTGGAGCTGCTGGAGCGGCTCGGGCGGATCCGGTTCATCCACAAGGACGCCGCTACGCCCGACGAGCTGAACTACTTCCTCGACCGCTGGCTGCTCAAGCAGTACGCCGACTACCGGGTCGGCTTCTTCGCCATGCACGGCGAGCCGAGCCGGCTCTGCCTCACCGACTGGCACTCGGTGGAGCTGAGCGACGTCGCGGAGCGGATGGCCGGCCGGTGCGGCGGGAAACGGCTCTACTTCGGCAGCTGCTCGGTGCTGCGCGCCTCCACCTCCGCGTTGCGGGAGTTCCTGACGGTCACCGGGGCGGCGCTGGTCTGCGGCTTCACCCGGGAGGTCGACTGGGTGGAGTCGGCCGCGTTCGAGACCGTCCTGCTCGACGTGCTGGCGAACGGCCAGCGGCACAACGCCGCCGAACTGCGGATGGGCTCGGCGCACTGGGCGCCCCTGGCGTCGTACCTGGGCTTCCGGGTGATCTACGCCAACGGCCGGGAGTGGCGGCCGGCGGCCCGTCCCCGGGTGCCCGCCCAACCGGCCGGCGACCGCGCCACCGCCCGCCCGCAGTGAGGCGCTGACCAGACCTGCGGCGCGGCGCTAGAGCTGCGGCGAGGCACTGGTAGACCTGCGGTGCGGCGCTGGTAGAAACGAGCGATGGCACGCAGCATCGCGACGAACACCCGGGTCGACCGCCCGGGACTGGTCGAGTTCCTCACTCCACGGCACCGCGCGGTGCTGATCACCACACGGGCCGACGGCCGCCCGCAGTCCTCCCCGGTGGCCTGCGGCGTCGACGGAGCGGGCCGACTTGTCATCTCGACGTACCCGGAGCGGGCCAAGGTGCGCAACATCCGCCGAGACCCGCGCGTCTCCGCCTGCGTGCTCTCCGACGACTGGAACGGCCCGTGGGTGCAGCTCGACGGCACCGCCGAGGTGCTCGACCTGCCGGAGGCGCTGGAACCGCTGGTGGAGTACTTCCGGTGCATCTCCGGGGAGCATCCGGACTGGGACGAGTACCGGCAGGCGATGATCCGGCAGGGCAAGTCGCTGATCCGGGTCACCGTCGACAGCTGGGGTCCGGTCGCGACCGGTGGGTTCCCGGCCCGGCTGGCGGACTGACCCGGCCGGCGGACTGGCTCGACCGGCGGCGGCCGGGCTGGTGGTCCGGTCCGTCGGCCGGGCCGGTCCACCGTGCGGGAGCAGGGTCGGGATCCGGAGACTGTCGAGCTGCCCGCACAGACGGGGCAGTGCGCTCCCAGCGGCCCACGAGCCGTCCCGGTGGCCGTAGACGTCGGCTGTCGCAGGCGGAGGCGCTCCGGTAGCACAAACGGGGCAGCTCCAAAGCGCATGCTGCCACTGACCGCCGGCAGCCGGCAGCGCACCGGTTGCCGACCTGCGGCGCGGATCGTCAGTAGGCGACGGTGAACCGGGTGTTCAGGTGGCGCGGGTTCTCGATCTCGTCGACCACGGCCACCGCCAGGTCCTCGTACGACAGCACGGACCGGCCCTGGGCGTCGGTGACCGGGTGGTCGCCGCCGGTGCGGTACCGGCCGGTGCGCTCGCCCGGGTGGAACTCCAGCGGCGGTGGTGAGACGTACGTCCAGGGCACGCCGTCGGCGGAGGAGCGGTAGCAGTCCAGCGCATCGGCCTGCCCCAGCGCCGGGTCGCGGTACCGCTCGGGGAAGTCCGGCGCGTCGAGGAACCGGGCGCCGTCCGGGGTGAGCAGGGTCGCCCCGCCGCCCAGATGGATGATCCGGGGCGGGGCGGGCAGCTCGGCCAGGGTGGTCACCAGCGTCCGGGCCGCGTCCGCCCAGAGCGCCCGTTCGCCGCCGCCGACCGCGACCACCAGCACGTCCGCCTCCGGCGCGAGTTCCCGCACGCTGCGCGCGGAGGTGACGTCGCCGGTGACCACCCGGACGCCCGCCGGCAGGTACGAGGTGGCCTCCGGCCGCCGCACTGCGGCGGTGACCCGGTGCCCCCGGCGGAACGCCTCGGTGGTGACCCGGGAACCCGCGGTGCCCCCGGCACCGAACACGACGATGCTGCTCATGACCGCCTCCCGGCCCGACGGACTGGTCCGCCTCCAGGCTAGGAGCGTTCCGCCGACCGGGCGGCGGAACGGCGATCCCAGTCCCCGCGACGCGCTCCCGCCGTCGGATCCGACGAGATCGGGGCGGTCGACCCGACCGGTCCGGTGCCCCCACCCGGGCGGCTCAGTCGACCAGGGCGGAGTAGACGAGCTGGCGCATCTGCGACCGCAGCGGATAGGTGCTCGACGGCATGAGCTGGGTGAACAACAGCGCGGTGATCTCCTCAACCGGGTCCACCCAGAAGGCGGTGCTGGCGACCCCGCCCCAGTAGTACTCGCCGACACTGCTCGGCACCCGGCCCGGAATCGGGTCCTGCACCACCGCGAAACCGAGGCCGAAGCCGACCCCGTCGAAGATCGACTCGGCGAAGCCGCCGCTGGAGAGGGCCGCCAGGTCGCGTCCACCGGGCAGGTGGTTGCGGGTCATGAAGCGCACCGTGCGGGGACCGAGCACCCGCGCCCCGTCCAGTTCGCCCCCGCGCAGCAGCATCTGGGTGAAGCGGTGGTAGTCGTACGCGCTGGAGATCAGGCCGCTGCCCCCGGCGAGCAGGGCCGGCTTCTGCCGGGCGACCGCCCCGAACTGGTCGTGCCGCAGGATCCGGCCGGTCCGGGGGTCGGGCACGTAGAGCGCACCCAGCCGGTCGGCGTCCGCCCCGTCGACCCACCAGTGCGTGTCGGCCATGCCCAGCGGGCGCAGGATCCGGTCGGCGACGAAGTCGTCGAGGCGCTGCCCGGAGACCACCTCGACCAGCCGGCCGAGCACGTCGGTGGCGACCGAGTAGCCCCACGCGCTGCCCGGCTGGAAGAGCAGCGGCAGCCGGGCCAGGGCCACCGAGGCGGCGGCCAGGTCGACCCCGTCCGGCCAGTGCAGGTCGTAGCCGGCCGCCCGGTAGAGGCCGTCGACCACCGAGGTCTGCATGAAGCCGTACGTCAGGCCGGCGGTGTGGGTGAGCAGGTGCCAGACCCGGATCGGCTCCACCGCCGGCACCGTGTACGGCTTGAGCGCCGAACCCTTGGCGTAGACCCGCACGTCGGCGAACTCGGGCAGCCAGCGGCTGATCTCGTCGGTCAGCTCGAAACGACCCTCCTCCCAGAGGATCATCGCGGCGACCGAGGTGACCGGCTTGGTCATCGAGTAGATCCGCCAGAGCGTGTCCGGGGTCACCGGAGCGCCGGCCTCGGCGTCGCGCATCCCGTACGTCGAGGAGTGCGCGACGTGGCCGCGTCGGGTCACCACGATCTGCCAGCCGGCGAGCTGACCCGCGTCGACGTACCGGCCGAAGTGCTCGTCGATCCGGGCCAGCCGGGCCGGGTCGAAGCCGATCTCGTCCGGGTCGATGTTCCGTGCCACGTCCACGACACCTGAACCTACTAGCCGGTACGGACGGTCCGGAAGGGGGTGCGGCTACTCTCGGGACCGTGCCGGAGCTGACCGAGGACGCGACCTACCGCCACGAGGACTGGTACGGCGAGGAGATCGTCGACCGGCACTTCGTGCGCTGCTCGTTCCAGGAGGTCGACCTGACCGAGGCGACCACCCGGGGCGCGGTCTTCACCGAGTGCTCCTTCGGCGGCGTACGCCTCAACGCCTCCCGCCACGTGGACTCGGCGTTCACCCGTTGCGTCTTCACCCGGTGCGTCCTGTTCGAGGCCGAGTTCACCGGCTGCAAACTGGTCGGCAGCACGTTCACCGAGTGTGAACTGCGCCCGCTGCGGGTCGAGGGCGGGGACTGGTCCTTCGTCGCCCTGCCCCGGGCCGACCTGCGCGGGGTGCGCCTCACCGGCGTACGGATGCGGGAGGTCGACCTGACCGGGGCCGACCTGACCGGCGGGGTCCTGACCAACGCGGACCTCTCCGGCGGGCACTTCGCCGGCGCCCGCCTCACCCGCTGTGACCTGCGCGGCAGTGACCTGAGCGCGGTCGACCCGACGGTGGTCCAGCGGGCCGGCGCGATCATCAACCCGGACCAGGCGCTGGTACTGGCCCGGACGTTGGGCTTCGAGATCCGCTGACCGCCGCGAGCCGACCGGCGGCGCGACGTCCCGGTGCCGGGTCGCGGCAGGGACCGGGTTGGCGGCCACGGGCGCAGTGGCGTGGGAAAAACTGTCACAGGATGTCAGCTGCGACTGCGACCCTCGGTGCATGGCATGGTGGTCGGATCTGGTCGACGAGGAACCGGACTTCGCCGAGCGGGTGCGGGCCCGCTTCGCGGTCCGTAAGCACGGGACGATGGCGACGCTGCGGCGGGACGGTTCGCCCCGGGTCAGCGGCACGGAGTTCCAGTTCGAGGAGGGGGACCTGCGCGTGGGCAGCATGCCCGGCGCGCTCAAGGCACTCGACCTGCGTCGCGATCCCCGGGTCGCGCTGCACTGTCCGACCGAGGACACTCCCGAGGACGATCCGGGCTCCTGGGACGGGGACGCGAAGATCGCCGGGATCGCGCACGAACTGCCGCCGCCGGAGGACGGCTCGCACCGGTTCCGGATCGAACTGACCGAGGTGGTCCTGACCCGGGTGGGTGAGCCGGCCGACCATCTGGTGATCGAGAGCTGGCATCCCGGACGGGGCCTGCGCCGCCGCACCCGCCGCTAGCGCGGGGTCCGGCCGCGCGTCACGGCTGCCGCCGACAGGCGGGTGCGACCGGCTGCCGAACCGGGGACACAGCGGCCGGGACAGTTTGTCCGTCGCGCTGTGTCGATCTGATCGTAACTTTCCGTTGTGGAGATTCGACGATCCCGGGAGGCTTCGCTGATGGGCACGCGTACCCGTACCGTCCGGCCGGCCGCCCCGCGCGTCGGTGGCGCGCCGGACGGTGAGGTGCTTCGGGAGATTCCGCTACCGCCGTACGTCACCGGGGAGGACGCGCAGTTCGCGGTCCGGGCGGTGGTGGTGCACGCGCCCCGCCGGTGGTCCGGCGGGACGGTGTGCCGCAACGACGCCAGCCCGCACCCGTGCCGCCTGCACCGCTGGGGTCGCCGGGTGCTGGCACTGCGTGGGCTCCGCCCGGCCGACATCGACGCCCTCATCGAGCGGGGTGACCCCGCCGCCGTCCCGCCGCCGGTCGCCTGACGAGCGGTTGGGTCGGGAGATGGGGTGGGTGGGGTGGTAGCAGGGGTCCCCTGTTACCGCTTTTTGCGGAGCAGGGGACCCCTGCAGGCACCTCAGCAGGTGATCGGCTTGTGCCAGGAGCACTCGATGCCCTCGGGAGTCCGGGGGATCTCCGGTGCGGTCGGAGCCGCGGTCCGCGCCGCGGTGCCGCCCTTGGCGGTGTACGACGCCAGCGCGATCGCGATCTGGTCCTCCAGGTTCTTGACCGAGGACGCCAGGTAGTTGTTGAGCACGACGGAGAAGACGAGCCGCCGCCCGTCGGCGTCGGTGACGTAACCGGAGAGTCCGGAGACCCCGGTCAGACTGCCGGTCTTGGCGCGCACGTTGTTCGCCGCCGGGGTGCCCGCCATCCGGCTGCGCAGCGTGCCGCCGACGAACCGTTCCGCGTTGCCGGCGACCGGCAGGGCGGCGTACCAGGCGTCGAACCAGGGTTCGGCGCGCACGGCGACCAGCAGGTCGACGAACTCGTCGGGCGGGATCAGGTTGCGCCGGGAGAGCCCCGAGCCGTCGCGTTGGCGCAGGGTGCCGGTGTCCATGCCGGCGTCGGCCACGTACCCGTTGATCGCGGCGAGCCCGGCCGACCAGGTGCCGGAGCCGCTGAGCACCCGGCCGATCTCCTTGGTCAGCACCTCGGCGTGACCGTTGTTGGAGAGCTTCATGAACGGCACCATCAGCTCGGCCAACGGCATCGAGTCGTGACGGGCCACGCCGGTCGCGCCGGTCGGGGTCGCCTGTCCGAGCACGGTCCGCCCGATCACCCGTACGCCGTGCCGGCGCAGCGCCGTGCGGAACACGTCGGCGGCGTACCCGGTCGGTTCCCAGACCGTCACCCAGTCGCTGCTGGGGGCGGCGCCGAGGGCGATCTGCCCGGTCACCACGACGGTGTTGCTGCCGTGCTCGCGTTCGAAGGAGACGCTTGTCGTCCCGGTGGCCACGGTGGTGGCCCGGTTGTCGATCCGCAGGTACCCGGTCGACGGGGTGAGGCTGATCTTCGGGCGCTGTCCGGCGCCCGCCCCGGGCGCGGCGCTGACGATCACCGTGCCCGCGTCGTAGTCGCTGTCCGGGGCGACGGTCAGCGCGGAGATCTGGGCCGCGTAGTAGTAGGGCTCGTCGTCCCAGGTCCAGTCCGGACCGAGCCGGGTGGCGTCGTAGCGGGTGTCGTCGGCGACCAGGTCGCCGGTGACCACCCGGATGCCGGACGCGGCGACCCGGGCGGCGAGCGCGTCGTAGTCGGCGGCGAGCATGGTGGGATCCCCGCCGCCGCGCAGGTGGAGATCGCCGGTGAGGACACTGCCGCGCTTGGCGCCGGTACGCAGGACGTCGGTGGTGAACCGGTGTCCGGGGCCGAGCAGTTCCATGGCGGCGGCCGAGGTGAGCAGCTTCGTGTTGGAGGCCGGGATCAGCCGGCGGTCACCGTTGCGCTGGTAGATGGTGTCACCCGTGCTCGCGTCGGCGACCACCACGCCCGCCTGCGCGCCGTCGAGGCGGGCGTCGGCGAGGATCGCGTCGAGGGTGGCGCTGAGCCGGGTCTCGGTAAGGGAGGGGGATTCGGCGGTGGCGGTGGTCGCGGCGCTGGTGGTCGCGGTGGCGACCGCGGTGGCGAGGGCGACCAGGGCGAGCGCTCGGGGGTAGCGACGACGTTGCATGCGCCGATGTTGTCATGAAGATTCTTTTCAGCACAGCGTCGAGATCGAAAATTCGTGCCAACGGCGGCCGGGGACCCGGCGGGACGTACCTCGCACTCCGGCCAGTCGGGCACGCCGGGGAGGTCGCTGCTCAGACTGCCCGGATGACCGGACTCCACTTGACGGATCCCGCCGTAGCGGGCACCGTTGGCCGGAGGGGGCTGTACGAGTTGCCCCGTTTGTAGCAGGTGGCGGACCCGTCTCCGGGCCGCCCGCGTACCGGAGGGCCTGTTCGTGGCGGCCGTGTCCGGGACGTACCACTCAGGTGGTGTGCCCGAGGCTCCGCGACCGGCGGTGGTCCCAGGGGGCCGGCTGCCGGCACCGGCGACCACCCGATCACCAGTGAGGAGATCCGCCATGCTCACCATGACCGACAACGCCGTACTCGTGATCCGTGACCTCGCCGCGCAGCAGGACCTCTCCGACGCCGGTGGGCTGCGCATCACGGCCGACCTCGACGCCGGCTCGCTCGCCGTCGAGCTGGTCGGTCAGCCGGGCCGGGACGACCAGGTGGTGGACACCGACGGCGCCCGGATCTTCCTCGACTCCGACGCCGCCGAACTGCTCAACGACACCTCGGTCGACGCCAGCGTCGACGAGGAGGGCGTGGTGCAGTTCGGCTTCACCGAGAAGCCGGCCCACTGACGGTCGGTCACCCGACCCGTCCGGACTCGTCACCCCGCGACGGCCAGGCCGGTCGCCCGCCGTGGCGGGAACCGCGGGACCGGTGGCCGTCGGGGCGCTCACGGCCCCGATTCGGGACCGGTGGGGGCGGCCACGCTCCGGTCGGCTGCCGGAGCGCGGCCAGCACGTGGGCCAGGTGGTGCGAGGTGCCCCAGGCCGCCCAGCTGGTCGCCGAACCGGCCCCGGCCGCACCCCGCGCGCGGCGCAGGATCTCGTGGTCGCCCCAGGAGAAGGCGGTCCCGGCCGTCGGCCAGTGCGGGGCGGTGACCACGGCGCGGCACAGCTCGGCGACCCGGTCGTCTCCCCGTCCGCCGCGACGGGACCAGCGGTAGATCCACCAGGTGTCGTCGGCGGTGTACCGCATGGCGGGCAGCCGCTCGGGCGGCCCCGGGGCGGCGGTGCGGATTCCGTAGTCGCCGTAGTCGAGACCGAGCCCGGTGAGGTTCTGCCAGAGTCGCCAGTCCCAGCGCACCAACCGGACCGGCTCGCCGTCGGGAAGGGCGGGCAGTGCGGGTGGCATCGCCCCGGCCGCCACCGTCACCGATCGCCAGGCGTGCCGGCGGGCCCAGTCGACCAACCGGCGTACCCGGGGCTCGGCCGCGCGCAGGTCCGCCGCGCAGCAGACCTCACCCACGTCGAGCAGCAGGTCGCACTGTTCCGGCATCAGTCCGGTCCGCCGCCAGATCCGTTCCGCCGCGTCGGTGGCCGCGTCCGGGCCGTACGGGTCCGTGCGCAGGCGCAGGCGGAGCACTGCCCAGCCGAGGTGGGACCGCGCCACCGCGCCCTGGACGACCAGCCGGTCGGCGTGCTCAGCGAACCCGATGACCGGCACCAGCGGTACGCCCCGGCGCAGCAGCCCGAGCAGCGGCCCGGTGTCGGAGAACCCGGCCAGGTCGACGGCGGCGGTCAGTCCCGCCGGCAGCCGACCGAGCAGGTCGACGGGATCGCCGGCGGCGAGGGTGAGGATCGGGACGACGAGCGCGGCGGTGTCGCTGTCGAGATGGCCCAGCGCCTCCAGTTCGCTCCGCCCGGCGGTCAGGACCGGGCGGTAGACCGGCTTCGCCGTCCGTCCCGGGTGGGCGGACGCCATACTCCAATGTATCGAGAGATGACCATGCGTCACAGCGCCGTTCGGTTGATCCGTCGTCTGGTCGGCTGATCCGTCGTTCAGTCGGCTGATCGATCGTTCAGCCGGTGGCGTCGCCGTTCGTCCGCACCGGACGGTGTCACCGCACGGTCACCTGGAGCGGTCCCGCATCGCGGCACCGTGCCTAGCGGGTCAGGCAGGGCAGGTCCAGCCATTCCTCGTCCGGGATCCGGCTCCGCACGGTGTCGAGTTCGCGGAGCAGGGCCGCCAGGTCCCGGGGATCGTCGAGGTGGTGCAGAACGGCCCGGTGGAACGCCGCGGTCATCGCCGCCGGCATCAGGTCCGACGCGTCCCGGCAGAGGGTGTCGCGGGTCAGGGTCTCGGCGATCCGGCGTGACACGGCGTCCGGATAGCTCGCCGGGTCGGTGCCCCGGTTCAGGGTGAAGGACAGCCCGCCGCTGGCCTCCCGCCAGACCTGCCGGGCCCGTTCCCCGGTAAGGAAACGGATCAACTCGCGGGCCTCCGGCGTGTCCTCGAACATTCCCACCACGTCCTCGGCGATCTCGGTGGTCGTGGCGGCGTCCCCGCGCGCCGCGAAGGGCGGGAACGGGAAGAAGTCGAACCGGCCCGGCGCCTCCCGCCGGTAGTCGCGGACGATGTAGGAACCGTTGTGGTCCAGGTGGCACTCCGGCCGCTCGGCGAACATCCCGAGCCCGGCGACGTTGAAGCCGGTCAGCAGGGCGTTCGGGGTGCTCCGGCCGGCCCGGGTCACCTCGCCCCAGGCCTGCCAGACCTCGCGCATCTGCGGTGAGTCCCACGGCAGGTCGCCGGCCGTCCACGCCTGGTACGTCGTCGCCCCCCACCGGTGCAGGAAGAGATCCTCGATCCAGTCGGTGCCCGGCCAGCCGGACAGCGGCGGCGCGCCCATGCCCAGACACCAGGGCGTACGCCGGTCGGCGCTGAACTCCACCAGTTCCTCCCAGGTGGCCGGGGGACGCCGGGCCAGGGCGGGCTGCCGGTCGGTCGCGTACCAGACGAGGCTCTTGGGCACCACGTTGACGGAGAGCCCGTAGACCCGCCCGCCCAGGGTGACCAGCTGCGGCTCCAGGTCCGCCGGACGGTCCGCGCCGAGCACGTCGTCCAACGGGTGGAGCTTGCGGCTGTGCACGTACGTCTGGAGGTCGTTGAGCCGGGGCAGCACCGCCACGTCGGGCGGGGAGCCACGGTCGACCCCGGAGCGGAGCACCTGGCTGACGTCGCGGGTGCCCCGGTAGTCCACCGTGATGCCGGTCCTCCGCTCGAACTCGTCCAGCACCGCGACGAAGGCGGCCGCCTCGGTGTCCGGGGGCTCCGTTCCGTCGTCCCCCGGTGCCTCCGACCAGGAGGCGATGACGGTGACCCGCCCGGTCGGGGTGGGGTCCGCGCAGGCGGCGACGCCGCCTGCGGCGAGCAGGACCGGGAGCAGCAGCAGTCCGATGTGGCGTCTCATCGCTCGTGGTACCGGTATTCCTCCAGGCGCGGCTGGAAGCCGAGCAGTACGGCCATCGCGGCACAGAGCGCCGCGACGGGTAGGACGAACTCGCCGCCGTAGCTGGTGGCCGCCCGGGTGGCCCGGTCGGTGGCGACGTCGCCGTTCGTCCGCGCGTCGCCGGCCGGGCCGGCGGTGGTCGCCCCGGACGAGGGCGCGTCGCCGCCGGTCCCCGCCGGGGCCCCGCTCCCCTCGGCGTCGACCAGGTCGATGGTGCGCGGGCATCCGTCCCGCCCCCCGCAGGCCGCCTCGAGCCGGTCGGTGAGGCGGTCGGTGTCCTCGGCCGCCAACCGGGCCAACTGCTCCCTCCGGTCCCCCTCGACCGCGCTGACCGACTCGCGGGCCGCGGCGAGCTGCCCGGCGGACCAGAGGCTCGACGAGGTGGCGACCCCCATCAGCAGCACGAAGAAGGTGGCCAGCAGCAGGGGGGCGTTCACCCGGCGGCGGAATCGTCGGCGCAGGAACCGCTGTGCCCGCACCAGCAGCCCGACGAGGACGAGCACCGGCACCAGCCAGAGCGCAGCCGCGACCGGGCTGGCCCACAGGCGGCCGACCTGCTCGTCCAACGCCGCCGCCTGCGCCTGGCGGAGCCGGTCCAGCCGGAGCAGGAGTTCCTCCAAAAGACTGGCGGCGTCCCAGAGCGCGGCGGTGCCGAGGGCGCTGTCCCGGTCCTGCCGGAAGTACACGTCCGCCCGGGCGATCAGACCGGTGTAGGTGACCAGCAGCGCCTCGACCACCTGGATGTCCCCGCTGCCCGTCTCGCCGGCCGCGTTCCGTTCGGCGACCTCGGCGAGGTGCTGTCCGGCCGCGGCGATCCGGTTCTGGTACTCCTCGCCGGGACCGCCGAGCAGTCGGGTGCCGTCGGAGAAACCGGCCAGGGCCGCGCCGTGCGCCGCCCGGAGGGCGACCTGAGTGTCGTAGACGGCCAGGACGGACGGCACGGACTGCGTGGCGACCGCGTCGGCGGCCCGGTGCACACCGAGGAAGACCGAGAGGCATCCGGCCAGCGCGACCGCCGTCGCGACGAGCAGGGTCCGCCGGTGCCGGCGCAGGCTGCGCCGCGTGGTGCTGGTCAGGGTGCCGCTCACGTCGACACCGGTCCCGGGACGTCGAGCTCCGCCCCGCACCGTTCGCAGTACCGGGCGCCCGGGGGCGACTCCCGGCCGCACCGACAGGTCCGGCCGTCGCCGTCGGTCACCGACGGCGGGCCGTCGTGCCGGGGGTACGACGAGCTGATTGCCACGTTCGCCTGGTCCCGCCGGTGCCGGCCGTCCCGGATCCGCACCTGCCCCGTCGCCGGGCCCTCGATGCCGACCAGCAACCCCAGTTCCTCGAGCCGGCGGGTGTCACCGGCCACGGCGGCCAGCCGGACCGCCCGCCCGAGGAGACCGTCGGCGGCCGAGGGGTCGTCGCTGTCGGCGTGATGGTCGCTGTCGGAGCGCAGGCGGTCGGCGGCCAGCCGGCCCGGCTCCTCCTGACCTGTGTAGTGCGCGACCCGGGCGTCGACCTGGCTGGAGAGGATCAGGTCCTCCGTCCAGTGCACCAGGGCGGCCACCGGTGGTGTCCGGGCGGCGCCGTCCACGACCAGGTCGATCCGGGCGGCCAGCAGGTCCTCGCCCCGGGGCCGGTCCGTGCCGTCCACCGCGAAGCAGAGGTGGTACTCCCGGCGCTCCGCGCTCCACGAGTCGGTCGGGTGGTCCACCGTCCGGTCGTCGACCGGTACGCCGGCCAGGTCCCGCACCGTCGGGTAGACCTGCCGGCAGAACAGCACCCGGGTCGGGGCGACGGTCCGGATCCGGATCCGGACCTGCGGCACCGGCGGCAGGTCGACCGCGACGGCCCTCCCGGCGCTGGCCGTCCGGGTCCGCGAGCGGGCCGTCGACTCCGAGCCGTCGCCGACGGTGGCCCCGGCGAGTCGCGGCCGGTCGGGCCGGGCGGCCGGCCGCCCGGCCCCGGCGTGCGCCGTGACGGTGAGGATCCCGTGCAGCTCGCGGTCGGCGGGGGAGAGGTGGCGGTCGTGGTCGAGGTGCAGGTCGAAGCCGAGGGGGGTGGTCGGCACCGGATCACTCCTCACACGTCACAGCAGGGTCAGGGGACGGACCGTGTTCGCCCGGTCGAGGAGCACGCCGTGGTCGTTGCGGTTGCGGGCCTGTTGCCGCGCGAGGCCGCGGAAGGACCGGGCGAGCCGGCGTCGCAGTGCGTTCTCGGAGGGCGGGTCACCGAACGTACCGTCGTCGTCCAGCCCGTCCGGTCCGGTGGTCAGGATTCGTTCCAGCGCCGCCTCGAGGACGGTCGTGGTCAGCCGGTCACGGGCCTCGCCGTGCGGGCTGCCCCCGTCGAGCCGCAGCTCGGCGAGGCGTCGGACCGCCTCGTTCAGCGCCGCCGCGTCGGGCGGCCCGTCGCCGAGCCGGGTGGTGAGCGCCCGGACGGCGGCGATCCGGGCGGTGTCGTGGTGCCGGGAGAACCGGGGGACGCCGTCGAGGGCCGCCACCGCCCCGGCCCGGTTCCGCCCGGCCAGCCGGAGCCGGGCCAGGCCGAACGCGGCGCTCGCGGTCAGCCGGTCCCGCCGCCACACCGCCTCGTAGTAGCGGGCCGCCCGGACGGTGTCGCCGGTGTGCTCCGCACAGTAGGCGAGGGCCAACTTCGGCGCGACCTCGCCGGGGAGCTCCCCGTACACCTCGTCGAAGAGGTCACCGGCCCGGAGAACGTCGTCCTGGGTGAGCGCGAGCAGCGCGTGGTGCCAGGTCACCCGCCAGTCGGCCGCCACGTCGTCGCCGAGCAGCTTCTCGGCGTCGGTGAGCGCGTCCCAGGCGCGGGGCGGGTCGCCCAGCTCCAACCGGGCCCGGCACCGGGCCAGTTCGATCTCGACGGAGGGTTCGACGAAGTCGGCGAGACCGTCCAGCAGGCTCTCCGGGTCGAGCGTCCCGACGGTGGTGAGGAACTCGGCGGCGGGGTCGCCGGGCGCGGGGCGGGGCACCGGCAGTCCGGTGGCCACGGCGGCCGGAGCGGGCCGGCCGTGCGCGCGTACCGTGCCGCCCTGCGGCGTGGTCCAGTGCTCCAGCGGCGGCACCGCGCCGAGACCCGCGTCGAGGAGCGCGGGGGTGGGCGCGAAGACCGTGGAGGAGGCGGGCTGCTCGTGCACCGACCGGGCCGGCAGCAACTCGTGCAGCACCCCCTTGAGCTGCTCCGACATGTCGGTGGCGGACGCGAAGCGGCGTTCCGGCCGGTGGTGCCGCGCCCGCCGGACCAGCCGGAGGAACGACTCCACCCCGACGTCGACGTCCCCGAGCGCCACCTCCGGCCCGGGGACGAGACCACGGCTGAGCTCCGCCAGCAGCACCCCGACCGCGTACAGGTCGGAGCGGACCGTGGCGCCGTGTCTCTCCAGTTCCCGGTCGCTCACCCGGTACAGCGGGGTCCCCACCAGCGGGGTGGACCGGTCGTCGACCCGGCGCACCCCGCCCAGGTCGATCAGCTTGATCCGGTCGGCGGTGCGGATCACGTTCCCGGGGTGCAGGTCGGTGTAGAGCAGCCCCCGACGGTGCAGGTAGTCCAGCGCGGTCAGGATCTCGTGGGCGTACGCGAGGATGTGTTCCAGCGGCAGCGAGACGTCCGGCCGGTCCGGATCGCGGGCGGCCAGGCAGAGTTCCGCCAGGGACATCCCGTTGAGGTACTCCATGACGATGTAGCTGGTCTGCCCCTCGAAGAGCCGGTCCGGGGCGGTGACGAAGTTGAAGATCCGGACGATGGTGGGATGGTCGAGCGTGGTCAGGTAGCGCCGCTCGGAGACCTCCACCGCCAGGGCGTGCCGGTTGGTCTTGTTGATCAGCCGCTTGAGGGCCACCGGGTTGTCGTCCAGGTGGGTGTCCTTGGCGAGGTACACCTGGCCGAGGCCGCCCCGGGCCAGGTAGCCGACGACCTCGTACTGGTCGGCGACCCGGTCGCCGTGCCGCAGGTCGGGCACGAAGGCGAAGGGGGTCTGGCACCGGCCGCAGTAGCCGTGGTCCAGGCGGTCCGTCCCGCCGCGCCCGACCGGGCCGCCGCAGTGGGCGCAGAACCGCTGGTGTTCGGGGACCGCCGGGTCGCGCAGGACCCCCTGGTCGGCCGGGAACACCAGCACGGGGAGGGAGACCAGGTCGGCCACTCTCCAGGTCGGCCCGGTGGGCGGCGGTGTCGGCTCGGCCCCGGGTCGCGAGGGCCGGTCGGCACGGCGGGGAGCCATCCCACACCGGTCGCAGAACCCGGTCTCGTCGACCGTGCCGGTGCAGTCCGGGGTACGGGCGCAGCGCATCAGACGGGTCCTCCTTCCGTCCCGCTGCCCAGGATCCGACCGTCGTCACGTCGGATCCGGACTGTCCATGGTTCATGACCATGGGGTTTTCTCACACCGTCACCCTAGGCGGGGGCCGGATCGGCGGCCATCACGATTGCGGGGGAGGCGACCTGTCGGACGGCCCCGTGGCTCCTGCGGGCGTATGGCGAAGCCCCCGGCGGCGTCCGGTCAGGATCCGGGGCCCAGCCGCCCGGAGCAGCGCTGATCTGGCGCGACGACCGGGCGGCGGGGCATCATCCAGTCCAGGGCGGTCTCCTCGACCGGCCAGCCGTGCACGGTGACCACGCTGAACGGGACGCGGGCGGCCTCGGAGCAGAGGGTCTGCGTCCGGACCCGGCCGTTGGGCAGGAACCGGACGACACCGCCCCGGTCGAGCACGACCGTCGACGTGTCGGTCACCGTGATCATGTGTCCGAGCACGACACCGGTCGCCCGGCCGGTCTCCGTCGGCGCGACCTCGACCGCGGTGGTGGGCAGGACGGGCACCCGCAGGAACACCGCCCCCATCACCAGCGGGAGCGCCGCGGCGACGGTGTACGTCAGTCCGTGGGTCAGGGCCGGTGCGGCCCGTCGGGGGAGCGGGCCGGTGAGCACGGCGGCGGCAGCCGGCGGCACGGCCAGCAGCGCGACGGTGCTCCACTCGCCCGCCCGGACCGCCGCCCAGACGGCCGGGCCCAGCACGGCGTACGCCACCACGGCCGCCGCCACCGGCAGCGCCACGCCGACCAGCATGATCCGCAGCGGCCGGTCGGGGTGGAGGTACCGGGTACGCAGGGCGAGCAGCCAGAGGGCGAGCATCAGCAGGGCCGGGAGGAACCGCAGCTGCCAGGTGAGCGCGGCCAGCGCCACCGCAGCGGTGAGCACCCAACCGGGGGTGCGGGCGGTGCCGGAGGCGAGCAGCGAGCGCTCCGGGTCGAACCGCTCCGGCGCGCTCAGCCGCAGCAACCGGCCGAGCACCCCGACCACCAGCACGGCCAGCGGCACGGCCCAGACCAGCGCGATGAGCAGGGCACTGAGCAGCCCGAGGGGACTGACGTACTGCACCAGCAGCAGCATCGTCGGCATGTCCTGCCGGCTGAGTTGCCACAGCCGCAGCACCAGCAGCAGGACCGGGAACGTCGGGAGGAGCGTCAGCAGCCACTGCTGCGCCTGCCGCGCCCCGGCCATCCGGCGCGGGCGGCCGAGCGTACCGGGGTCGCCGGTGGTCCGGGGCGACCCGGCAGCGGTAGCGCGAACCTCTCCCACGGCCACTGCCGCACCTCCACCTTCCTCGGGTCGGGCTGCTGCTCCTCCGCCACTGGCTGCGGCTGGTTGAGCGGCTGCTGCCAGCGGAGGTGGTCGTCGTACGCCTCCTCCCAGACCTTGTTCTCGCCGTCCCTCGCGGAGGCGTGCAGCGCGAGGTCGACCAGGTCACGCAGGGCGGTGTTGGGGCCGGTGTTGACGCCCCACCGCTCCTGCGGGGACGACCCGATGTCCCAGTGCCGCAGGGGTTTGACGTTCTTCAGGGCGGTGGGGAAGGCGTCCGGGTCCCGGCTGGCGGTCACGAAGCCGGCCAGGATCGCCGCGTCGGTGGTGACCGCGTCGGTACGTCCGTCGTGCAGCTCCTGGACGCACTCGCTGATCTTGTTCCGTCCGTACGCCTCGGCGCCCACGTCGCGCAGCCGGGCCTGCGAGGTCGAGGTGGTCAGCGTGCACACCCGCCGTCCGCGCAGGTCCTCCAGGCTGCTCACCGGGCCGGGCTCGTCCGCCCGGGTGATCACCGACTGCTCGGTGTGCAGGTACGGGGCGGAGAAGGTGGCCCCCTCGCGGGTCCGTTCGTCGGTGACGCTGTACGAGGCGATCACCATGTCGACGGTGACGAACCGGTCGTTGTGGGGGGCCTGCCGCCGGGCCCGGTCCTCGCTCTCGATCGGTAACAGCACGACCTTGCTGCGGTCGAAGTCCAGGTAACTGGCGATCATGTAGGCGATGTCGATGTCGAAGCCCCGCCAGCCGCCCCCGGGCAGTTGCAACGCGATGCCGGGCTGGTCGTCCTTGACCCCGATGAGCAGCTCCCGTTTGCCCTTCATGCCGGCCCGCTCCATCAGCTCGTCGCGGGTCGGGGGACCGACGTTGAGCACGACGGGGACCAGGGCCACCGCCAGCACGGTCAGCACGACCGTCAACGCCACGAGCCGGAGTTGCCGCGACCGTGGGGTGCTCGCCGGGGCGGTCGTCGTCTCCGTGCTCGGCTCAGTCTCCTGATTCAAGCTCGTCCCTCCCGCTGCCGCACCGGTGACCGGCCCTCCATTGTGGGGTCTACCGGTGGGGTGCGGGGAAGCCCGCGCCGTGGTCGAACAGGCAAGTATCCGACGTTCGGCGAAACGGCCGACCGGGGATCGGCGGTCTCGCGGTGTGGACGGACCGGTCCGATGTGGTATCGCCGGAGCGGCGGACGCGCGGCCGGGGGTCCGGGCCGGGCGGGCGAGGGTGGTCGTCCACGGGCGGTGCCGGCGCCGGACACGAGCGCACGGCGCCGTTTCGATCACGGTGGATCGTCACGTCGCCGCGCTCTGGCCGTCTCCCACCGTCGCAGCCTGCGGCGGTACGCCAGCGGGGACCTGGCTCGACCGGCCTTGTCCGTGCGCGCCGGTCAGTCTGCATCATGCCCATCGCGGGCAGCCGCAAACCCGGCCGCTGTGGAAAAGTCCACCATTCGGTGGTCGCGGCGTGACCGGGGCCGGTACCGGGTATGAGCGCGACATGGAGCACTACACGATCGCGACCGTCGCCGAACGGAGCCCGGACTTCCGTCGGGTGCTGTGGACCGGACAGCAGACCCAGTTGGTGATCATGACGATCCCGCCGGGTGGGGAGATCGGCGAGGAGGTCCACGAGGGCATCGACCAGATCCTGACCTTCGTCAGCGGCACCGGTGAGGCCCGGGTCGCGGGCGAGACGAAGACGGTCAACCAGGGCGACCTGGTGGTCGTTCCGGCCGGCACGAAGCACAACTTCGTCAACATCGGCCCCAATCCGCTGGTCCTGTACACCGTTTACGGCCCGCCCGAGCACGCCGACCAGGTCGTGCACCGGACCAAGGAGGAGGCCGACGAGATGGAGGCCGCCGGCAAGGACGAGCCACCGACATCCTGAAGCTGACCGGGCCGGCGGGTTCCCGTCGCCCCCGCGTCTGAACGCGGCGGTTCGGGGTACGCCGGGCGGGTGGACCGGCCGGCGATCTCCGACTACGGGTTCCTCTCCGACTGCCGTTCCGGCGCACTGGTCGGCCGGGACGGCTCGGTCGACTGGTGGTGCCCCGACCGGTTCGACTCGCCCGCCGTGTTCGGGCGGCTCCTCGACGACGCGGCGGGGCGGTGGCGGCTGGCTCCGGTCGGCGCCGGCCGGGTGGATCGGGCGTACCTGCCCGACACGCTGGTGCTGCGGACCGTCCACCACACGCCCGAGGGGAGCGTCGCGGTCACCGACGCGCTCGCCGCCGAGCCCGGCGCGCGGGCGCACGAGCTGGGACTGAACTCCCCGGCGGTGCTGCTCCGGGTGGTCGAGGGACTCAGCGGCCGGGTGCCGATGGAGCTGGAACTCACCCCCCGACCCGAGTACGGGCTGCTCACGCCGTACCTGCGCCGGCTGCCGGACGGTGCGGTACGGGCCGAGGCCGGCCCGGTCGCCCTGGTGCTGCGCGGCGGCGTGCCGCTGTGCGCGGAGCGGGACCGGGTCCGGGCGGACTTCACGGTCGCCGCCGGCGACCGGATCGGCTTCGACCTGGCGTACGCCCCGGTGTACGGCGGGACACCCGCGCGCCTCGACCCGGTCGACGCGCTCGCCGACACGGTCCTCGCCTGGCAGGCCTTCCGGGAGACGCACCGCTACCAGGGCCGTCACACCGCCCTGGTCCGGCACAGCGCGACGGTGCTCCAGGGGCTGACGTACACCCGCAGCGGTGCGGTCGCCGCCGCCCTGACCACCTCCCTGCCGGAGCGGCTCGGGGGCGACCGCAACTACGACTACCGCTACTCCTGGCTGCGGGACTTCGCGATGACCCTGCACGCGCTCTGGGTGGCGGCCTGCCCGGACGAGGCGTCCCGCCTCTTCGCCTGGGCGTCCCGGTCGATCGGTCAGCTCCGCGACGCCCCGGTGCCGGTGCTCTTCGGCCTGGAGGGGGAACGGGGACTCGCCGAGCACGACGTCACGCACCTGCGCGGGTACGCCGACAGCCGGCCGGTGCGGCTGGGCAACGACGCCTGGCGGCAGCGCCAGCTGGACGTGCCCGGTGAGATGGTCTCGGCGGTGTGGCGGCTGCACGAGTACCTCGGTGAGCAGCTCGACGACGAGCTGCGGGAGATGGTCGTCGGTCTGACCGAGCAGGTGGCCGCGACCTGGCGGCTGCCGGACCGGGGGATGTGGGAGACCCGGGAGGAGGAGCGGCACCACCTCTCCTCCAAGGTGCTCTGCTGGGTGGCCATGCGGCTCGCGGTGGAGCTGGCCCCCCGGCTCGGCGACCGGGCCGACCCGGTGCGCTGGCGGGCGGTGCGCGACGAGATCCGCGCGACCGTGCTGGATCGTGGCTGGAACGAGCGGGCCGGCGCGTACACCGGGGCGTTCGACTCCCCCGAACTGGACGCCTCCGCGCTCTACCTGCCGGTGGTGGGGTTCCTGCCCGCCACCGACCCCCGGATGCGGGCCACCATCGCGGCGGTCGAGCGGGACCTGGCCACTCCGGACGGGCTGGTCCGGCGCTGGTCGACCGACCCGGGCGGGTTCCTGCTCTGCTCGTTCTGGCTGGTGCAGTGCCTCGTCATGGCCGGTGAACGGGACCGGGCCGAGGCGCTCTTCGCCCGGGTGGCGGGGCACGCCAACGACCTCGGGCTGCTCGCCGAACAGGTCGACCCGGTCACCGGTGGGATGCTCGGCAACTTCCCGCAGGCGCTGTCCCACATCGGACTGGTCAACGCGGCCTGGGAGCTGACCGCACCGAGCGACTGAAGCGGTACTACGGCATCGGCGACGGTGGGCAGGGCGAGAGCCAGGACCCGATGTTCGTGCTCGCCGCCGGGGCGACCCTGCGCAACGTCCTCATCGGCGCCCCCGCCGGTGACGGCGTGCACTGCGAGGGCAACTGCACCCTGATCAACGTCTGGTGGGAGGACGTCGGCGAGGACGCCGCCACCTTCCGGGGTGGCACCACGTACACCGTCGACGGCGGCGGCGCGCGCTCCGCGTCGGACAAGGTGTTCCAGCACAACGGCTCGGGCACCGTCCACATCAGGAACTTCCGGGTGGAGTCCTCCGGCAAGCTCTACCGGGCGTGCGGCAACTGCTCCACGTCGTACCAGCGGCACGTGGTGATGGACAACGACACCGCCGCCTCCACCAAGGCGCTGGCCGGCATCAACACCAACTGGGGCGACACCGCCCGGTTCAGCCGGATCACCATCCTCGACGACCCCGACCGGAAGACCTCGATCTGCCAGAAGTACAAGGGCGTGCCGAAGGGTAGCGAGCCGACGCTGATCGGCGAGGGCGCGGACGGCGTCAACTGCTTCTACTCCCCGTCCGACATCACCTACCGGTAGACCGCACCACCCCGTGGGCCGCGCGAGGTGCTGCTCGGGTGGTTGCGGGTGTGGGTGTGGGCTCGAGGTGTTCGCCGCGGACGCGCTCACCTCTCTCCGCGTGACGCCATGTCTGAGAATGTCCTCATCGGATCGGAATCGGGTCATCCCGGTCCATCACCGGGAGGTTGGTTCAATGGTGTCGCCGGACACGACGTGGGTGAAGTGGTTAGTGATCGTGGCGGCACTGGTGCAGAGCGTGGCGGCAGTGATCCAGGTGTCACAGGGACGTCGGCGATCCGATGGCCGCCAAGAAGCCGCGAAGCCATCCACCCTCGTCGACAATGTGATGCGCTGGAGCGTACTCTCCGTCGTCCTCGGGTTCATGGCGCCCTACGTCGCACAGATCGACGTAATGGCTTTGGACGACGAAGCCGAGATCCTTCACACCCTTTTTCTTGGCGCCGCCCTGATTGCCCCCTTCATCACGATCGTGTTGGCACTCATGGAGGTGTTCGAGAGCGACGAGACACCGATCCAGGTGGTCGTCCACCTCCTCGAAGCCGTTGCGGCGGCCGCGATACTGATCATGGTGATCACCGTGATCCCCTGGGGGCCGTAGAAGCTGTCGTACCTCCTGCGGTCAACGAGGTGGACCTCCCCGGGCCGGGTCGTCGCCGTCTGTTGCGGTGTGACGGTTCACGTTCGTTCAGCGCACTGCGGGACTGGCTGTTGTCCCCGTAGCAGGCATCGGCTGCCAGCAGCGGTGGACGCACTGGTCCGACCAGTCTGGTCACGGCCAACGCCGGGGGCGGTCAGTGGGTGTCGATGCTGAGCCAGTGTGGGCTGCGTCGGCCCGGCTCGTACGTGGCGTCCAGCCGCTTCGCCAGCACGCCCGGCAGAGCCTGGGTCCGGGCGGTATCCAGGGTCTCCGCGCCCGCGTCGGGGAACCAGGGCGTGGTCTGCCAGTGCGGGCCGCCCAGGGCCAGTCCGTCCAGCAGTTCCCGGCGCTGCGCGTACGGCACCTCGACGCTGGACACCCCGTCGAGCCAGAGCAGGTCGACCACCAGGTACTGGCCGGCGGGACCGGTGCGTCCGGCGCGGGCCGGTCGGGGCGGACGGACCCGTCCGGCGGAGTCGACGTCGACCAGGATCCCGTCCAGCACCACCTCGGTCGGGGCCAGCGCCTCGGCCATCTCCCGCAGCCAGGGGTACGCCGCCGTGACGTCCCGCTCCCCGTCCGGCTGCCCGCCCCGGTCTTCGCCCCGGTCTTTCGGGGCGAGCAGCCGCAGCCGGCCACCGGAGACGTACGCCAGCGCGCGTACGCCGTCCCAGCGCAGCTCGTACCCCCAGGCGGCCCCGTCCGCCGGCAGCTTCGCGGCGGACCTCGGACGCATCGGCGCGATCCGTTCGGGCATGCTCACCCAGCCCGGCGGGGCCGGGTCGGTGCGCCGGACCATCCAGTCGCGGTCCGTGCCGCCGGTGGCGAAGAGCACGTACCGGCCGGTGGTGCGCTCACCGGACAGCCGCACGACCACTTCGTCGTCCCGCCACTTCTCGCACCGGTACGTGCCCCGGTCGTGGATGGTCATCCGGCCGCCGCCGTACTCGCCGGCCGGGATGTCGCCGTGGAAGTCGAGGTACTCGAGCGGATGGTCCTCTGTGTGCACGGCCAGGTGGTTTCGGCCGGGTTCACGGGGCAGGCCACGCGGCACGGCCCAGGAGACCAGCACGCCGTCGCGCTCCAGGCGCAGGTCCCAGTGCAGGCTGCGGGCGTGGTGCTGCTGGATCACGAACCGGCACCGCCCGTCGTCCCGCTCCCGCCGCCGGGGCGACCGCTCGGGCACCGGTTCCGGGGTGCGCCCGGCATCGCGTTTACGCCGGTACTCGCGCAGCCGGTCCGCCATGTGGACATTGTCCGCGAATCCGGACGACCCCGCAGCGGCATGGGAGCGCGGCGGGCGGGTACGCGGACCGACATGAGTTCGTCCGACCAACCCACCGTCGTCCTGCCCGGCCGGGTCCGGATGCCGTTGCTCGGCTTCGGCACCTGGCAGGCGTCCGGCCAGGCCGGCTACGACGCCGTGCGGGCCGCCCTCGCCGCCGGTTACCGACACATCGACACCGCCACCATGTACGGCAACGAGAAGGAGGTGGGACGGGCGATCCGGGACAGCGGGCTCCACCGCAACGACGTCTTCGTCACCACCAAGATCCCGTCCGACGGGGTGGGCCACGAACGGCGTGTCCTGGAGGCCAGCCTGGCCGCCCTGGAGACCGGTCACGTCGACCTGTGGCTGATCCACTGGCCCCCGGCGGCTCCCGGGGACAGTGTCCGGATGTGGCGGCAGGTGATGAAGGCGCGCGACGACGGCCTGACCCGCGCCGTCGGGGTGAGCAACTACTCGACCGCGCAGCTCGACGAGCTGATCCAGGCGACGACCGAGGCGCCCGCGGTCAACCAGATCCGCTGGGGCCCGATGCTGTACGACGCCCGGCGGCACGCCGAGCACCGGGAACGCGGGATCGTGCTGGAGGGGTACAGCCCGTTCAAGACCACCGACCTGACCGACCCGGTCCTGACCCGGATCGCCGAATCGCACGGCGTCACCCCGGCCCAGGTGGTGCTCCGCTGGCACGTCGACCACGGGATCGTGGTCATTCCCAAGTCGGTCAAACCGGCCCGGATCAGGGCGAACGCCGACATCTTCGGCTTCGCGCTGACGCCGGAGGAACGGGACATGATCGACGCGCTGGGCGGCCGGGCTCCGGTCGAGAACGCGTCCACCGACTTCATCGTCTAGGGCCGGCGTCCGCCAACGGCCGGCGAACGCCGAGGGGCCCTTCCGGTCGCCGGCCGCCGGCCGTGATCGAGCCGGTGGCGGTGGCGACCCGGCGGCGGGAAGGGCCCGGCGGTACTACTCCGAGACCGCTCGCCGAGCGGCTGACGCGGGATGTGCCTCAGCGGCGGGTGCAGGCATTGCCGTTGAGCGTGAAGGCGCTGGGCGCGGAGTAGCTGCCGCTCATCGACGCCTGATGGCCGAAGGTGACCGAGGAGCCGGGGGCGATGGTGCCGTTGTAGCTGAGGTTCCGCGCGGTCACCGTGCTGCCGTTCTGGGTCACCGTGGCGTTCCACGAACCGGTGACCTGCTGACCGGCCGGGAGCGGGTAGGTCAGCGTCCAGCCGGTGACCGGCGTCGCGCCGGTGTTGGTGACGGTGACCTCGGCGGTGTAGCCGGTGTTCCACGTGTTCGTCGGGGCGTACCGGACCGCGCAGGTGTCCCCGGTCGGCGGCGGGGTGGTCGGGGGAGCGGTGGTGGGTGGCGGGGTGGTCGGGTTGGTGCCGCCGCCGTTGACGCTGGCCGAGAAGGAGTTCACCGCCAGGCCGACGCCGCCCTGCCACGGTTCGAAGCCGGCCTGGATGCTGGTCAGGTACCAGGAGTTGGTGATCGCGCCCCGGTTGCGGACGTCGGCGATGAAGTCGAGCACGCTGAAGCTCAGGCTGCTGATCGCCGACGGCGCGACGTACGAGATGACGTTGTTGGCGCCGTTGCTGCCCTGCCAGACCTCCCAGGTGCGCCCGACCAGGGTGGTGGTCCCGACGCGGGAGCCGATGGGCTGGATCGGGCCCTGCCGGTTGAGCCAGATCATGATCTCCATCTGGTTCACCCCGTCCCGTTTGGGGGTCGGGTCGAGCCAGATGTCGTACGAGGCGTTGTAGGTCGCCCCGCCGACGTAGGTGTAGTTGATGCTGCTGGTCACGCTGCCGAGCTGGCTCACCTGCCTCGGCAGCGTGGTGCCCGGTGAGCAGTTGGTGTAGTGGCAGCCGTAGAAGACCGACGGGTACGCCGTCGGCGCGCCGTTGGTCGGGTTGCTGCCGTCCTGGCGGGTGATCGAGAAGCCGGTGCCGGTGACGTCGACGCACTGCTGGGCGCTGGTGCCCCACCGGTTGTTCTGCACCACGTACCGGTTCTGGATGACGGTCGAACCGTACTGTTCGCAGCTCTGGGTGTCGGCGGAGGCGCTGCCGCCGAGGGCGACGCCGGTGATCGCGCCGACCGCGAGGACGCCGGCCGCCACGACGGCGCGGAGGATACGGGTCATGTGTTCGCTGCTCCTTGACTCGGCGTGGGGGCACCGGACGGATCGGGAAGCGGGACCGGGAGCGCTCCCAGGGACAGCAACACATTGACATGCCGGAAATTACTGTGCAACCGGACCGGCTCGACGCGTGCACCCTGGGTCTACTCCGCCTCAGTCGAAGGGGAGATCACGCGCCATCCGATCGGATCTTCCGTGGGCCGGTTGCGGGGAGTAGTCTCTTGCCTTCAACGCGTGCCGCTCCCCTCGGAGGCGTACACCAGCATGGCTGGATCCCCCCTGCGCATTCTCGTCGTCGGCGCGGGCATCGCCGGGCTCGCCGTGGCCCGGGCCCTGCGAAGGGCGGGATTCCGCCCGGACGTCACCGAGCGACGGACCGCCACGGAAGCGCCCGACAGTGGCCTCTACCTTCCCGGCAACGCCGCTCGGGCGCTGCGCCGGCTCGACCTCGACCTGCCCGTCCGCCCGCTCGGGCAGGTGATCCACCGGCAGCGGTTCCTCGACGCCACCGGCAGCGAGCTCTGCGAGGTCGACCTGACCGGGCTCTGGGCCGGTGTCGGCGAGTGTCGGGCCCTGCCCCGCAGCGACCTGCACCGCGTCCTGCTCACCGGAGCCGGCGGGGCGGTCCGGCACGGGGCCGAGGTGCGCACCCTCGACCTCGCGGCCGACGCGGTCACCGTCACCTTCGCCGACGGCACCGTCAACGACTACGACCTGGTGATCGGCGCGGACGGCCCCCGGTCCACGGTGCGGACGCTCGCCGCGCTCGGCGGCCCCGCCCGGCCGGCCGGCCAGATCGTCTACCGGGGGATGGTCCGGGGCGGTCCGTCGGTGGCCGAGTGGACCGCCCTGCTCGGCCAGCGCGCCGGGTTCGTGGTCATGCCGGTCGGCGGCGGGCGGCTCTACTGCTACGCCGACGAGGCCGGCACCGCGCCACCGGCCGACCCGATGGCCCGACTGCGCGAGGTGTTCGGCTCCTACGGAGGCCCGGTGCCCCGGGTGCTCGACGCCCTGGACCGGGTGCACGTCGGGCTCACCGACGAGGTCGAGCTGGGCCGCTGGTCCCGGGGCCGGGTCGTGCTGGTCGGCGACGCCGCGCACGCCACCGCGCCGACCCTGGCCCAGGGCGCGGCGATGGCACTGGAGGACGCCGTGGTGCTCGCCGAGTCGCTGGCCGCCGCCGGCAGTGTCGAGGCCGCCCTGATGGCGTACGAGAGCCGTCGACGGCCGCGCACCAAGTGGGTGCGGGACCGTACCCGGGACCGTGACCGGACCCGGGACGTGCCGCCGGCGCTGCGCGACCCGCTGCTGCGCGGCCGGGGCGGGCGCATCTTCCAGGAGCACTACCGGCTGTTGGTCGATCCGCTGTGACCTCCGACCAGCCGGTGGGCGCAGGGCGTGTCCGGCCACCCGGCGCGGCGTGGCGACCTGCCGGGGACTATCCTTCCTTCGGACTACGGCTCGCAATTACCAGCGCGTGCCGAGGGGGACGAACGAGAACCGGAGGCCACTCGTGACCACCGTCGCACCCAAGCCGGTTGTGACCCGGCCCTGGCCGGTCCGAGAGCCGGTGAAGGGCTCGGCCATCGCGCGGATGCTGCGTACCACGGACGCGAAGCAGATCGGGATCATGTACATGGTCACCGCGTTCGCGTTCTTCATGATCGGTGGCCTGATGGCCCTGATCCTCCGCGCCGAGTTGGCCCGTCCCGGCTTGCAGTTCCTCTCGCCGGAGCAGTACAACCAGCTCTTCACCATGCACGGCACGGTGATGCTGCTCTTCTTCGCGACGCCGATCGTGTTCGCCTTCGCGAACTACGTGGTGCCGCTGCAGATCGGCGCGCCGGACGTGTCGTTCCCCCGGCTGAACAGTTTCGCCTACTGGCTCTTCCTGTTCGGTGGGACGATGGCCGTCGCCGGCTTCCTGACCCCCGGCGGCGCGGCCGACTTCGGCTGGACGGCGTACACGCCGCTGAGCAACGAGGCGCACTCCCCGGGCATCGGCGGCAACCTCTGGGTGGTCGGCCTGGCCGTCTCCGGTCTCGGCTCGATCCTCGGCGCGGTCAACCTGATCACCACGATCCTGACCCTACGCGCGCCGGGCATGACCATGTTCCGGATGCCGATCTTCACCTGGAACATGCTGGTCACCAGCCTCCTGGTGATCCTGGTCTTCCCGCTGCTCGCCGCTGCTCTCTTCGCACTCGCCGCCGACCGCATCCTCGGTGCGCACGTCTTCAGCGCCGACACCGGCGGCCCGATGCTGTGGCAGCACCTCTTCTGGTTCTTCGGGCACCCCGAGGTGTACATCATCGCGCTGCCGTTCTTCGGCATCATCACCGAGATCATCCCGGTCTTCTCCCGGAAGCCGATCTTCGGCTACAAGGGCCTGGTCGCCGCGACCATCGCCATCGCCGGCCTGTCGATGAGCGTCTGGGCGCACCACATGTTCGCCACCGGCCAGGTGCTCCTGCCGTTCTTCAGCTTCCTGAGCTTCCTGATCGCCGTGCCGACCGGTATGAAGTTCTTCAACTGGATCGGCACCATGTGGCGGGGCCAGATCAGCTTCGAGACGCCGATGCTCTTCGCGCTCGGCTTCCTGGTCACGTTCCTCTTCGGGGGGCTGACCGGTGTGCTGCTGGCCAGCCCGCCGCTCGACTTCCACCTGCACGACTCGTACTTCGTCGTGGCGCACTTCCACTATGTGCTCTTCGGCACGATCGTGTTCGCCGTCTTCGCCGGTATCTACTTCTGGTTCCCGAAGATGTTCGGCCGGATGCTCGACGAGCGCCTGGGCAAGGTGCACTTCTGGCTGACGATGATCGGTTTCCACACCACCTTCCTGGTGCAGCACTGGCTGGGCAACGAGGGCATGCCCCGTCGGTACGCCGACTACCTGCCCAGCGACGGCTTCACCACGCTGAACATGATCTCCACGATCGGCGCGTTCATCACCGGTATCTCCACCCTGCCGTTCATCTACAACTGCTGGAAGTCGTACAAGACCGGTCCGGTGGTCGAGGTGAACGACCCGTGGGGGCACGGCAACTCGCTGGAGTGGGCCACCACCTGCCCGCCGCCGCTGCGGAACTTCGACCGGATGCCCCGGATCCGCTCCGAGCGGCCGGCGTTCGACGAGAAGTTCCCCGAGCTGGCCGCCGGCCAGACGCTGGCCGGGCCGCCCGAGGGTGGCGCCAAGCCGCTGACCAGCGAGTCCGACGGTGGGGCCACCTACCAGGAGGACACCACGAGCGACCTCGACCGGAAGAACTGACCGGCGACCCACGGCGCGTACGACGGGCGCCGCACCCCGACCGGGGTGCGGCGCCCTCGCGTTGTGGGCCCCCGCTTCGTGCACGCCTCGCGTTGTGCGCCCCTCGCGTCGTCGTACCCCTCGTGCCGCCGTCGCCCCGTTCGCGCTGGGGTGGTTGCAGGGGACCCCTGTTCGGCAAAAGGCGGTAACAAGGGTCCCCTGCTACCACCACCCCAGCGGCGGGGGAGCGAGGAGAGAGGAAGAGGCGGAGCGCCGGTGGTCAGGCGGTGGTGGTGAGTGGGAGCAGCACCTGGAAGGTGGTCGCGCCCGGCACCGAGTCGACCCGGATGTCGCCGTGGTGCTTGTGGACCACGATCCGGTACGAGATGTCCAGCCCCAGGCCGGTCCCCTCGCCGACCGGCTTGGTGGTGAAGAACGGCTCGAAGATCCGGGGCCGGACGTCGGCCGGGATGCCCGGTCCGGTGTCGCCGACCGCCACCACCAGCGAGTCGCCGTCCCGCCCCGTCCGGACGGTGAGCGTGCCGGTCTCGCCCATCGCGTCGAGCGCGTTGACGATCAGGTTCGTCCAGACCTGGTTCAGCTCGGCGGCGTACGCCGGCACCGGTGGCAGCGCCCGATCGTACTCCCGGACCAGCCGGACGCCCGACGGAATCTTCGCGCGGAGCATCACCAGGGTCGCGTCCAGCAGCTCGTGCACGTCCACCACCTGGTACGGCGCCCGATCCAGCTGCGAGTACTGCTTCGCCGCGCCGACCAGGCCGGAGATCCGGGTGACCGCCTCGTCGATCTCCCGCAGCAGCAGTTCGGTGTCGACGGTGTGGGTCAGCCAGCGCAGGGCCGGCTCCAGGTTTCCCGGACCGACGGTCGCCTCGACCCGGCCCAGCCACGCCTCGTCGACCCCACCGGCGACCAGCGTGGGGGCGAGTTCCCAGCCGGCGGCGACGTCGCGCTCGTCCAGCCAGTCGACCAGTGCGTCCTCGGCGTCGCTGACCGCCAGTGGCGACAGCGTCGAGGAGTCGGCGACCCGCCGGACGACCTCCTCCTGCAACGCCACCAACCGGTGCAGGGCCGCGCCGTCGAGCCGGCCGTCGGCGATCGTCGCCAGCTCGTGCCGGATCCCCGCGACGTGGTCGCGCAGTACGGAGCTCGCCCGGACGGCGGCACCGGCCGGATTGTTGAGCTCGTGGGTGAGACCGGCGGAAAGCGCCCCCAACGCCAGCAGCCGCTCCCGTTCGCCGACCCGGACCTGGGTCTGCTGCATCCCGATGAAGAGCCCTTCGAGCAGGTGCATCGCCATCGGGAACCAGGACCGGACGGCGTGCGCGAAGGTCTCGGCGGGCAGCACCAGGAAGGTGGCGTCGCCGACCGCCCGTAGCGAGTTGATGTAGACCTGCGGCACCTGGTCGCCCAGGTACGCCTGGGTCGCCCCGCCGTAGACCCCGCGCTGGGCGGTGCGGATGACCTCGACCTCGTCGCCGCGTACCCGCCGGGTCATCGTCACCGTGCCGTCGAGCAGGACGTACAGGCAGGTCGCCGGTTCGCCCTCGGTGTAGACGGCGGAACCGGCGCCGCGGGCTTCCACCCGGCTGTGTTCGGCCAACCAGTCGAGCTGCCCGTCATCGAGCGACTCGAAGAGGAAGAGCGTGCGCAGTTGCCCGACGGTGGGGCGCTCCCCGCCGGCCGGTGAGGTCATTGGGACTCCAGGTAGCGGTGCACCAGCGAGACGGCCATCGCGCCCTCACCGACCGCCGAGGCGACCCGTTTGACCGATTCGGCGCGGACGTCGCCGGCGGCGAAGACCCCGGGCATGCTGGTCTCCAGGTGGTACGGGTCCCGCGCGAGGGACCAGCCCGGCGGTCGGCGTCCCCCGGCGACCAGGTCCGGTCCGGTCACCACGAAACCGCGCTCGTCGCGGACCAGCACGCCGTTCAGCCAGTCGGTACGGGGCTGCGCGCCGATGAAGATGAACAGCCAGGACGCGTCCACCTGGCGGGTCTCGCCGGTGCGGGTGTCGGCCAGGGTGAGCCGCTCCAGGTGCTCCGCGCCGGCCCCGGCGGCGACCACGGTGTGCGGGTGCACCACCACCCGGTCGATCCGGTCGAGCTGGTCGATCAGGTAGCGGGACATCGAGGCGGTCAGGTCGGCCCCCCGGATCAGCAGGTGCACCCGCTTGGCGTACCGGGAGAAGTGCACCGCCGCCTGCCCGGCGGAGTTCGCCCCGCCGACGATGTAGACCTCTTGGTCGACGCAGCTCGGCGCCTCGGTGGCGGCCGAGCCGTAGAAGACCCCCCGACCGGTCAGCTCGGCCAGGCCGGGCGCGTCCAGCACCCGGTACGACACGCCGGTGGCGAGCACCACCGAGTGCGCGGCGATCGTGCTGCCGTCGCCGAACGTGAGCACCCGGGCCGACCCGGCAGCGGTCAGCCCGGTCACCTCCCGGGTGGTGAGCAGCTCCGCGCCGAACTTCAACGCCTGCCGGCGGGCCCGGTCGGTGAGCTGGGCGCCGGACACCCCCTCCGGGAACCCGAGGTAGTTCTCGATCCGGCTGCTCTGCCCGGCCTGCCCGCCGGTGGCCCGCCGCTCGACCAGCACCGTGCGCAGCCCCTCGGACGCGCCGTAGACCGCCGCGCCCAGCCCGGCCGGTCCGCCACCGACGACCACCAGGTCGTAGAAGTCCTCGGTGGGGGCCACCCGGAGGCCGACCAGCGCGGCCAGCTCGGCCTCGGTGGGACGGGACAGGTGCGTCCCGTCCGGGGCGATCACCACCGGCACGTCGTCGGCGGTCGCGCCGGCCGCGTTCAGGAGCCGGCCGCCCTCCGGGTCGTCGGCGAGCAGCCAGCGGTACGGGACCAGGTTGCGGGCGAGGAAGTCCCGGACGGCGAAGGACGGTGCGGACCAGCGGTGCCCGACCACCCGGATCTCCGCGGCGGCGGCCTCCGGGGTGGTGGCCCAGGCGTCGAGGAGCGTGTCCACCACCGGGTAGAGCTTCTCCTCCGGCGGGTGCCACGGCTTGAGCAGGTAGTGGTCGAGGTCGACCAGGTTGATGGCGTCGATCGCCGCGTCGGTGTCGGCGTACGCGGTGAGCAGCACCCGGCGCGCGGCGGGGAAGAGGTCCATCGCCTCCTCGAGGAACTCGATGCCCGTCATCTCGGGCATCCGGTAGTCGGCGACCAGTACCGCCACCTGCTCCCCCCGGAGCTTGAGTTCGCGCAACGTCTCCAGGGCACTCGGGCCGGAGCCGGCGCGGACCACCCGGTAGCGGTCGCCGTAACGCCGTCGCATGTCCCGGGCCACGGCACGGGAGACGGCCGGGTCGTCGTCGATGGTGAGGATGACCGGATTCGCCACGCCCCCATCAAAGCACCCCGACCGGTGCCGGCCCAAAGTGCCGGTGGCCTGCGGATTCAGTGGGCGGAGCCGACCAGCTCGGCGGTCTTCGCGGCGTCCGGCGTCCGGCGTCGGTGGCGCAGCTCGGCCGGGAGCACGACGAGCGCGACCACGGCGCCGATCAGGCCGATGGCGGCGAAGCCCCAGGCCGGCGTGGTGCGGTCGATGATCGCGCCGGCCAGCGGCGCGCCGATGGCGATGCCGATGGTGATCGCCGACGCGTGCAGTCCCATCGCCTCGCCCCGGACCGGGGCGGGGGCGAGGCGGCTCACCGCGTCGGCCGTGGCGGCCAGGGTCGGCGCGCAGAGCATGCCGGCGGGGACCAGAGCCAGGCCGAGCAGCCACCAGTGGCCCCCGGCCAGGCCGATCGGCACGGTGCAGACGGCGAGCCCGGCCATCAGGGCCAGCGGTGACACCGGCCGGCTGACCGCGCCGTAGGCGAACCCGCCGACCAGGGAGGCCACCGCCCAGAGGGCCAGGACCGCTCCCGTCCAGCCGACCTCGCCGCCGTCGCGCAGCGCCGCCACCACCGCCACGTCGGTGCCGCCGAGCACCAGCGTGCACGCCGTGCTGACGGCGAGCACGGCGAGTGTGCGCGGAGTGAGCCACTCTCGGCGGGGGATCCGTCGGGCCGGGCCGGTGGTCTGTTCCTCGGCGGTGCGTACCGGCGGGTTCAGCACCAGCAGCGCGAGTCCGGCGGCGACGATGCCGCCGCCCACCGCCCAGAGGGTGATCCGGGGCGCGATGGCGGTGGCCAGCGCCACGCCCAGCGCCGGGCCCACCATGAACGACAGCTCCACCGACATCGAGTCCAGCGCGTACGCCGGCCGGCGGTGCTCGGGCGGCACCAGCGCGGCGATGCACTGCCGGATCACCGAGGAGAGCGGCAGGGCGAGCAGGCCAGCCAGGAACGCCGCCGGCAGCAGCAGCGCGTACGTCAGTTGCGGCGCGGTCGTCCAGAACAGCGCCTCGCCGGCCGTGGTGAGGACCAGGACCAGGGTCAGGCCCCGCCGGTCGATCAGCCGGCCCAGGAGCGGGGCGCCGAGCGCCGCGCCGACGGTCAGGGCCGCGCCGACCAGGCCCGCGGCGCCGTACCCCCGGTCGAGGTCGAGCAGGACGTAGAAGGTGAGGGCGATGCCCGCGGCGGTGTGCGGGATGCGGGCCAGCACCGCCACGAGCAGCAGCGACCGGATACCGGGCACTGCGAGAGCGTCCCGGTAGGGCGTGAGATTCATGACGGCGCGCACCTCCGCCGTCCATCGTCGGTCGAAGGTCCGACAGGAACCACCTGTTTACCGGGTCATGCGGTGGGCGTCACAGGCCCGCCGTGCAGGGTGACCCCCGCGCCCTCCATCGCCCGCAACGCCACGTCGGTGGTGGCCGGCGCGACGGCGGCGGTCAGTTCCAGCAGCACGGTGGTGGCGAAGCCCTCCCGGGCGGCGTCGAGCGCGGTGGCCCGGACGCAGTGGTCGGTGGCGATGCCGACCAGGTCGACCCGGTCCACGTCGTGCCGGCGCAGCCAGTCGGCCAGGCACTCGCCGTCGGTGGCGTGCCCCTCGAAGCCCGAGTACGCCGCGGCGTACTCGCCCTTGTGGAAGACCGCCTCGACCCGGGAGGTGTCCAGCCCGGGGTGGAACTCCGAGCCCGGGGTGCCGACCACGCAGTGCCGGGGCCAGGACTCCACGAAGTCCGGCGGATCCCCGAAGTGCGCACCCGGGTCGATGTGGTAGTCCTTCGTGGCGACCACGTGGTTCCAGCGGTCGGGCTCGGCGGCGAGCAGCCGGGAGATCCCGGCCGCGACGCCGGCCCCGCCCGCGACCGCGAGCGAGCCGCCCTCGCAGAAGTCGTTCTGCACGTCCACGATGATCAGTGCGTTGGCCATCGGAGCGTTCCTTTCCGGATCTGGTCAGCCGGCGGGTACGACGGTGACGGGGACCGCCGGGTCCCCGGCGGAGAGCTTCAGCCCCTCCCAGGGGATCGAGATCAGGCACTGTCGCAGGTGCTCCCGCGACTCGTCCAGCCGGGGCAGGTCGACCGCCTCGCCGTCGATCACGTACGACCGCTGGAGCAGCCGGTCGTGCGGCGCGTGGTCCGGTACGCCCTGCGGGACGATGACCTCCTCGGTGGCGGTGCCGGTCGGCTTGTGCCGGCGGACGGCGACCTTGCGCCCGCCGATGGTGGCCTTCTGCTCGGAGCGCTTGACCACCGGTCGCCCCTCCACCTCGACCAGCTTGTAGACCAGCCCGGCGGTGGGCGCGCCCGAGCCGGTGACCACGGCGGTGCCCGCGCCGTACATGTCGACCGGTTCGGCGGCGAGCGCGGCGATGGCGTACTCGTCCAGGTCGCCGGAGACGATGATCTTGGTTTCGGTGGCGCCGAGCGAGTCGAGCAGCTCGCGGGACTGCTGGGCGATCACCGCCAGGTCGCCGGAGTCGATCCGGACCGCCCGCAGTTCCGTCCCGGCCACCGCGATCGCGTTACGGATGCCCTGGCTGATGTCGTACGTGTCCACCAGCAGCGTGGTGTCCTTGCCCAGCGTCGCCACCTGCGAGGCGAACGCGGCCCGCTCGTCGTCGTGCAGCAGGGTGAAGGCGTGCGCCGCGGTGCCGGCGGTGGGGATGCCGTACCGCTGCCCGGCGGCCAGGTTCGAGGTGTACGCGAAACCGGCCAGGTACGACGCCCGTGCGGCGGCCACCGCCGCCTCCTCGTGCGCCCGGCGGGAGCCCATCTCGATCAGCGTCCGGCCCCGGGCGGCGGTGACCATCCGGGCCGCCGCGGCGGCGACCGCGCAGTCGTGGTTGAGCACCGAGAGCACCAGCGTCTCCAGCACCACGCACTCGGCGAAGCCGCCCGAGACGGTGAGGATCGGCGAGCCGGGGAAGAACAGCTCGCCCTCGGCGTACCCGTCGACGTCGCCGGTGAAGCGGTACCGGGACAGCCAGTCGGCCGCCGCCTCGTCGACCACCCCGGTCCGGCGGAGGAAGTCCACCTCCGCCTCGTCGAACCGGAAGTCGCGGATCAGCTCGACCAGCCGGGCGGTGCCGGCGACCACGCCGTACCGACGGCCGGTCGGCAGCCGCCGGCTGAACACCTCGAAGACGCAACGCCGGTCGGCGGTGCCGTCCCGCAGGGCGGCGCTGACCATGGTCAGCTCGTAGTGGTCGGTCAGCAGCGCGGGGCGAAGGGTGCTCACGACCCCAGCCTAGAGTTCAGTGCGAAGCGCCGTCCTCGTGGCCCGGGATGCAGCGCAGCGCGGCCCGCAGCTCAGGCCGCCCGGCGATACCCAGCTTGCCGTAGACCCGCTGAAGATGGTTCTCCACCGTGCGCGGCGAGAGGAACAGTTGCTCGGCGATCCGGCGGCTCGCCACGCCGTCGGCGGCGAGCCGGGCGATCTGCCACTCCCGGTCGGTCAGCGTCGGCTGGCCGAGCCGCAGCGCCGGCGTCCGGAGCTGGTCGCAGCGGGCCAGCAGGTCACCGAGGCGGTCGTGGGCGGCCCCGGCGGTCGCCGCCCGCTGCCGGCGCAACCGGTGCAGCGCCAGCGCCGCCGCCTCGGCGGCGAAGACGTTCAGCTCGCGGTCGGCGAACCCGTCGGCGACGGCCAGCAGGTCGTCCGGGGACCCGCTGGCGACGGCTCGCGCGTGCCGGGCCAACAGCGGTGGCAGCACCCCGTCCACCTGCTCGGTCAGCTCGGTCAACCGCTGGGCGACCGTGCGCCGTTGCCCGTCGGAGCAGCGCGGGCCGACCGGGAGCGCCGCCTGGTCCAGTCGGACCAGATCGTGCAGGACCAGCACCTCGTGCCCGGCGAAGCCGTCCTCCCGCAACCGGTCGGCCAGCTCGGCGAGGTGCTTCGCCGCGCCGGCCAGGTCGCCGGTGACCGCGAGCACCGCGCCGCGCGCCTGCTCCAGCCACGGATAGAGCACGGCCATCCCGGGCGAGTGGGTACGGTCGGCGTCCGCCATCGCCTCGGCGGCCTGGACGGCGTCGCCGCGCAGCGCCGCGGCCTGTGCCCGCTCGGCATGGGCCAGACCGGCGTAGACACCGCTGCTGGTCAGCACCGCGCAGGCACTCAGGCTGGTCTTCAGCGCCTCGGCGCTGCGCCCCCGCAGCCGGGCCGCGTACGCCTGGAGGATGCCGAGGTAGCCGGTGCCCAGCCGGAAGTCGCCGGCCCCGGCCAGGTCGGCGAACTCGTCGACCACGATGGCGTCGATGCCGGCGAGTTCCCCGGCGAGCATCAGCCGGGTGCCCCGGGCCAGTTCCAGCGCCAGTTGCAGGTACGGCATGTCGCCCCGCCACTGGGCGGCCTCCGCCTCCACCGCGGCGATCGCCGCCTCGCTGAGCGCCAGCCGGCCCTGGGCGGCCTGCAGGTGGGCGATCGTGCACCGGGCCAGTTCCCGGGAGGCCACCCCGGCGGCAGGACGGTCCAGCACCGCGCAGCTCAGCCGCTGGGCGGCGGCCAGGTCGAGGCGGTGCAGCCGCATGATCGCCTCGAACGCGCGTACCCGGGTCTGGTCGGCGATGTCGGTCAGCTCCGCCGCCCGCACCGCCATCTCCTCCACTGTGGACTCCTGGCGCAGTCCCCAGTAGCTGACCATGCCCCGGACGGTCAGCCACCGGCTGTACCGGTCGTCGGCGTCGAGCTGGCCGGCGACCGCGTCGAGCACGTCGACCGCCTCCTCCGGCCGGTCGGCGAACATCAGGATGGTGGCCAGCAGTTCGGCGGCGGTGTACCCGCCGTCGGCCTCCACCGCCGCGCGGGCCAGCCGGGTCGCCAGCGGCACGTCGTACCGGGCGAAGGCCTGGACGGCCGCGCCGAGCAGCAGCGCGGGATCCTGCGCGGTGCCGGAGTCGAGCCGCCACACCGCCACCCGCAGCAGGTCGTCCCGGCGGCGCTTGCCCGCCGCCTCGATGAGGTCGGCAAGCTGGGCCTGCAACCGCCGGGTCCGGCTGACCGGGCACCGCCGCCGCATCACCTCCCCGTAGAGCGGGTGCGCCAGCCGGACGTCGAGCCGCCGGTCGTCGCGGATTACCGAGATCAGTCCGCGCTCCTCGGCGGTCTCCACCGAGGCCGGGTCGGCGGCCCGGTTGAGCAGTTCCAGCCCGAGCGGCTCGCCGAAGGCGGCCAGCTCGACCACCGTCCGGACACCCGGGGTGAGCTGCCCGATGCGGACGCCGATCAGGTCGGTGAGGCTGGGGGCCAGCTCCAACCGGCCGGTCCAGCGCCAGATGCCGTACGTCTCGTGCAGCTCGCCGCTGCCGAGCGCGGCGAACACCAGCTCCCGCAGCAGCAGCGGGTTGCCCCCGGAGAGCCGCCAGAGCCGGTCCGCCGAGCACGATTCCACCGGACCGCCGAGGATGGCGGTGAGCAGCCCGGTGGTGTCGGCCAGGCCGAGCGGGGCCAGCTCGGAGTGGTCCACCAGGTCGTCGGTCCAGAGCGCGCGGATCGGCAACGGCACCTGCTCGCCGTTGCGCAGCGTGCCCAGCACGGTGGCGTTGTCCATCCGGGCGATCAGGTGCACCAACGCGGCCGAGGGCGGGTCCAGCAGGTGCGCGTCGTCCACTGCCAGCACGATCGGCCGCCCGGCGGCCTGCTGCCGCAGCGCGCCCACCGCCCACCGCAGGACACCGGCGGGGGAGAGCCCCCGGGGCTGCTCGGTCGGCAGGACCTGCACCAGGCCGCCGAACGGGATGGTGGCGGTGGTGGCACTGGCCGCCACCACCCAGATCGCGTAACGGTCGGTGGGCAGCGCGGCGACCCCCTCCCGCAGCAGCCGGCTCTTGCCGATGCCGGCGGTTCCACTGAGGAACAGCCCCCGCCCCTCGCCCCTGGTCACCGCGGACAGCAGACGGCCCAGATCCTCCGTCCGGCCGATGAACTCCCACCGACTCATCCGGGCAGCATAGCCATCGGCTTCGCTCTGCGCGCAGCCCGTCACCCAACGAAATTGAGTAGCCCTCTGGTTACCCCTGAGTATCAGAACGTCCGCTCTGGGATGGTTTCCGGCCGTAGTCTTCCGGCGTTCGGTTCCACCAGCCGAACATTCACGTTGCCGGCGTGTCTCGCCGGCCAGACTCGCCAGGGGGCCGTCCGCGATGACGCCATGTCCTTGGCGGGGCGACGGCGTGCCGGACGGGACGGGTGGTGCGGACATCGACGACGGCGACGGCCGTCCGGCGGACGGCCTCGACGCACCGGCGGCTCCGGACGCCCCGGCCGGTTCTTCGGACCAGCGGTGCGCCGAGCCGGTGGAGGCCGCCACGTCCCGGGTGGCGGCGGACGAGCCGCTGGCCGTGATCGCCACCGGTCCGGCCGGGGCGGCCCGGCGGGACGTGCTCGCCGCGCTGCTCGACGTGCCGCCGCCGACCGTGCCGATGCCCGACGACAGCTACCTGGTGGCCCGGTACGCCCCGGAGCCCACCCGGGTCGCCTTCGTGCCCGGCTACCGGCAGCCGCACGCCTACGCGATCGACGTGCTGGCCGCCGGACCGGCCTTCCCCCGGCCACCGCGCCGGGTCGAGCTGCACCTGCCCGCACCGCTGCTGCGGCACGTGGCGCTGGTCGGTGCGCCGGACACCGACGGGCTGGGGGTCGCCGGGACCCGGGTGCTGCGTGAGGCCGTCGGCCGGGGCGGCGCGGTGCTCGTCGTCGTCTCCGCCGACCAGGTGTTCACCGGGGCGGAGCTGGAGCTTCTGAACGAAGCCGCCCGGGCGGGTCTCGCGGTCTTCTTCGTGGTCACCCCGGGAACGACGGGGTGGCATGGCGGTGTCGCACCGACGGCGACGGCTCCGGTGGCTCCGGAACCGGCGACGGCGGATCCGACGGCACCGGTCGCGATGGCACCGGATTCGGCGGCACCGGGACCGGCGACGGCGGCTCCGGCGGACGGCACGGAGGCGTCCGGCGGGGAGCCTGCCGTCGCCGGTGCGCCGTCGTCCGACCCGGTCGGGCTGACCGTGCAGACGCAGCGGACTGCGCTGCTCGCGGTCGTTCCGGAGCTGGCCGCCGCACCCTGGTTCCCGTTCCGCCCCGGCGACGTCCGGGCGCTGCGGCGGGCCCTGGTCGCCTGGGCGGCTGAGGAGGGACCGCGCCGGCTCGCCACGGCCGCATCGGCCGGGCCGCACCGTACCGTGCCGGTGGCGCCGGACGCGCACCGCCGGAACTGGGCCGACGGGCTCGACCGGCAGGCCCGTACGCATGTCCAGCGGATCCGTCAACACCTCAGCCTCGAACTGGCCCACATCCACCTGCGCGGCACACAGGAGATCGTCTTCGGGCTCGGCTGTGCCGGGCTGCCGCGCCTGCTCGACCGGGAGGTGTACGCCCTGTCCCAGCTCGCGACCGTGGAGTGCGACCGGGCGGTGGGGCGGATGGTGCGCGACACCGGCACGGAGGTCTTCGGCGCGCGGCCGGACGACGCGACGTACCGCCGGATCTGCGCCGCCGTCCGGGCGGTCCTGGCCGGGCAGCGGGCTGACCGGAGCCTGGAGCGGGTGCTGCTGGTCACCAGTGCCGGTGACCTCACCGAGGTGACCGGGGCCGGCGCGCTGGCCGCGCTCGACGGGCACCCCGGCGCACCGCGCACCGCCGTCCTGCCGCCGGTCGCGGTGGCCGTCGCCGGTGGTTGCTACCTGCACTTCTGGGGGCCGGGCGGCACCGACCAGGGTGGTGCGCGGTCCTGGCTCCAGCACGTGCTGCGCGAGCTGGACCGGGAGTTGCAGCGCGAGGTGTCCCGCCGGGTCGAGGTGGCCCGTCGGGCGCTGGGCGTGGTGCTCGCCGACGCCGTCGACCACGGCATTCTGCTCACCTGACCGGCTCGGTGACCATGCCGGGACGACGTGGGGCCGAGGCGACGGCTCTCCGGTCGCCGTCCGTTCGGTGCCCCACGCCGGTCCGCCCCGTGCCCGCCGGGCTCGACCGCCCGGTGCCCGCCGGGCTCGACCGCCCGGTGCCCGCCGGGCTCGACCGCCCCGTGCCGGTCCGGTCCGGCTTCAGGTCCGTCGCGTGGAGCCGGTGGGGCGGGTTTTCCGCTGGCGGAAGGGGGTCGGCGGAGGCCGATCCGGGCACCGATCCGGATCCCACTGACCTTCCGGTTCATCGCAATCGGGATTCCGGTGGCACGATGGGTGTCATGGCGGCTCCACAGGTGGCTCCGGTCGAGACGCCGGGCACCGAAGAGGTGCCGGTCTCGGACCGGCCATGGGTGACGATCGTGTGGGACGACCCGGTCAACCTGATGACGTATGTGACCTGGGTCTTCCAGAAGCTCTTCGGATACAGCCGGGAGAAGGCCGAGCAACTGATGTTGGATGTGCACCACAAGGGCCGGGCCGTGGTCTCCACCGGCGCGCGGGAGCGGATGGAGCACGACGCGTCGCAGCTGCACGCGTACGGGCTCTGGGCGACGGTGGATCGTTCGTGAGCATGTTCCGTCGCCGGGGCGGCCGGTACGTCGCCACCTTCGCCGTCGATGAGGTCCGGGTGCTGCGCAAGGTCGCCTCCGAGGTGGTCGGCCTGCTCACCGACGGCTTCGACCACAGCGACCCGGTGGTGGGGCGACTCTTCCCCGACGTCTACGCCGACGACCCGACCAGTTCCGCGGAGGTCCGCCGGTACACCGAGGGCGACCTCAAGACCGCCAAGATCGACCAGGCCGGCGCGATCCTCGCCGCCCTGCCGGGCAACGAGGGTGGCGAGGTGCGCCTGGACGCCGAGGCGGCCGAGGCGTGGCTGCGGGCGCTCAACGACGCCCGGCTGGCGATGGGGGTCCGGCTCGGCGTCAAGGAGGGTACCGACCTCGGCGAGGAGTTGGACGACGCCGTCGCCGCCGACCCGTCCTCGACCCGGGTCTTCCAGCTCTCGGTCTACGCGTACCTCGGCTACCTCCAGGAGTCGTTGCTCAACGCCCTGATCGACTGACCGCCCCTCCCCGCTGAGGTGGTAGCAGGGGACCCTTCCTGCCGTCTTTTGATGAGCAGGGGTCCCCTGCTACCACCTCCAGCCAGCCAGCCAGCCAGCCGGGGCGGGGCGGTGGCGTGATGCGTGGGTCGGCGGGTCAGCCGGTGGCGTTCAGGGCGGCGATCTCCCGGTCGTCGAGGACCAGGTCTGCGGCGGCGGCCGAGTCGCGGATCGTCTCCGGCCGGCTCGCGCCGGGAATCGGCACGACCACCGGGGCGAGGGCCAGCTGCCAGGCCAGGCAGACCTGCTGCGGGCTCACCCCGCGCTCCTCGGCGATCCGGGCGAACACCGCGAACCGGTCACCGAGCCCGCCGGCCCGCCCGATCCCGCCCAGCGGCGACCAGGGCAGGAACGCCAAGCCGAGTTCGGCGCAGAGGCGCAGCTCGGGCTCGCTGTCCCGGTAGGCGGGGGAGAACTGGTTCTGCACGGACACCAGATGGCCGCCGAGGATCTGGCGGGCCTGGCGGATCTGCTCCGGGTCGGCGTTGGAGATGCCGGCCATCCGGATCTTGCCGGCGTCGGCCAGTTCCCGCAGTGCGCCGATCGACTCCGCGTACGGCACTTCGGGGTCGGGCCGGTGGAACTGGTAGAGCCCGATCGCGTCCACCCCGAGCCGGGTGAGCGACGCCTCGCAGGCCGCCCGGAGGTGCTCGGGCGAGCCGTCCAGCGCCCACGCGTCGCCACCCGGGCGGGTGTGCCCGCCCTTGGTGGCCACCAGTACCCCGGAGGTGTCCCCGCCGTACGTGGCCAGCGCCCGGGCGATCAGCGACTCGTTGTGCCCGACGTCCTCCGCGCCCAGCGCGTACGCGTCGGCGGTGTCGACGAGCGTGACGCCCGCGTCGAGCGCGGCGTGGATGGTCCGGACGGCACGTTCGGTGTCCGGGCGTCCGGTCACCGACATCGGCATCGCGCCGAGTCCGATCGCGCTCACCTCGACCGGGCCGATGCGGCGGTGCTGCATGGTCGTCCTCCTCGTTATCTGCCCTGCCGGCTCCCACCGGCCGGGGCGGGTCGTCCCGCTGACCGGACAGCATGCCCGGCGCCACCCGCCCCCCTCCGACAGCGTCCCCGGTCCGGCGGTGGGGGAAACCGGGCCGGTGGGTGGGGGTGAGGGTGACGGCTGCCACCTTCGGTCCGGTCGAGCCAGGCGCTAGGCTGGGAGGCGTGCTGAGCATCGACCGGTCGATCGTCGACGCGATCGTCGCGCATGCCCGTCGGGACCACCCGGACGAGGCGTGCGGTGTCGTCGCCGGCCCCGCCGGCAGTGACACCCCGACCCGGCACATCCCGATGGACAACGCCGCCCGCTCGATGACGTTCTACGAGTTCGACTCGATGGAGCAGCTGCGGGTCTGGCGCGAGATGGACGACCGCGACGAGGAGCCGGTCGTCATCTACCACTCGCACACCGCGACCGAGGCGTACCCGTCCCGCACGGACGTGTCGTTCGCCGGTGAGCCGGGAGCCCACTACCTGCTCGTCTCCACCCGCGACCCCGACACGGAGGAGATCCGCTCCTTCCGCATCGTGGACGGCGTGGTCACCGAGGAGCAGGTCCGGATCGGGGATGCCACCGTGGACCCGCACGCCGTCCAGTCCTACATGTTCGGGCAGAGCCCGGCGACGGTCGACTACGAGTGTTCCGACCGCTGAGCAGTTCAGCGTCCGGCACACCCCTGCGTCCGTCACCGTAGCCACACCCGAACGAGGAGTTACCACATCATGGCCATCGAGGTTCGCATTCCCACCATCCTGCGCAGCTACACCGGCGGCGCGAAGGTCGTCGAGGGCGCCGGGGACACCCTGGCCGACCTGCTCACCGACCTCGACTCGCGGCACGGCGGGCTGCGCGCCCGGCTGGTCACCGAGACCGGCACGCTGCACCGCTTCGTCAACGTCTACGTCAACGACGAGGACGTCCGCTTCCTCGGCGCGCTCGACGCCAAGCTCTCCGACGGCGACACGGTGACGATCCTGCCCGCCGTGGCCGGTGGCGCGCTGGGCTTCGCCGCCATGGCCGCGATCAGCGGGCACGGCAGCGTGCGCCACACCTCCGTCGCCGCCCGCTGAGGCGCGCGCCGTGGCGCGGTACGACAGCCTCCTGGACGCCTGCGGCGGAACGCCCCTGGTAGGGCTGCCGCGCCTCTCGCCGACGGTGCCCGAAGGGGCACCGCCGGTGCGGCTCTGGGCGAAGCTGGAGGACCGGAATCCGACCGGGAGCATCAAGGACCGGGCGGCGCTGTTCATGGTCCAGGCGGCCGAGAGCGCCGGCCGGCTCCGCCCCGGGGACACCATCCTCGAGCCGACCAGCGGCAACACCGGCATCTCGCTGGCCATGGTGGCGAAGCTGCGCGGGTACCGCCTGGTCTGCGTGATGCCGGAGAACGTCTCGACCGAGCGGGTCCAGCTCCTCCGGATGTACGGCGCGGAGATCATCTTCTCGCCGGCGGCCGGCGGTTCCAACCAGGCGGTCGCCACGGCCAAGCAGATCGCCGCCGAACACCCCGACTGGGTGATGCTCTTCCAGTACGGCAACGAGGCCAACGCGCGGGCGCACTACGAGACCACCGGGCCGGAACTGCTGCACGACCTGCCCACGATCACCCACTTCGTGGCGGGTCTCGGCACCACCGGCACGCTCATGGGCACCGGGCGGTACCTCCGGGAGAAGGTCGAGGGCATCCAGATCGTCGCGGCGGAGCCCCGCTACGGCGAGCTGGTCTACGGTCTGCGCAACATCGACGAGGGCTACGTCCCGGAGCTGTACGACGCGACGGTGCTCTCCCGGCGCTTCTCCGTCGGCACCCGGGACGCGGTGCTGCGTACCCGACAGCTGGTGGAGGTGGAAGGGATCTTCGCCGGCTTCTCCACCGGGGCGATCCTGCACGCCGTACTCGCCGTGGCGCACGAGGCGGTCCGGGACGGCCGCCGTGCCGACGTGGCCTTCGTGGTCGCTGACGGTGGCTGGAAGTACCTCTCCACCGGCGCGTACGGCGGCACCCTGGCCGACGCCGAGGAGGCGCTCGAAGGCCAGCTCTGGGCCTGACCGGCGGCCCGTCCCGTCTCCGGGGCCTGACGGTCAGCCGTCCCGGCCGGACCGTCAGGCCGCCCCCGGCCGAGACGGGCGCACGGGCCGTCGCGGGTCTGCCTGGCGCAGGCCCACAAGTGCCCGGTCCGGCAGACCGGCCTTCGCCGTGCGCGGGGGAGGCCGCGTCGGCGGTCGGCTCACGACAGGCTGGCGGTGAGCCCCGCGCTCACCCCGACGGCCAGGTTCGCCAACCCGAGGGCGGCCCACCGAAGCCCCAGGCGGGCGGGGGCGTGCAGGGCGACGCCGCCCAGGGCGATCCCGCCGAGACCCAGGGCGGCAACGGTCGGCTGATACCACTGCGGGGCGGTTCCGGCCAGCACCAGCACCAGACCGCGTACCCCCGAAGCGAGGGCCACCGCCCCCAGGCCGGTGGCCCAGCCGTAGATCACCAGAAGCCGGCCGCTGCTGGCCGGGACCGCCCGTCGGGGCGCCCGGTGCCGCCCGCCCGGCATCGGCCGGAGTCGGGCCGTCCGGCTGCCCCCCGGGCTGTCGACCGGCCCGACGGCCCGGCCTCCGCCAGGGCCGGGAACCACCTTTGGGCCCGCCCCGGGGCCCCGGTCCGGAGCCACCGCCCCTGTCCCGGGCCGGACCGGGTCCGTCGTGGTCCGCGGCGCGTGGCCGGTGTCCTCCGTCTCGGTCAGCACGATCTGTTCCGCCCCGTCGTCACCCCCGCCGACGGTCGACGGGTTTCACCGTATGCAACGGCCCGCTCCGAGAAGCGTGACGGAGGGGGCGGAGAAGACATGGAGGGGTGTCACGTTCGCGACAACTTCCATCAGATCATTCTTGCCGCCGCCGTGTCCGGCGTAGGCTGCGCAGCGTGGCGTACGCGTCGGTAGAGATCATCGGCGGGACGAGTCTCGACGGTTCGACTACCGGCAGTGGCGACGGGGCGACCGCATGAGATTGACCGTGCTGGGCTGCGCGGGCAGCTTTCCCGGCCCCGAGTCCGCCTGTTCGGCGTACCTCGTGGAAGCCGAGGGTTTCCGGCTGCTGCTCGACTTCGGCACCGGCTCGCTCTCCGCGCTCCAGCGCTACGCCGGGCTGCACGCGCCGGACGCGATCGTCCTGTCCCACCTGCACTGCGACCACATCCTCGACGCCGCCTCCTATGTGGTCGTCCGCCGGTACGCGCCGGACGGCCCCTACCCGGCGCTGCCGGTGTACGCCCCGGCCGGCGCCCCGGAACGGCTGCACGCCGTCTACGGGCATCAGGAGGAGGGCGTGGACGACGTCTACCAGTTCTACGCCCTGGAGCCGGGCACCTTCCCGATCGGTCCGTTCACCGTCACCGTGGACCGGATGAACCACCCCGTCGAGACGTACGGGATCCGGCTGGAGCACGAGGGCCGGGTGCTCTGCTACTCCTCGGACACCGCTCCCTGCGAGTCCCTGCTGCGGCTCGCCCAGAACGCCGACGTCTTCCTCTGCGAGGCCAGCTATCTCGACGGCGTGGACAACCCGCCGGACCTGCACCTGACCGGCCGGGAGGCGGGCGAGGCGGCGACCAAGGCCGGTGTCGGCCGGCTCCTGCTCACCCACCTGGTCACCGCCTGGGGCAGCGAGGCGCAGACGGTCGAGGCGGCCGGTGCCTCGTACGCCGGCCCGCTGGAGGTCGTCCGCCCCGGCTCCCGCTACGAGGTCTGACCCGGGTCGCGGTCCGGCGGGCGGGAGACCCCGGGAGAGTCCGATCAGGGCACCGCATAGAGTGCCTGCATGGCACGACCTGACGGGCGGCAGCCCGATCAACTCCGACCGGTGACCCTGACCCGGGGCTGGAGCACCCACCCGGAGGGTTCGGTCCTGGTGGAGTTCGGGAACACCCGGGTGCTCTGCACGGCCAGCGTGACCGAGGGGGTGCCCCGCTGGCGCAAGGGCTCCGGGCTCGGTTGGGTGACCGCCGAGTACGCGATGCTGCCCCGGGCCACCCACACCCGCTCGGACCGGGAGAGCGTCAAGGGACGCGTCGGCGGGCGGACCCACGAGATCTCCCGGCTCGTCGGCCGGAGCCTGCGCGCCTGCGTCGACCTGAAGGCACTCGGCGAGAACTCGATCGTGCTCGACTGCGACGTCCTCCAGGCCGACGGGGGCACCCGCACCGCCGCGATCACGGGCGCGTACGTCGCCCTGCACGACGCCGTCACCTGGCTCTCCGGCCGCAAGGCGCTCGCCGGCAAGCCGGAGAAGGTGATGCACCGGTCGGTGGCCGCGGTGAGCGTCGGCATCATCGACGGTGAGCCCCGCCTGGACCTCGCCTACGACGAGGACGTGACCGCCGAGGTCGACATGAACGTGGTGTGCACCGGCACCGGAGACTTCGTCGAGGTGCAGGGAACCGGCGAGTCCGGGGTCTTCGCCCGGTCCCAGCTCGACGCCCTGCTCGACCTGGCCGTCGCCGGGTGCACGCAGCTGGCCGGGGCCCAGCGCGAGGCCCTCGGCCGGTGAGCGTGCGAGGAGTGGGCCGCCGGGCCCCGCAGACGGCGACGAAAGGTGGTCCAGCGTGAACAAGATCCTGCTCGCGACCCGTAACCGGAAGAAGCTGGTCGAACTCCAGCGGATCCTCGACGGCGCGCTCGGCGCGCACCGGGTCGCGCTGCTCGGCCTCGACGACGTCGAGGACTACCCCGAGCTGCCGGAGACCGGCCTCACCTTCGGCGAGAACGCGCTGATCAAGGCACGGGAGGGCTGCCGCCGCACCGGTCTGCCCACCATCGCCGACGACTCCGGCATCGCGGTGGACGCCCTCAACGGCATGCCCGGGGTGTTCAGCGCCCGCTGGGCCGGCCGGCACGGCGACGACCAGGCCAACCTGCAACTGGTCCTCGACCAGATCGCCGACCTGCCGGACGAGCACCGCGGGGCCGCCTTCGTCTGCACCGTGGCGCTGGTGCTGCCGGGCGGCAAGGAGCACCTGGTCGACGGCCGCCAGGCCGGCCGGCTGCTGCGTGCGCCGCGCGGCGAGGGCGGGTTCGGCTACGACCCGATCTTCCTGGGCGACGGGCAGACCCGGACCAACGCCGAACTGACCCCGGAGGAGAAGGACGCGGTCAGCCACCGTGGCAAGGCCCTGCGGGACCTGGCCAAGCTGGTCGCCAAGGTGCTCCCACCAGCGGCCTGATCCGCCGCCGTCGACGGTCTGGTTCGTCGTCGCCCTGACCGCCGAGGACGAACGGTCCGCCGTCGGCGGGCACCGGCGCCGGGCTCGGACGCCGGTGGGAGGAAGAGTGGCGACGTGCCGGGTGTCCTGACGGGCTTCGCGGTCATCGTGGCCGTCGTCGCGGTCGGCTGGCTGCTCGGCCGGCGCGGCACCCTCGGCCCGGACGCGTCGACCGTCCTCTCCCGGGTGGCGTTCTTCGTGGCCACCCCGGCGCTGCTGTTCCAGACCATGGCCCGCTCCGACGTGCTCGCGGTCGCCTCCTCGGCCCTGGTCGTCACGGTCGCGGGCACCGCCGTGGTGGCGGTCGTGTTCGCGGCCGTCGCCGGGCTCTGGTGGCGCCGGCCCGTGCCGGAGGTCACCATCGGTGCGCTCGCCTCGTCGTACGTGAACGCGGCGAACATCGGCATCCCGATCGCCGTGTACGTCCTCGACGACGCCTCGGTGGTCGCGCCGGTGATGATGTTCCAGCTCGTCGTGATGGCACCGGTCGCCTTCGCCGTGTTGGAGACGGCGACCGGTACCCGGCGGTCGCTGGCCCACGTGGTGGTGCAGCCGCTGGCGAACCCGGTCACCGTGGCCTGCGCGCTCGGCGTGGCCTGCGCGCTGACCGGCTGGCTGCCGCCGGAACCGGTGCTGCGACCGGTGGAACTCGTCGCGGCGATGGCGGTGCCCGCCGCTCTGCTCGCGTACGGGCTGTCGCTGCACGGCGCCCCGGCGCCCGGATCGGGGGAGAACGGGCGGGACGTCCGGCTCGCCGTCCTCCTCAAGACGGTGGTCCAGCCGGTGGTGGCGTACCTGGTGGCCCGGTTCGTGTTGGGGCTGCCGCAGCCGGTGGTGCTGGCCTGCACGATCACCGCCGCCCTGCCGACGGCCCAGAACGTCTTCGTCTACGCGGTCCGCTACGGCCGGGGGGTCGTGCTGGCCCGGGACGCGGTACTCCTGTCGACCGTGGGCGCGGTGCCCGTCCTGATCACCGTCGCCCTGCTCGGCACCCGCTGAGCCGGCCGCCGCTCAGCCCAACCGACCCAGTTCCCGCTCGATCGCGGTGCGCAGCTCCGGGCCCCGGACGATCTCCCGGGCCGCCTCCATCACCGGAGCGAGGAAGACGTCCGGGCCGGGCTCCCCGGCGATCCCGCCCAGCGCCGCGATCGCCGCCCGACCGGCCGGGGACGGGGTGAGCGGGGCGCGCAGTTGCAGCCCGCGTACCCCGGCGAGCAGTTCCACCGCGAGCAGGCTGGTCAGGTTGTCCAGCACCGTGCGCAGCTTCTTGGTGGCCGCCCAGCCCATCGAGACGTGGTCCTCCTGCATGCCGCTGGTCGGCAGCGAGTCCACCGAGGCGGGGGCGGCCAGCCGGCGGTTCTCCGCGACGATGCCGGCGGCCGTGTACTGGGCGATCATCAGCCCCGAGTTCACCCCGGCGTCGGGGGAGAGGAACGCCGGCAGTTCCCGGGAACGGGTCACGTCGAGCAGCCGGTCCACCCGGCGTTCGGCGATGGCACCCACCTCGGACGCGGCGATGGCGAGGAAGTCGGCGGCGAAGCCCAGCGGCGCGCCGTGGAAGTTGCCGGTCGACTCGACCCGGCCGTCCGGCAGCACCACCGGGTTGTCCACCACGGACACCAGCTCCCGGGCGGCGACCTGCTCGACGAAGGCGAGCGTGTCCCGGGCCGCCCCGGCCACCTGCGGCGCGCAGCGCATCGAGTACGCGTCCTGCACCGCGTGCGCCAGGTCGTCGCGGTGCGAGTCCATCACCGGCGAGTCCTGGAGCAGCCGGTGGATGTTCGCCGCCGAGGTCGCCTGCCCGGGGTGCGGGCGGATGGTGTGCAGCTCGGACAGGAACGGCCGTTCCGAGCCGAGCATCGCCTCGATCGCCAGCGCGGCGGTCACGTCGGCCATGGTGAACAGGTGGGCGGCGTCGTGGACGGCCAGCAGCAGCATGCCGAGCATTCCATCGGTGCCGTTGATCAGCGCCAGCCCCTCCTTGGCGGCCAGCGCCACCGGGGCCAGTCCGGCCCGGCGCAGCGCGTCGGCGGCGGGGAGCCGCGCACCGTCCGGGCCGAGCACCCACCCCTCGCCGAGCAGCACCAGCGCGCAGTGCGCCAGCGGGGCGAGGTCACCCGAGGCGCCGAGCGAACCGTGCTCGGGCACCCACGGCGTGACGTCGTGGTTGAGCAGGTCGACCAAGGCCTCGGCGACCAGCGGCCGGACCCCGGAGCGGCCCAGGGCCAGCGAGCGTACCCGCAGCAGCATCATCGCCCGCACCACCTCGCGGGGCATCGGCGCACCGACCCCGGCGGCGTGCGAACGGATCAGCGCGTGCTGGAGCTCGGCCCGCCGCTCCGGCGCGACGAACGTGTTGGCCAGCGCGCCGAACCCGGTCGACACGCCGTAGACCGGGCGGCCGGAGGCCTCGATGCCGTCCACGATCGCCCGGCTCGTGGACATCGCGTCCACGGTGGCCGGATCGAGGACGACCTTCGCGGTGCCCCGGGCCACGGCGAGCACGTCGGCGGGGGAGACGCCGGTGGGCTGGACGGTCACCACGCTCATGACGTCACCCCGCCACGGTCGCCGGGACGTCGGGGCTGGTGCGGGCGAGGGTGTTGCTTGCTCATCGCGGAACTCCGTTGTGCAGGACCTGGCGGATCAGGGGAACTCCCGGCCGGTAGGCCAGGTGCAGGTGGGACGGGGCGTCGAGGATCATCAGGTCGGCCCGCGCCCCGGGGGCGAGGACGCCCACGTCGTCGCGGCGCAACGCCCGCGCGCCACCGGCGGTCGCGGCCCAGACCGCCTCTGCCGGGGTCATGCCCATCTCGCGTACGGCGAGCGCCACGCAGAACGGCATCGACGACGTGTACGACGAACCGGGGTTGCAGTCGGTCGCCAGCGCCACGGTGACCCGGGCGTCGAGCAGCCGGCGTGCGTCCGGGTACGGCGACCGGGTGGAGAACTCCGCGCCGGGCAGCAGCGTGGCCACCGTGGCCGATCCGGCCAACGCGTCCACGTCGGCGTCGTCCAGGTGGGTGCAGTGGTCGGCGCTGGCCGCGCCGAGTTCCACCGCGAGCCGGACCCCCGGGCCGGGGCCGAGCTGGTTGGCGTGCAGCCGCACCCCGAGGCCGGCGGCCTGCCCGCAGGTGAGGATCGCGCGGGCGTGGTCGGCGTCGAACGCGCCCCGCTCGCAGAACACGTCGACCCACTTCGCGTACGGGGCGGCGGCGTGCAGCATCGGCCCGCAGACCAGCCCGACGTAGTCGTCCGGGCGGTCGGCGTACTCGGTGGGGACGACGTGCGCGCCGAGGAAGGTGGTCTCCCCGGTCACCTCGGCGGCGATCCGCAGCGAGCGGGCCTCGTCGGCGACGTTCAGGCCGTACCCGCTCTTGATCTCGATGGTGGTGGTGCCCTGGCGCAGCGCCTCCGCGCGGAGCCGGCGCACCGTGCCGCGCAGCGTGTCGTCGGAGGCGGCCCGGGTGGCCGCGACCGTGGTCCGGATGCCGCCCCCGGTGTACGGCTGCCCCGCCATCCGGGCGGCGAACTCGGCGGCCCGGTCCCCGGCGAAGACCAGGTGGGCGTGGCTGTCCACGAAGCCGGGCAGCACCGCCGCGCCGTCGGCGTCGATCCGTCGGGCGGCGGCCGGGGCGTACCGGGCCGGGCCGAGCCAGGCGACGCGGTCCTCCTCGACCAGGATCGCCGCGTCGCGGCGGATGCCGAGCCGACCACCCTCCCCGGTGCCGGCCACGTTGGTGACCAGCTCCCCGATGTTGTCGATCAGCAGGCTGCTCATGAGGAGGTCACCACCGCCTGGATCGCGGCGGTCAGTTCGGCGGGCACGTCGATGGTGGTGTGCCGGCCGTCCCGGACCACCACCCGGCCGTCCACGACGACCTGGGTGACGTCGGCCGCGGTCGCCGCGAAGAACACCCCCACCGGGGGTACGCCGGCCGTCCGTGCGCTGTCCAGCCGGACGGTGACCAGGTCGGCCCGCCCGCCCGGGGCGATCCGTCCCGCGTCGGTCCAGCCCAGCGCGGCGTGCCCGGTCACGGTCGCCGCGTCGTGCAACGCAGCCGGGGTGAAGTGGCCGCGCTGCCGGGTGCGCAGCCGCTCGTCCAACTCGACCGCGCGGGCTTCCTCGAACAGGTCGATCACGGCGTGACTGTCGCTGCCCAGGCTGAGCGGGCTGCCCGCCTCGGCCATCCGACGGGCCGGCCCGATGCCGTCGGCGAGGTCCCGCTCGGTGGTCGGGCAGAGGCAGACGCCGGTGCCGCTGCCGCCGAGCAGGACGACGTCGGCGCTGGTCAGGTGGGTGGCGTGCACGGCCGTGGTGGCCGGGCCGAGGACCCCGTGGTCGGCGAGCAGCCGGGCCGGGGTGCGTCCGTGCACCGCCCGGCAGGCGTCGTTCTCGGCGGGCTGCTCGGAGAGGTGCACGTGCAGCGGCGCGTCGTGCCGCCGGGCCCACTCCGCGACCGTGCCGAGCCCGTCCGCAGGGACCGCCCGGACCGAGTGCACCGCCGCGCCGACGCGGGCGTGCGTGCCGGCCGGGGCGAACGTCTCGACCCGTTCCGCCCACCGGGCCGCGTCCCCGTCGCTGAAGCGACGCTGCGGGCCGGTCAGCGGCCGACCGTCCACCGTCGCGGTCAGGTAGCAGGTGTCCAGCAGGGTGATCCGGATACCGGCCTGCGCGGCGGCCTCGACCAGGGCCGCGCCCATCGCGTTCGGATCGGCGTACCGGCCGCCGTCCGGGCGGTGGTGCAGGTAGTGGAACTCGCCGACGCAGGTGACGCCGGCCAGCGCCAGCTCGGCGTAGACGGCGCGGGCCAGGGCCAGGTAGGTGTCCGGGTCGAGCCGGTCGGCGACCGTGTACATCAGGTCCCGCCAGGTCCAGAAGTCGCCCCGACCGCCGTGGGTCCGCCCGCGCAGCGCCCGGTGGAACGCGTGCGAGTGGGCGTTCGCCAGGCCGGGCAGGGTCAGTCCGGGCAGGCGTACCGCGTCGCCCAGCACCTCGACCCCGGCGGTCGGTGGGGTCCGGTCGGCCAGCGGGGTGACCGTGGTGATCCGGCCGTCGACGGTCTCGATCAGCACGTCGGCGGTCGGTTCGGCCGTGCCGGGCAGCCAGGCGTACTCGGCGAGCCAGCGGGTGGTGGTCACGTCGCCGTCCCGTCGTGGACGGCACGGGTGGCGCGGCCGGGATCCGCCGGGCGGTGGTCGACCGGTTCGACCGGGGCGGCCGGGTCCGCCGGGGCGGCCAGCTCCGCCAGCACCCGGGCCAGGGCGGTCACTCCGGCGGCGCAGTCGGCGTCGGTGGCCGTCTCGGCGGGGGAGTGCGACACCCCGGTCGGGTTGCGGACGAAGAGCATCGCGGTAGGTACGTGCCCGGCCAGCACCCCGGCGTCGTGCCCGGCCGCGGTGGGCAGCGTCGGCGCGTCCAGCAGCGCCGCCAGCCGCCTGCCCAGGTCGGCGTCGAAACCGACCAGCGGCGTCGCCGACTCCTCGGTCAGGGTGACCTCCGTGCCGTCCCGGCGGGCCCGCTCGGTCGCCTTGGCGCGCACCGCCTCGACCAGTTCGGCGAGCGTGCCCTCCTCGGCGGCGCGGGCGTCCAGCCAGCCGGTCACCCGGGCCGGGATCGCGTTGGTGGCGTTCGGTTCGACCCGCACCCGGCCGACGGTGGCGTGCGCGCCGCGCAACCGGGCCTCCTTGTTCGCCGCCAACACGGTGAACGCGTAGGTGAGCATCGGGTCGCGGCGGTCGGCCATCCGGGTCGTACCGGCGTGGTTGCCCTCGCCGGTGACGTCGAACCGCCAGCGGCCGTGCGGCCAGATCGCCGTCGCCACCCCGACCGCCGCGTCCCGGTCGACCATCGCCCGTCCCTGCTCCACGTGCAGCTCGACGAAGGCGGCGAAACCGGCGAGCAGGTCCGGCCGGGTACCGGCCGGGCGGTCGCCGAGCGCCTCGGCGAAGCTGACCCCGTCGGCGTCGCGCAGCCCGGCCGCGCGCTCGGGCGTGAGCGCCCCGGTGAGCAGCCGCGACCCCAGGCACGGTACGCCGAACCGGGCCCCCTCCTCCTCGACGAACGCGCCGATGACGACCGGTCGCGCCGGCGTGACCCCGGCTGCCCGCAACTCGTCCACGGCGAGGAAGGCGCTGACGATGCCGAGCGGCCCGTCGTACGCCCCGCCGTGCGGCACCGAGTCGAAGTGGCTGCCGGTGAGCACCGCGCCCCCGGCCTCCGGGTCACCCCAGCGGGCGAAGAGGTTGCCGTTGCCGTCGTCGGTGACCGGCATGCCCCGTCGCTCGGCCTGCCTGCGGAACCACTCGCGCAACTGCCGCTCCGGCTCGCCGAACGCGTACCGCAGGTAGCCGCCGGTGCGCGCGTCCCGCCCGATCGGCGCGATCTCGTCCCACAGCTCGCGGAAGCGGCCGGCGGTGGTGGTAGCAGGGGTCCCCTGCAGGGCGTTTTTGATGAACAAGGGGCCCCTCCTACCGCTCGGCCATGGGGACGCGCACCCCGGTTCGGGCAGCCACCTCGTGGGCGTGGTCGTAGCCGGCGTCGACGTGCCGGATGACGCCCATCGCCGGGTCGTTGGTGAGCACCCGCTCGATCTTCTGCCCGGCCAGCGCGGTGCCGTCGGCGACGCAGACCTGGCCGGCGTGGATGCTGCGGCCGATGCCGACCCCGCCGCCGTGGTGGATGGACACCCAGGATGCCCCGCTGGCGGTGTTGACCAGCGCGTTGAGTAGCGGCCAGTCGGCGACCGCGTCGGAACCGTCGGCCATCGCCTCGGTCTCCCGGTACGGGCTGGCCACGCTGCCGCAGTCCAGGTGGTCCCGGCCGATCACCACCGGGGCGGAGAGTTCGCCGGAGGCGACCATCTCGTTGAAGCGGACGCCGGCCCGGTCGCGTTCGCCGTAGCCGAGCCAGCAGATACGGGCCGGCAGGCCCTGGAAGGCGACCCGCTCCCCGGCCATCCGCATCCACCGGGCCAGCGACTCGTTCTCCGGGAACAGGTCGAGGATCGCCCGGTCGGTGGCGGCGATGTCGGCCGGGTCGCCGGAGAGCGCGGCCCACCGGAACGGGCCCTTCCCCTCGCAGAACAGCGGCCGGATGTACGCCGGCACGAAGCCGGGAAAGTCGAACGCGCGCTCGTACCCGCCGAGCTTCGCCTCGCCCCGGATCGAGTTGCCGTAGTCGAAGACCTCCGCCCCGGCGTCGAGGAACCCGACCATCGCCTCGACGTGCCTCGCCATCGAGCCGCGGGCCCGGTCGGTGAACTCGGCCGGCTTCGCCGCCGCGTAGTCCCGGGCGTCGGCCGGCTCCACCCCCTCCGGCACGTACGACAGCGGGTCGTGCGCGCTGGTCTGGTCGGTGACGATGTCGATCTCGACGCCTCGGCGCAGCAGCTCCGGGAAGACGGTGGCGGCGTTGCCGACCACCCCGACGGAGAGCGCCCGCCGGTCGCGCTTCGCGGCGAGCACCCGCTCGACCGCGTCGTCCAGGGAGTCGGCGACCTCGTCCAGGTAGCGGTCGTGCGCCCGGCGGTCCAGGCGGGAGCGGTCCACGTCGACGATCAGGCAGGCCCCGCCGTTCATGGTCACCGCGAGGGGCTGCGCCCCGCCCATCCCGCCGCAGCCGGCGGTGAGCGTCAACGTCCCGGCCAGGCTGCCACCGAACCTCTTCGCGGCGACGGCGGCGAACGTCTCGTAGGTGCCTTGGAGGATGCCCTGGGTGCCGATGTAGATCCACGAGCCGGCGGTCATCTGCCCGTACATGGTCAGGCCGAGCTGCTCCAGCCGGCGGAACTCCGGCCAGGTGGCCCAGTCGCCGACCAGGTTGGAGTTGGCCAGCAGCACCCGGGGCGCCCACTCGTGGGTGCGCAGCACGCCGACCGGCCGGCCGGACTGCACCAGCATCGTCTCGTCGTCGCGCAGGTCGGTGAGGGTCCGCACCAGCGCGTGGTACGACGGCCAGTCCCGCGCGGCCTTTCCGGTGCCGCCGTAGACCACCAGGTCCTCGGGGCGCTCGGCGACCTCCGGGTCGAGGTTGTTCATCAGCATCCGCAGGGCGGCCTCCTGCGGCCACCCCCGGGCGCTGCGCTCGGTGCCGCGAGCGGCACGGACGGGCTGGTACATCGTCGGATCTCCTCTCACCCGAGGAACAACTGTCGGCGGGCGGCGGACGCCTCGAACGCCTCCAGTCGGGCCTGCGTGTCGGTCGGCGCGGCGTCGCAGATCGCCTGGAGCACCACCATGGCCAGGGCCATCGGGGCGGTGTGCAGGTCGAAGACCAGGTCGGTGCCGACGGCGGCGGGCAGCACCAGGTCGGCGTGCTCGGTCGCCGGGCTCACCGGCGAGTCGGTGATCGCCACGACCCGGAGCCCGGCGTCCCGGGCGGCGCGCAGCGCGTCCAGGGTCTCCCGGGGGTAGCGGGGCAGGACGAAGGCGAGCAGCGCGTCCGCACCGGCCACGGCGGCCTGCTCGAGGCGGTCGGTGAGCAGGCTGCCGCCGGTGTCGAGCACCCGCACGTCCGGGTGCACCTTCGCGGCGAAGTACGCGAAGTACGCGGCGAGCGGAGCGGCGGCGCGCAGGCCGAGCACCGGCAGCGGTCGACTGGCCGCCAGCAGCGCGCCGACCCCGGCGATCCGTTCCCGGTCGACGAGCTGGGCGGCGAGCCGGTCGAGGTTGTCGATCTCGGCCCGTACCGCGCGTTGCAGCTCGTTCTCGCCGGCGGACGGGCCGGTGGTGCCGGGGCCGGTCAGCTCACGCAGCCGGCGGCGCAGCGCCGGGTAGCCGTCGTGCCCGAGCGCGACCGCGAACCGCGTCACCGACGGCTGGCTGACCCCGGCCAGCTCGGCGACCTCGGCGGCGGAGAGGTAGGCCACCGAGCCGGCGTGCTGCACCAGGCAGTGCGCGATCCGGCGCTGGGTCGGGGTGAGCCGGACGCCGTGGAAGAGATCCAGCAGGCGGTCGCTCGGCCCAACCCCGAGGGTGGCTGTTTCATTCACACGGCGACTCTATGCAAGAAATATTTCAGTAGGCAAGGGACCTCGACTGCGATCCCGATCTCGACCGCCGGAACCGTCCGGCCGGGACCGGATCCGCAGGTGACGGTCGGCATCGATGTCCCGCCGTGCCTGGTTTCTCGCCGTCGGACACCACCCGTCCGGCTCCGGGGCGGCAACTCGTGCTGGCGCTCGCCCCGGGGGTGGGTGGTACAACCCTTGCGTGGACGCAACCAAGCTTCGTCGGGCCATCGCCCGGACCCCGCCTGCTCCCGTGACCGCCCTCCCCGAGCGGCTGGCCCGGGTCGCCCGGCACGACACCCGGCTGTCGAAGGTTCCCGCCCGATGAGGGTGACGTCCGTCCACACGTACCCGGTCAAGGGGTGTCACCGGTTCGACCACGACGCGGTCCCGGTCGAACCCTGGGGCCTGGCCGGCGACCGCCGCTGGATGATCGTCGACGCCGACGGCATCGGGGTCACCCAGCGGCAGCATCCCGTCCTGGCCACCCTGCGTCCGGTCGTCCGCCCCGGCGGGCTGGTGCTGCGCGGCCCCGGCCGCCCCGACCTGGACGTGCCGGAACCGACCGGCGTCGCCCCGGTCGCGGTGCGCACCTTCCGGCACCGGAAACTGCCGGTCGACGCGTTCCCCGCCGGTCCGGCCGCCGACGCCTGGCTCAGCACCGCCCTCGACCAGCCGGTCCGGCTGACCTGGCTCGCCCGGCCCACCCGGCACATCGCCGCCGGTGAGCGGACCTACGACACCGGCGACCAGGTCAGCTTCGCCGACGCCTACCCGCTGTTGCTGACCGTCACCGCCTCCCTGGAGGCGCTCAACGGCTGGCTGGCCGAAGCGGACGCGGCGTCCGTGCCGATGACCCGGTTCCGGCCCAACGTGGTGGTCGAGGGTGCGCCGGCCTGGGCCGAGGACGGCTGGGCCGGCCGGATCCTGCACATCGGCGCGACCACCTTCCGCGCCGCCGGGCCGTGCGAGCGCTGCGTGGTCACCACCACCGACCAGGAGACCGGGATACGCGAATCCGAACCGTTGCGCACCCTGGTCCGGTACCGCCGAATCGACCGGAAGGTCCTGTTCGGACTCCACCTCGTCCCGGTGTCGACCGGTCCGGTCGGCGTCGGTGACCCGGTGCGGGTCGATCCGGCGACCTGATGCCCGGTCCGGACGGCTGGCCCGTCCGCCGGCCCTACCGGAACGTCCTCGGGGACACCCGGGTGGGAGAGCGCGCTCCGGTCAGGGCGACGCCGACCAGCAGGCGCGCCGGCGGCGACACGGCTCAGCGCGCCTGCGGACCCGATCGCAGCGGCGATCGGCGAGGTGGATGAAGTAGGGCCGGCGGGACTCGAACCCGCACTGTTGCGGACCTAAACCGCATGCCTCCTGCCAGTTGGGCTACGGCCCCTTGATGTCGTACACCATCATCCTCCACGACCATTGTGGCGGCCGGGGAAGGCGCCTGCCGATGGGGTAACCGGTGGGCGTGACAGCCTCAGGATCGTAAACCACGTCGGGCGCGGCGGCGGGAGGGCGGCGCGACCCGGCGTACGTGGCCGTCTGGCTGTGGCAGTTCGGGCAGAGCAGACGTAGGTTGTGCGGGCGGTTTCAAGTGGCTGTTGCGACGAGGTGCTGGTGGAGTGCTTCGGCAGGATTCTGCCATCCCAGGGTTTGCCGGGGTCGTCCGTTGAGC
>NZ_JBITJH010000030.1:0-60776 GCF_044459745.1 Micromonospora sp. NPDC050187
TCCCCTTGGTCGTACCGTTGTTGGTGGCCGGGGCCCTGCTGGGTTAGTGGGGGGGGGGGGGGGGGGGGGGTGGGGGGGGGGGGTGGGGGGGGGGGGGCCCGCCCCGGGGGGGTGGGGGGGGGCGCCCGACGTGGGCGGATCGGGGAGACCGTGACCAGGATTGATGACGTTGCCCGGCTCGCGGGGGTCTCCACGGCCACCGTGTCCCGGGCGCTGCGCGGGCTTCCGACGGTGTCGGCGGCGACCCGAAGACGGGTGCTCGCCGCCGCCGAAGAACTCGACTACGCCGTCTCACCGAGCGCCTCCCGCCTGGCCGGGGGCCGCACCGGCACGGTTGCGGTGGTCGTCCCCCGGATCACCCGGTGGTTCTTCGGCACCGTGGTCGAGGCGGTCGAGGAGGTCCTCCACTCCGCCGGGTACGACCTGCTCCTCTACAACCTCGGCGGCCAGGCCCAGGCGCGGCAACGGGTGCTGCGGACCGCCAACCTGCACAAACGGGCCGACGCGGTGCTGCTGGTCGCCACCCCCCTGCGGTCGGCGGACCTGACCGCGCTCACCGCGCTCGACCTGCCCGGCGTCATCGTCAGCTCCGGCACCGTCGTCCCCGGCTGGCCGTACGTACGGATCGACGACGTGGCCGCCGCCCGGACCGCCACGACGCACCTGCTCGACCTCGGCCACCGCCGGATCGCGCACCTCTCCGGCGACCCCGAGGACGAACTGGCGTTCACCACCCACATCGACCGGCGGCGCGGCTACCAGGAGGCGCTGCGGGCGGCCGGGGTGCAGCCGGACCCGCGCCTGGACGTGGAGTCCCAGTTCACCATCGACGGCGGCAACCAGGCCACCGTCGAGCTGCTGCGCCGGGGTGACCCGCCCACGGCGATCTTCGCCGCCTGCGACGAGATGGCGATGGGCGCGATCGCCGCGCTGCGCGAGGCCGGGCTACGGGTGCCGCAGGACGTCAGCGTCATCGGCATCGACGACCACGACCTCTCCACCGTGCTGGGGCTCAGCACGGTGGCGCAGCCCGCCGCCGAGCAGGGCCAGCTCGCCGCCCGGATCGTGCTCGACCCGCTCGTCGGCGCCGCCGGGGCCGGTCGGCCCGCCTCGTCGGTGATTCTCCCCACTCGCCTGGTGGTACGTGATTCCACCGCCCCTCCGCGGGCACACTGAACGGATTCGACCGCCCCGGCCGGGCAGCGTGGCGACGGCCGGTGAGAACCCGTCCGGCTCGACACTCGGGAGAAGGCCCTGAACACCCACCACGACCCGCAGGCATCCTCCGGTGGCCCGGTCACCGGCTGGTGGACCGAAGCCGTCATCTACCAGATCTACCCACGATCCTTCGCCGACTCCGACGGCGACGGCATCGGTGACCTGCCGGGCATCACCGCCCGGCTCGGGCACCTCGCCGACCTCGGGGTGGACGCGGTCTGGCTGTCCCCGTTCTACCCGTCGCCGCAGGCCGACGCCGGCTACGACGTGGCCGACTACCGGGACGTCGAACCGCTCTTCGGCACGCTCGCCGACGCGGACCGGTTGATCGCCGACGCGCACGCCCGCGGCATGAGGGTGATCGTCGACCTGGTGCCCAACCACACCTCGTCGGCGCACGCCTGGTTCCGGGCCGCGCTGGCCGCCGCTCCGGGCAGCCCGGAGCGACAGCGGTACGTCTTCCGGGACGGCCTCGGCCCGGACGGCGCGGAGCCGCCGAACGACTGGGAGAGCGTCTTCGGCGGGCCGGCGTGGACCCGGGTGGAGGACGGCCAGTGGTACCTCCACCTGTTCGACACCGCCCAGCCCGACCTGAACTGGGACAACCCCGAGGTACGGGCGGAGTTCCTCGACGTGTTGCGGTTCTGGCTGGACCGGGGCGTCGACGGCTTCCGGGTCGACGTCGCGCACGGACTGATCAAGCAGGCCGACCTGGCGGACTGGCAGGAGCCTCAGGAGATCCTCTCCTCCGGCCAGGAGGTCGACAAGCCCCGTCCGCCGATGTGGGACCAGGAGGGCGTGCACGACATCTACCGCGACTGGCGTCGCCTGCTGGACAGCTACGACGGTGAACGCATCCTGGTCGCCGAGGCGTGGGTGGAGCCGGCCGAGCGGCTGGCCCGCTACGTCCGCCCCGACGAGATGCACCAGGCGTTCAACTTCGAGTACCTGCTCGCCTCCTGGACCGCGCCGGCCCAGTACGCGGTGATCACCCGCTCGCTGGAGGCCACCGACGCGGTCGGCGCGCCGACCACCTGGGTGCTCTCCAACCACGACGTGGTCCGGCACGCCTCCCGGCTCGGGCTGCCGATCGGCACGCCCCGCCCCAACGGCATCGGCGTGGACGACCCGCAGCCGGACGCCGCGCTCGGCCTGCGCCGGGCGCGGGCGGCCACCCTGCTGATGCTCGCCCTGCCCGGCTCGGCCTACCTCTACCAGGGTGAGGAGTTGGGGCTGCCGGAGCACACCTCCCTCCCCGACGAGGTCCGGCAGGACCCGACCTGGGAGCGCAGCGGGCACACCGAGCGGGGCCGGGACGGCTGCCGGGTGCCGATCCCGTGGGAGGCCGACGCCCCGTCGTACGGCTTCGGGCCGACCGACGCGAGCTGGCTGCCGCAGCCGCCGCTCTGGGCCGAGTACGCGCTGGACCGGCAGCGCGACGTGCCCGGCTCGACGTACGAGCTGTACCGCACCGCGCTGCGCCTGCGCCGGGAACACGGCCTGGGCCGGGGCACCCTGCGCTGGCTGGCCGCCGGCGACGAGGTGCTGCACTTCGACAACGGCGCGGTGGGTGTGCTGACCAACTTCGGCGCGGCGTCGGTGCCGCTGCCGGACGGCGCCGAGCCGCTGCACGCCAGCGGCCCCCTCGACGACGGCCTGGTCCCCACCGACGTCACGGTCTGGTACCGCGCCTGAGGTGGTAGCAGGGGTCCCCTGTTACCGCTTTTTGCCGTGCAGGGGTCCCCTGCTACCGCGCAGGCGGGTGCGGGGGGCTCCTGCTACCGCGCCCGGGGGTGCGGGGGGGTCAGAGGCGTTCGGCGCGGGTGTGCAGGAGCGTGTGCACGTCGGCGATGTCCCGGGCCGAGGTCCGCGACGCGAGCCAGTACATGATTCCGGTCGGGATGAAGAAGAGCTGGAACGCGGCCAGCCCGACGGCGAAGTTCAACGGCGGCGGGAACGCCCCCCGCAGGGCGTGGAAGACCACCCCGACCAGACCGTTCCCGGCCGCCCGGCCGACCCCGTTCACCAGATTGCCGAGACTGTAGACGGTGCCCCGGTGCTCGGGCGGGTTGACGTCGGCGATCAGGGCGAACCAGTTCGGCGAGTTGGCCGAGGTCAGGGCGAGCGCCAGGATGGCGGTGAGCAGGCTCAGCCCGACCGTCGGTTCGGTCAGCACGCTGGCCAGCACCGCGGCGGTCACCGCACCGGCGCCCGCGCCGTCCGGCACGTCGATCCGGATCGGTACGAAGAAGAGCACCACGTACAGCGGGACGGCCGCGAGGATGCCGACCGAGGCGACCAGGGCCCGGCCGCGCGGGGTGCGTCGTTGCAGCGCGTCGCCGACCAGGCCGCCGACGATGGAGAAGACCCCGCCGAGCTGGAACAGGGTGGCGAAGATGCTGCCCACCACGATCGCGGTGGCCGGAGAGTATCCCTGGTCCTCGGCCCGTTCGGTGAACAGCACCGGCAGCCAGACCAGCGAACCGAAGGCGGCCTGCGCGGTGAGTCCCTGGAGGACCAGCCAACGGTTGGTCCGCCGGTCCAGGATCCGGGGCAGGTCGGACCGGCTGATCCGGTAGTCGTACTCGGCGCCGTGGGCGAGCGCGCCGGCCAGTTCCGGTTCGCTCTGTCCACGCCGGACGTCGTAGGTGAACAGGTAGGCCGCCGTGGCAGCCAGACCGACCACGCTGAGCAGCAGGAACGGCCGGCGCCAGTCCGCCGCGCCGAGGATCCCGCCGACCAGGGTGCCGGCAAGCGTGCCGATGCCCTGGGAGAGCCCCCAGAAGCTCATCACCAGGCCCCGGCGGCGGGGCGAGATCAGGTCGGTGACCACCGAGAAGCCGACCGAGCCGACCGCGCCGAGCCCGACCGCCGCGACCAGCTGCGCCAGCAGGAAGGCCGGGTAGCCGGGGGCGAACGCGCTGCCGGCCGTGCCGGCCGCCCAGAGCAGCGTGCCGGCCATGAGCAGCGGCTTGCGGTTGGTCCGGTCGCCGACGTACGCCCAGCCGACCGCGGCCACCGCGCTGACCAGGAAGGTCACCGCGGTGACCAGGCCGACCATCCGCTGCGGCACGTCCAGCGAGTCGGCGATCGGACCGTACAGCGGCGGTACCAGTCCGATCGCGACGTTGTCCAGCGAGGCGAGCAGCACGAAGACGACGACGCTGTAGAGCCGGTGTGCCCGCGTACCGCCGCTGGTGGTGGTCATGTCCGGCACTGAACCAGGATCAGGTCACGACCGGGTGACGACGCGCGGACGCCTCAGAGGTATCCGCCCGGTTCGTGTCGGTCGGCCGGCGGGGTGGGGGCTCCGGCGCGCAGCGCGTACAGCTCGGCGAGGGTGGCCCCGCCGGGCGGCACCGCCGTGGCCCTGCCGGACGGCGCCCCGGTGTCCCCGCCGGACGGCGCGCCGTCGTCGTCGGTGGCACCACCGAGCCAGCCAATCGCCTCATGGTGGGACAGCGGACCCACCTCGATCCGGGCCAGGCACCGGCCGGGACGGGTGACCGCCGGGTGCAGCCGGGACAGGTCCTCGTTGGTGGTGATCGCGACGAGGACGTCCCGTCCCTGACCGAGCAGCCCGTCGGTGAGGTTGAGCAGCCGGGACAGGGCCTGGCCGGACGTCTGTCGGGCCTCACCCCGAATCAGCTCGTCGCAGTCCTCGACGATCAGCAGTCGCCAACGGGGACCGCCCTCCGCCTCGTCCTCGTTGCCGACCGCCGCCTCGGAGAGGTACCCGGCGTCGGCGAAGAGGACGTCCGGGTCGAGGACGCAGTCGACCTGGCACCACTGCCGCCAGGCGTGCGCGAGAGCCCGCAACGCGGTGGTCTTGCCGGTGCCGGGCGCACCGTGCAGGAGCACCAGTCGCCCCACCACGCCTTCCGGGGTGACGGTCATCAGCCGGTCGAGCTCGCGGCGGGCGGTGGCGGTGTAGTTGCCCCGGATGGTGGCCCACTCGGGGGTGGCCACGGTACGCACGTCCCGCTGCGCGCCCCGGCGCGGGTTCTGGTGCCAGAACCCGATCCGGCCCGATCCGGCGTCCTCCGGGGCGGTCGCCCCGGCCACGATCCGGTCGAGCGCGGCCTGGCCGATCTCGCCGCTGACCGCGGTGACGGTCACCTCCGCGCCGTAGCCCTTCCAGGTGACCACCCGCGCGGTCCAGCCGTCGCCGCCGAGCAACTGGGAACGTTGCCGGGCCTCGATGGCGGTGCGCAGCAGCCGCCCGTCGGCGGGGACGAGCGGCGCGTCGGGACGGGCGCGGGGCAGGCGGACGGTGTGCGACCAGGGGTGCCGCCCGGTGATGAAGTCGGCGAGTGCCAGCGCGTCGATGACGTCGCACGGAGTGTCCGTGTCGTCGTGACGCAGGACGGACGGCAGGGCCGGGACGGGCTCCGCCGCCGGCGCGGTGGCGGGCGGGTGGGGTAGGTCGAGCGGCGGGGTGGGGAGGTCGAGCGACGACATCTGTCGATAATCGCGAGCCCGGCCTCCCCCGTACAGTCGATTACCCGTCAGCGGGGCGGGCGAGGAAGCGTTCCCGCGCCTCGGCGTACCGCTCGCGGATCGCCGGGACCGGTTCGGCGGCGTACTCCCCGGTGTCGCCGACCGACCACCGCGGTGCCGCCGCGCCACCGAGCGCGACCCAGGCGGCCTGGCGGGCCGCGCCGTCGGCGACGTACTCGCCGGGTGGCGGGACGAGCACCGGGCAGCCGAAGACCTGCGGCGCGATCCGACGGACGGCCTCCGACCGCGCACCCCCGCCGACCAGGACGACCCGCTCGACCCGGGCGCCCTGGGCGAGCAGGGCGTCGAGCCCGTCGGCGAGCGCGCAGAGCATCCCCTCGACGGCGGCGCGGGCCAGGTGCGCGGGGGTGGAGGTGCGCAGCGTCAGCCCGTGCACCGCGCCGCTGGCGTCCGGCCGGTTCGGGGTCCGCTCGCCCTCCAGGTAGGGCACCAGGACCAGCCCGTCCGCCCCGGGCGGGGCGGACAGCGCCAGGTCGGCCAGGCCGGCCAGGTCGACCCGGAGCAGCGCGGCGGCGGCGTCCAGCACCCGGGCGGCGTTGAGCGTGCAGACCAGCGGCAGGTAGTGGCCGGTGGCGTCGGCGAATCCGGCGACCGTGCCGCTGGCGTCGGCGGCCGGGGTGTCGGCGACGCTGAACACGGTGCCGGAGGTGCCGATGGAGACCACCACGTCACCGGGGCGGGCCCCGACGCCGAGCGCCGCCGCGGCGTTGTCGCCGGCACCGGGGCCGAGCAGCGCCCCACCGGGCAGCCCTCCGAGCGTGCCGGCGGACGTGGCGGGGCCGAGCACGACGGGCACCTCCGGTCGCCGGCCGAGGGCCTGTTCGAGCAGGTCGAGTCGGTACTCCCCGGTTGCCGGGGACCAGTAGCCGGTGCCGCTGGCGTCGCTGCGGTCGGTGCGGAGCGCGGACAGGTCGCCGTTGCCGTCACTGCGATCGGTGCGGAGCGCGGACAGGTCGCCGCTGGCGTCGCTGCGGTCGGTGGACCGGCCGCCGCCGCCGAGCCGCCAGGTCAGCCAGTCGTGCGGCAGGCAGACCGCCGCCACCCGGTCGGCGTTGGCCGGCTCGTGCCGGGCCAGCCAGCGCAGCTTGGCCACGGTGAGGCTGGCCACCGGCACGGTGCCGACCGCGTCGGCCCAGAACCGCTGGCCGGCCTCCCCCGGACCCGCCTCGGCGACCAGCTCGGCGGCGGCCCCGGCGGAGCGGGTGTCGTTCCAGAGCAGCGCGGGACGGACCACCCGGCCGGCGTCGTCCAGGCAGACCATGCCGTGCTGCTGCCCGGCGACGGACACGGCGGCCACGTCGGCCAGGCCACCGGCGGTGGCGACGGCCGTGGTCAGCGCCTGCCACCAGGCCTCCGGATCGACCTCGGTGCCGTCCGGATGCCGGGCCCGGGCCTGCCGGACCAGCGTGCCGGTCTCCGCGTCCCGGACGACGATCTTGCACGACTGCGTCGACGAGTCGACGCCCGCGACGAGCGGCATTTGCCGCCTCCTCAGCGCGCGCCGAGCAGGTGCTCGACGGCGAGCTGGTTGAGCCGGACGAAGCCGAAGCCCTTCGCGGCCACCGCGTCGACGTCCAGGTCCTCGAAGGCGGAGCGGTCGGCGAGCAGGTCGGTGACGGTCTCGCCGGGGGCGAGGGTGGGCTCGGCCAACTCGGCGACCCGGCTGGCGGCGAGCGCCCCGGCCACCTCGGGGTCGGCCCGGAACGCCGCCGCCCGCTCCTTGAGCAGCAGGTACGTCCGCATGTTCGCCTCGGCCGACGCCCACACCCCGGTGACGTCCTCGGTGCGGGATGGCTTGTAGTCGAAGTGCCGGGGACCGTCGTAGCCGGGGGCACCGGTGACGCCGCCGTGTTCGAGGAGGTCGACCAGGGCGAAGGCGTTGAGCAGGTCGCCGTGGCCGAAGACGAGGTCCTGGTCGTACTTGACGCCGCGCTGGCCGTTGAGGTCGATGTGGAACAGCTTGTCCTGCCAGAGCGCCTGGGCGATGCCGTGCACGAAGTTCAGCCCGGCCATCTGCTCGTGCCCGACCTCGGGGTTGAGGCCGACCATCTCGGGGTGGGCCAGGGTGGAGATGAACGCCAGCGCGTGCCCGACGGTGGGGAGCAGGATGTCACCGCGCGGCTCGTTCGGCTTGGGTTCGAGGGCGAAGCGCAGGTCGTAGCCGTTGTCGACGACGTACTGGGTGAGCAGGTCGACGGCCTCCCGGTAGCGGTCCAGCGCGGCCCGGACGTCCTTCGCGACGTCGTACTCGCCGCCCTCCCGGCCGCCCCACATGACGAAGGTCTTGGCCCCCAGTTCGGCGGCGAGGTCGATGTTGCGCAGCACCTTGCGCAGCGCGTACCGCCGGACCTGCCGGTCGTTGCTGGTGAAGCCGCCGTCCTTGAAGACCGGGTGGGTGAAGAGGTTCGTGGTGACCATGGGCACGACCAGGCCGGTGTCGGCAAGGGCCTTGCGGAACCGGGCGATCCCCCGGTCCCGGGTGGTCGCGTCCGCGCCGAAGGGCACGAGGTCGTCGTCGTGGAAGGTGATCCCGTACGCGCCGAGGTCGGCGAGGCGGTGCACCGCCTCGACCGGGTCCAGCTCGGGTCGGGTGGCGTCGCCGAACGGGTCGCGGCCCTGCCAGCCGACCGTCCAGAGCCCGAAGGAGAACTTGTCGGCGGGGGTGGGACGGGGTGCCATGGCGGACCTCCGGGGGTGGGGACGGGGGCTATTTGTTCACCGGTTGAATTATTTGGTCGCGGTGTGGCAGTGTCAAGGCCGTGAGCAGTCCCGCCGACACCGTGCAGGCCGGGGCGGTCCGCCAGGCCAGCCTCCGCGAGATCAACCTCGCCCTGCTGCTCGGGCGGATCGCCGCCGCGCACCGACCGCCGTCCCGCGCCGAGTTGGCCACCGCGACCGGACTCACCCGGGCGACCGTCTCCGCCGTGGTCGACGACCTGATCGGCGGCGGGCTGGTCGCCGAGGCCGACCCGGCGCCGCGCACCGGGGCTGGCCGACCGGCCCGCGGCCTGCTGCTCGCCGGACACGGTCCGGCCGGTCTCGGCCTGGAGATCAACGTCGACTACCTGGCGGTCTGCGTGCTCGACCTGGCCGGCGCGGTCCGCCACCGGGCCGTGCGCCGGGCCGACCTGCGTCCGCTCTCCCCCGCCGAGACCCTCGCCCGCGTCGCCGAGATGGCCCGGCAAGCCCGGGTCGACGCCGAGGCGCAGGGGCTCACCCTGGCCGGGGCGGCGCTCGCCGCGCCCGGCCTGGTGGACGCCGACGGCGTGGTCCGGCTCGCCCCCAACCTCGGCTGGCGGGAGGTGGACGTGCCCGCGCTGCTCGCCGCCCACCCGCCGCTCACCGGAGCGGTTCCCGGCCTGCCCGCGTTGGTGGTGGAGAACGAGGCCAACCTGGCTGCCCTGGGCGAGCTGCACGCCGGAAACCACGGGGTCACCGACTTCCTCTACGTCTCCGGCGAGGTGGGCATCGGGGCCGGGATCGTGCTGGACGGGGCGCTGTACCGGGGGGCCCGGGGGTTCAGCGGCGAGATCGGCCATCTCCCGGTCCACCCGGAGGGCCGCCCCTGCCGCTGCGGCGGGCGGGGCTGCCTGGAGCCGTACGCCGGCCAGGAGGCGATCCTCACCGCCGCCGGCCTGACCGGGGCGGACGTGGCCGGCGACGCCGTACGGCTGGCCCGGCTGGCCGCCGGGGGCGACGCGGCGACCCTCACCGCGCTGGCCGGGGCGGGGACGGCGCTCGGCGTGGCGGTCGCCGGGGTGGTGAACCTGCTGGACCTGGACACCGTGGTCCTCGGCGGCGGCTACGCCCCGCTCGCCCAGTGGCTGATCCCGCCGGTGACCGCCGAGCTGTGCCGACGGGTGCTCGCCGCACCCTGGTCCCCGGTCACCGTCCGCCCGGCGCTGCTCGGCGGGGACGCCGCCGCGATCGGCGCGGCGGGATCGGTGGTGCGGCGGGTCGTCGCCCGGCCCACCGCCTGGCTGGCCCGCGCCAACTGACCCGCGTCGGCTGACCGACGTCGGCTGACGGGCGTTCGGCCGACGGGCTCGGTACGCTTGCCGCCGAGCAACTAATCCGGACGCAAGGAGTTCCTCCCGAGCATGTGCACAGGTCAGCAGACCAGGGCGTCCGGCGACCGACGGTGACCACCACCCAACGCGAGGGGCAGGCCGGTCCGGTCAGCGGCGCCGGGCGGGCCCCGCGATCCGCCGCCCGCCCCGACGCCGACCGGAGTGCCGCCGACCGGAGTGCCCCCACCGACGCCACGCTCGCCCGTGAGCTGCTCGACGGGCTGGCCGAGGCGGTCGTCACCGCCGACGCGCGGGGCGTGGTGAGCCTGGCCAACGCGATGGCCGGCGAACTGCTGCCCGAGGTCACCCCGGGCAGCACGTTGGCGCGGGTCGCCGTACCGCCGCTGGCCGAGGCGGTCCGTGGCGGCGCGACCATCTTCGAGGCCGAGCACCGGGGGCGGCAGCTGCACGGCATCCGCCGGGATCTGCGGGCCGGCGGCTGCGCCTGGTACGTCCGGGACGCCACCGAGGATCGGGCCCGCACCGACGCGCTGCTGGCCGAGCGATCCCGCACCGCGTTCCTCGCCCGGGCCGGCAGCCGGCTCGGGCTCTCCCTGCACCGGGAGCAGACGCTGCGGACGTCGGTCACGCTGGCCGTGCCCTACCTCGCCGACGCCGCCGTGGTCGTCCACCGGCCGCCGCCGCCGGCCCCGGCCGACGCCGGGCCGGTCTGGGTACGGTTCGCCGACGGTTACCCCGCGCCGGTCAGCGGGAGCGGTCCGGCCGAGCTTCCCGGATCGGTGCCCGGACTCGCCGAGGCGCTCGACGGGGAGCGTACCGACGCCAGGCCGTGGCTCGACGGGGAGCGTACCGACGCCAGGCCGTGGCTCGACGGGGAGCGTACCGACGCCAGGCCGTGGCTCGACGCCGAACTGTCCGGCCTCGGTCACCTGCTGCCGGAGGACTTCGGGCGTCCCGGCGCCGCCCTGGTCACCCCGATGCTCGGAGCGGGCGGCACGGTCGGGGCATTGATCATGGTGCGCCGATCTGGCCGGGCCGGCTTCGACCAGCGCGACGTCGAGGTGGTCCGGGAGTTCGCCGCGCGGGCCGGGGCCGCCCTGGCCACCGCCGACCTCCACGGCGAGCAGACCCACCTGGCCCGGGTGCTCCAGAACAGCCTGCTCCCGCCCGAACTGCCCGAGATACCCGGTGTGTCGTTGGCCGGCGGCTACCGGGCAGCCGGCGACAGCCTGCGGATCGGGGGCGACTTCTACGACGTCTCGGTCACCGCCGACGGCGGCACGTTCGCCCTCGGCGACGTCTGCGGCAAGGGCGTCGGGGCGGCTGTGCTCACCGGCCGGGTGCGCCAGTCCCTACAGACCCTGCGCCTGGTCGAACCGCGTCCGCTGGAGCTGATGGCGCTGCTCAACCGGGCCCTGTTCGACGCGCCTGAGGCGGCCCGGCGCAACCAGTTCACCACGCTGCTGCTCGGCAGCTTCACCACCGGGCCGGACGGCGCGCTGTGCCTGCGCGTCGCCGGGGGCGGTCACCCGTCACCGCTGGTCGTCGGGGTCGACGGCGATGTCCGCCCGGTGACCGTCGGCGGGATGCCGGTCGGAGCGCTCGGTTCCGCGCGGTTCGTCGAGACGCGGATCCGACTCGCCCCCGGTGAGCTGCTGCTGGCGTACACCGACGGGGTGACCGAGGCGCGCGGCGGCCCGGGGATGCTGGAGATGTTCGGCGAGACCCGGTTGCGCCAGGTGCTCGCCTCGGCGGCCGGGCTGCCACCCCGGGCCATGATCGACCGAGTGCTGCAACTGGTCGACGAGTGGCTGGACGGGCAGAGCCAGGACGACATCGCCATGCTCGCCATCGCCCCGACGTCGCCCCGCCCCGGGTCGTGACCGGGGACGGCGGGTCGCCCGGAGAGGTTGCGTGCGACGCGGGTGCCGTCGGGACGTACCTCGACCGCCTGGACCGGGTGGACCCGGAGGGCGCCGTCCGGCTCGCGCTCGACCTGCTGGACCGGGGCTGGTCGGTCGCGGACGTCCTGGTCGACGTGGTGGCCGTCGCGCAGCGGGAGATCGGCCGGCGCTGGCTGGCCGGACGGTGGAGCGTGGTCCAGGAGCACGCCGCGACCCACGTGAGCGAGCAGGTGGTGGCGGCCGTCGGCCGCCGGACCGGCCGGCCGACCGGTCCCGGCCATGTGGTCATGGCCTGTGTCGAGGGCGAGTGGCACGCGCTGGCCGCGCGGATCGTCGCCGAGGTGGTCCGGGCCGGCGGCTGGCGGGTCACCTTCCTCGGTGCCAGCGTGCCGCCCCGCCACCTGGTCAGCTATCTGCACCAGACCGGGCCGGACGCGGTGCTGTTGAGTTGTGTGCAGTCGACCCGGCTGGTCCGGGCCGCCCGGATGGTCGCGGCGTGCCGGGCGGTTGACGTGCCGGTCGTCGCCGGTGGACCCGGCTTCGGGGCGGACGGCCGTTGGGCCACGGCGGTGGGCGCCACCGCGTGGGGCGCCTCCGCGCGGGACGCGGTGGAGCTGCTGGACCGCCACGACCACCGGGTTCCGGCGGGTGCGCCGGCACCGCCCGACGACGAGCACGTCGCGGTGCTGCGCCGCCGCCGCGAGATGGTGCAGGGTCTCACCCGGGCCCTGGTCCCGGCCGGGGCCGACGCGGAGCCGGTGGCGCATGCCGCGGCCCAGGTGCTGGACGCGCTCGCCGCCGCGCTCCTGGTCGGCGACCCCGAACTGCTCGCCGGATTCGTCCGGTGGCAACGTCAGGCTCTCGGCAACCGTGGTGCCCTGCTCGATCCACTCCTGGCCGGCTGCGCCACCGCGCTAGCCGACCACCCCCGCGCCCTCAGCTACCTGCGCCTCACCCGCTCCGACTGAGGATTTCAGGCGGGGCGGGCGGTGGAGGTCGGCGGCTCGTGGGTCCGACGGGGCTCGACCGGCGCGACCGTGGACCGCTGCTCGGGCAGCGCGACCGGAGGCCGGTACGGCTCGGGCGCTCCGGCCTGGGACCGGTACGGCTCGCCCCCGGGTCCCCCCGGATCGGGCGGGAAGCGGGGTGGCCCGGCAGGCGGCACCCGGCGGGCCGCCTCCCGGAAATCGCCCAGCCCGCGCCGCAGCGCCTCCCGCCCGGCCGGGCTCATCCCGGCGATGACCTCGGCCAGTCGTGCCTGCCGGTCGGCCCGCAGCCCGGCGAGGAGCCGCGCGGCCTCCGGGGTGAGGTGCAGGGATATCTCCCGACGGTCGGACCGGCCGGGCTCGCGTTCGAGCATGCCGGCGGCGACCAGCCGGTCGCACAGCCGACTGGCCGAGGAGAGCAGCATCCCGAGGGTGGTGGCCAGTCGCCGGAGGTTGATCCCGTCGTGCTGCTCCACCACCATGACGACCCGGAGCTGCGCGGTGGAGAGCCGGTTCGTCGTCCGCTCCCGTGCTTCCTCCCACACCGACAGCAGGGCGGCCACCGCATCGTCGAGCGCGGCGGCCATACTCGCTTCTGGTTCGGGCGGACGGTGTTCTTCGGCCATCGTGTGCCTGAGACTACCCCCGACCCGCAGGTGGGCGGGCCGGCAGAAGGAGCGACCATGAGCGGACCGGTCAATCGGGCACGTCGGGCCCTGACCGACGCACCGACGGATCTCCTAATGGACCGGGTCGCCGCCGAACTGGCCCGGTCGTACGCGATCACCAGCGCCGAGTTGTTCCAGGTCGACTACCGGTTGTCGGTGCTGCTGCCGCTGCGCGACGGGGAGCCGCTGACCGAGCCCGGCCACCCGGGCTGGCGCTGCTTCGACCACCAGGAGCCGGCCCTGGCCGCCGGGACGGGTTACTTCCCGGTGAGCATGCGGGGCGAGCGGCGCGGCGTGCTCCGGCTGACCCCGGTGCCGGAGGACCCGGCGGTCGTCGCCGAACTGGCCGAGATCGCCACCGTGCTCGGGCACGAGTTGGCCGCCGTGTCGGCCGGCACCGACGTCTACCGCACGGCACGGCGCAGCCGGCGACTCACCCTCGCCGCCGAGATGCAGTGGGAGCTGCTGCCCGGACGCAGCCGGGCCCGGCCCTCGTTCAGCCTGGCCGGGCAGCTCGAACCGGCGTACGCGGTGCGCGGCGACAGCTTCGACTGGTCCGACGACGGGACCCGGCTCTGGCTGTCGGTGATCAACGGGATGGGCGAGGGTGTCGCCGCCTCGATGCTGACCTCGCTCGTCGTGCACGCGCTGCGCAACGCCCGGCGGGCCGGACTGTGCCTGGCCGACCAGGCCGCGCTGGCCGACCAGGCGGTCTACGCGGTGCACCACGGCGACCAGTACCTCTCCGTGCTGCTGTTGGAGCTGGACCTGCACGACGGGACGGTGACCGTGGTCGACGCGGGATCGCCGCGGCTGGTGCTGCTGCGCGGGGGCGAGGTGCGCGAGCAACCGCTGGAGGCGCAGTTCCCGCTCGGCATGTTCGACGGGACCGACTACGGATCCCAGCAGTTCCGGCTGGAGCGCGACGACCGGCTCTTCGTGGTCAGCGACGGGGTGCTCGAAGCCGCCGGGCAGGAGGTCCGGTACGGCGACACGGCGCTGGCCCGGTTCCTGCGCCGGACCGGCCCGATGGAACCGCTGGACGCCGTCCGGTCGCTCATCGGCGACCTGCGTGCCTTCGTCGCCGGGGACCTGGTCGACGACGCGGTCGTGGTGTGCCTGGACTGGACCGGCCCCCAGCCCTGACGGCCGGTCGACCGGTCAGTAGGCGCCGCGACTGTTGACCACCGCGCCGAAGGTCTTCCACAGGATGGTCAGGTCGGCCGCGAGGGACCAGTTCTCCACGTAGTAGAGATCGAGCCGGATGCCGTCCTCCCAGCTCAGGTCCGAGCGCCCGCTGACCTGCCAGAGGCCGGTCATGCCCGGCTTGACCAGCAACCGGCGGGCGACGTCGCCGTCGTAGCGGGCCACCTCGGAGGGGAGCGGCGGACGCGGGCCGACCAGGCTCATGTGCCCGATCAGCACGTTGGCGAGCTGGGGCAGCTCGTCGAGGGACCACTTGCGCAGCAGGCGGCCGACCCGGGTCACCCGGGGGTCGTCACGCATCTTGAACAGCAGCCCGTCGGTCTCGTTCCGGACGGCCAGCTCGGCGAGCATCGCGTCGGCGTTGACCACCATGGTGCGGAACTTGAACACACCGAACTCACGCCCGCCCTGCCCGACCCGGACCTGCCGGAACAGCACCGGGCCCCGGCTGTCCAACCGGATCGCCAGGGCGATCAGCGCCAGCAGCGGCCCCAGCAGGGCCAACGCGAACAGCGAGATCGACCGGTCGACGAGCCCCTTGACCAGCTTGCGGGCGCCCCGGAACTCGGGGGCCTCCACGTGGATCAACGGCAGACCGGCGACCGGTCGGGTGTGGATGCGCGGGCCGGCCACGTCGGTCAGCGCCGGGGCCAGCACCATGTCGATCCCGGTGCCCTCCAGCTGCCAGCCGAGCCGGCGCAGCCGGGTCGCGGTCAGCTCGGCGGAGGCGGTGATCGCCACGGTGTCCGCCCCGATGGCCTCGGCCGCCTCCACGATGCCCCGGAACGACCCGACCACCGGCACGTCCCCGAGCCGCTGCGGGACCGGGGCGAGCAGGGCGTCCGGGATGCAGGCACCGACCACGTGGTAGCCGGCGTACGGCTCGCGGCGCAGGGTGTGCACGAGTTCGAGCACATGCGGGGTGTCCCCCACCGCCAGCACCCGGCGGGACCAGCCGGCCCCCCGGCACCGGTCGAGGTGCAGCCGTTTACGGGCGGCGAACCGGGCCACCAGCAGCCCGACGGTGCCGACCGCCAGGGTGATGGCGAGGAAGCCACGCGAGACGCCCACGTCGGCGATGTAACCGGTGATGGCGATCGTCGCGGCCAGCCGGAGGCTCGCCGAGGTGACCCGACGGTACTCGTCGGCACCGTAGCCGAGGAGCCGGTCGTCGTAGCAGCGCAGGACCTTCAGGGAGAGCAGCCAGGCGATCATCAGCCCGGGGGCCACCAGGACGTACGGGATCTCCGAGCCACGCGGCTCGTACTCGCCGAAGCGGGTGACGTAACCCACCAGCACGGCCACGGCGATGATGGCGGTGTCGAGCACCACCAACGTCCGGATGTAGGCCCGTTCGTCGGCTCGGGTCGCCCGCGTCGACCGCTTACCGGCGGACGCGGACGACATCGAGGCGGGGGTCAACAGCGCCGAGGTCAACGACCCTCCCCACTAGCGTCGATGGCACCCCGCCCGGACCGACCTCCAGTGGCCGGCGCTGCAGAGCACCCGGACATCTTCCCCCGAGAGCCGTCGGTCAGGGTAGCCACGGACGGAATGCCGTCAGTAACAATGTCCGATGTGGACGACATGGGCATCGTGTCCCGCGACGCGAAGCCGCCCGTCACCTGTCCGGCCGGTCAGCGCGGTACGTTCGGCCGGAGCGCGACCGCCCGGAGGAAGATTTCGCCGATCTTGTTCGGGTCCTCGGTGACGAAGACCCCGCCACCGGTGACCTTGGTGATCGCCTCCAACTCGGCACGGCTGACGTCCCCGCCGATCCCGATGATCACGACCTGGACGGGTCGCTCCGGGTCGGCGATCCGGGTCAGCTCGGTGAGCAGCTCCCGCTGGCTGATCCCGTCGGCGTCCTCGTTCTTGCCGTCGGTGAAGAGCACCAGCGAGTTGACCCGGCCGGGCTCCCAGTCGTCCTGGACCGTCCGGTAGGCGGCGAGCACCGTGTCGTAGAGGCCGGTGTCCCCGTCCGGCGTGGGCCGGATCGTCCCGAGCGCGGCCTTCAGCTGGCTCCGCTGGGTGGAGAGCGGCCCGATCGGGAGCAGTTCCCGGTAGTCACGGCGGCCGACCATCTCGGTGGAGAAGGTCCACAGCCCGACCGCCCAGGAGTCGTCGACGAGTTCCATGCCCCGAAGGGCGGCGGCGACGGTGACCTGTGCCCGGTTGGCGTTGCCGGCGGTCGGCACCGGCTGCTTCATCGAGCCGGAGACGTCGATGACGCAGAGCATCCGACCGGACTGGGTGGCGATCGACCAGCCCGACACGGCGGCTTCGACCGCCGAGGGATCCGGCCCGCCGGCCGCCCTGCCGCCGTTGCCCTGCGGCGGGGCCAGGCCCCCGGCCGGTGCCCCCGTCGGAGTCTCGAACCCGGCCCCGCCGACCCCGTCCGGCCCGCGCAGCGCCTCTCCGGCCAACCGGTCCCGGAACGCCGGGGCGGTGAGCGCCCCGAACAGCACCTCCGCGGCGGACGCCTTGGCCGGCTCGATCCCGGGCAGCACCGCGTACGGGTAGTCCAGCGGCAGCGGCGCGGGGTCCAGGTAGAGCGCGGCGAGCGGCACCGGCGGCTTGCTCCGGTTGTAGGCGATCACGTCTTCCTCGGAGAGTGCGGCGGCGCCGAGACCGGCGGCGATGGCGGCCGGATCGGTGGAGCGGGGGAACCGGGCGAGCAGGTCCTGCCGCAGCGCGGACCGGCCGGTCGCCAGTGCCCGCAGGGCCGCCGTCTTGGCCTGCTGGCTGTCTCCCCCGCCCGCGCCCGCCGCCGTGGTGAGGGCGAGCAGCCCGGCGAGGCCGGCGGCGTCCCGGGTCGGTTCGACGATCCCGGTCCGCAGCTTCGTGTCGGTGCTCATCTGCCGGACGAGGTCCACCCAGGTCAGCTTCTGCTGCGGCCAGCCCAGCCGGGCGGCGACCGGCTCGGGCATGGCGACCACGACAGGGCTGCGGGCGATCGACCCGCCGTTGTCGGGGGCGAAGGCGGTGGCGCCGCTGTTCCTGATCCGCAGCAGCCAGGTCGAGGAGTCCGGCACCCAGACGTCGGGGGTGATCGCCGTGCCGCTGGCCTGACCCACGCCGGGCAGGGTGACGCCGTGCTTGCCGGCGACCGCCGCCGCGACCTCGACCGGGTCCTGGGCGGAGACCTGGACGGTGATGCAGGTGCCTCCGGCCGCCGCGCCCTCGGCCTCCCACTGCCCGGCCGCCGCCTGCACCACGGGGGCGATCTCGGGGGCGGCGGCGACGGTCAGCTCGACCTGCCCGGAGCAGCCCGGCCGGGCCAGCTGGCGGTAGCCGAACCACGCCCCGGCAACGACGACAACAAGCGCCGTCGCCGAGGCGACGGCGCCTGCTCCGCGAAAACCTGAACGCATGCGATGGCGGCCCGACACCCTGACAATGTTGCGGACCGATGAACGGTCCGGCTACCACCGTTCGGACGAAAGTTACACAGGATGAACAGCTGACCTGCAGTTATTCACAATCCTTCACACAGGGTGAGTAGCCGGCGGGACGGTCAGAGCAGGACGCAGCTCGGGCTCGGCACCGGCACCGGTTCACCCGCCGGCTCGGGCACGCCGGTGGCCGGGTCGACGCGGAAGGCCCGGACCATGTCGGCCCGCTGGTCGGCCACGTAGAGGTCCCGCCCGGACCAGGCGAAGTGCCGGGGCCACTCCCCGCCGGTGTCCACTTCGGCGACGAGTTCCGGCAGCTCGCCGTCGATGGCGAAGACCGCCAGCGTGCCGACGCCCCGGTTGGCGACGTAGAGGAAGCGCCCCTGCGGACCCACCGCGACCTCCGACGGCTGGACGTGCCCGGTCCGGCCGCTCGCCGGCACCCGACCCCGCTGGTGCAGCGCCCCCTCGGCGTTCCGCTCCAGGGCGGTGACCGTGCCGTCCAGTTCGCCGACCAGGTAGACCCGGCGGCCGTCCGGGTGGCGGGTCAGATGCCGGGGGCCGGTTCCGGCGTGGGTCCGCACCCGGGGCGCACGGGGCACCAGCCGGCCGGTGGCGGCGTCCAGGTCGTACCGGTACACCGAGTCGGTGCCGAGGTCGACCACGTAGATCGGCCCGCCGTCGGGGTCCGGCGAGACCATGTGCGCGTGGGCCGTCTCCTGCCGCTGCGGATCCGGGCCGTGCCCGGAGTGCACCACCAGGTCACTGCGCCCGGCCGGCACCCCCGCCCCGTCGAGCGGGAAGACCGCCACGCTCCCCCCGCCGTAGTTGGCGGCGACCAGGTGGCAGCCGTCCGGGGTGACCGCCAGGTGGCAGGGCTCCGCCCCGCCCGTGTCGCCGGTGCCCAGCGGCGCGAGGTCGCCGTCCGGCCCGATCCGCCAGGCGCTGACCTGCCCCTCGGGCAGTTCGTTCGCCGCGTACAGCACCGGCAGGGTCGGATGCCGGACCAGGAACGACGGCGACGCGGTGACCGCCACCGTGCCGAGCGGCGTCAGCGCGCCGGTCTCCGGGTCGCGGCGGGCGGCGACGATGCCGTCGCCCTTCCCGTCGCTCTCCCTGGTGTAGCCGCCGATGTGGACGACGTCCCCCTGGTCGGTCACGGCGCCGTCTCTCCTCTCGTCCGGGTCGATCCCACCAGCCTTCCCCGCATCACCGGCCGGTGAACCCGGTTCCCCGGACTTTTCCGCCCGCCCCGGGCGGAACGGGGTCAGGCGGCCGGCTCGCCGCGCTGCGCGGCGACGTGCTCCACCAGGGCGACCAGCACCAGCTTGCCGGACTGGCGGTCACGGGCGTCGCAGAGCACCAGCGGCACGTCCGGGTCGAGGTCCAGCGCGTGCCGCACCGAGTTGAGGCTGAACCGGCGGGACCCGTCGAAGCAGTTCACCCCGACCACGAACGGGATGCCCCGTTGCTCGAAGTAGTCCACCGAGGGGAAGCAGTCGGCCAGCCGACGGGTGTCGGCGAGCACCACCGCGCCCAGCGCGCCGAAGGCCAGCTCGTCCCAGAGGAACCAGAACCGGTCCTGCCCCGGCGTGCCGAAGAGGTAGACCTGGAGGTCCTCGTTGATGGTGATCCGGCCGAAGTCCATGGCGACCGTGGTGGTGGACTTGCCCTCCACGCCGAAGGTGTCGTCGGTGCCGACGCCGGCGCTGGTGAGCACCTCCTCGGTCTGCAACGGACGGACCTCGCTCAGCGCACTTACCAGGGTCGTCTTGCCGGCCCCGAAGCCCCCGGCGATCAGGATCTTCAGTGCCAGCGGAACCCGCTGGCCGGATCCGGCACGTTCAGAGTGCACGGAGCCCATTCGCCACCGCCTTGAGGATGTTGTCGTCGGGAAGGTACGCCGTGGACGGCGGCTCGTGCACGGTGACGAGTCCGCCGGTGAGCAGGTCGCCGAGGAGCACCCGGACCACGCCGAGGGCGAGGTTGAGGTGCGCGGCGAGTTCCGCCACCGACACCGGCTCGACGGCCAGCTCGACCAGGTGCCGGTGCTCCGGGTGCAGGTGGGGGTGGTCGTCCGGGTCGGTGTCCCGGGTCGCCAGCACGAACGCGACCAGGTCGAAGTCGCCGGCGGCCGGGACCACCCGTCCACCGGTGACGGCGTACGGGCGGACGACCGGTCCCGCCTCGTCGTCCAGCCACTCGTGCCGGGGCCCCGGCGGCTCAGCCTGCATCGGCCACGACCGCCGAGGCCCGGGACGGGGTACTGAGCGTCTCGCCGACCCGGGTCACCAGCATGGCCATCTCGTACGCCACCAGGCCGATGTCCGTGTCGGCGTCGCTGAGCACGGCCAGACACGCGCCCTGGCCGGCGGAGGTGACGAAGAGGTACGCCGACTCCATCTCGACCACCGTCTGACGCACCGGTCCGGCGGCGAAGTGCCGACTGGCCCCCTTCGCCAGGCTGGCGAAGCCGGACGCCATGGCGCAGAAGTGCTCGGCCGCGTCCCGTTCCAGCCCGGCGGAGGCTCCCATGAGCAACCCGTCCGCGGAGAGGACCACCGCCTGCTGGGCGGCCGGCATCCGGTCCACCAGTTCGTCGAGCAGCCAGTCGAGATCGGCGGTCTGCCTCGTGGGTTGCACCACTACCCGTCCCTTCCACGTCCGGTGACAGTTTCGACGGACGCCCCACCGGGCTGCACCCGGGGTAGCTCCGTGGTCGGTTGGTCCGCCGCCACCTCGACCGACACGGCCGGGGCGAGCGGCACCGTGGGGGCGTCGACCGGCCCGGTGCCGGGGGCGGGCGGAGCGGCAGAGGAGGCGGGCGGCCCGACGGCAGGCCCGGCCGGAGCGGACGGCGTACGGCCGGGCCCGTCCGGGTGCGCGCCCGCGCGCCGGCCCCGCTCGGTGCCCGACTGGAGTGCCGCCATCGCCGCCCGCACCTGCTCCGGCGTGCGCGGCGACGGCTCGACGGGAACCGGGCGGGTCTGCCGGGCCGGGCCCCGCTGCCGGATCCGCCGGGGCAGCCCGTCCGGGCCGAGCGGAATCTCGGCCGGTCCCGGCCGCGCCGCCGCCAGTGGCACCACCGAGGGCGGCTCCGACCGCCGGCGGGCCGAGCGGACCGAGCGGGGCCGGGGCAGCGTGCTCAGCTTCGTCACCTTGGCCATCCGGTCACCGGTCCGGTCGACGGCCGGCCGCGGCGGCTCGGCGGTCACCAGGTCGGGCGGCAGGAGCACCACGGCGGTCATCCCGCCCTGCGCGCCGGCGACCAGCCGCACCCGGACGCCGTGCCGGGCCGCGAGCCGGGCCACCACGAAGTGACCGAGGCGGGCGCTGACCGTCGGGTCGAACTCCGGGGCGCGGGCCAGTTGGCGGTTGGCCTCCTCGATCGCGTCGGCGGTCATCCCGAGACCCCGGTCGGAGACCTCGACGGCGTACCCGTTGGGCAGCATCTCACCGTGCACCCGCACGCGGGTGTCCGGGGAGGAGAAGGAGGTGGCGTTCTCGATCAGCTCGGCCAGCAGGTGGATCACGTCGCCGACGGCCCGGCCGACCACCGCCGCCGGCCGCATCGGGGCGATGTCCACCCGGTCGTACGCCTCGACCTCCGAGATGGCGCCCCGGACGACGTCGAGCACGGCGACCGGATTGCGCCAGCCACGCCCCGGCGCCGCTCCGGCGAGGATGACCAGGGCCTCGGCGTGCCGGCGCATCCGGGTGGCGAGGTGGTCGACCTGAAACAGCTCGGCCAGCTCCTCCGGGTCCTCGGTTCGACGCTCCATCCGGTCGAGCAGGGCGAGCTGCCGGTGCACCAGCCCCTGGCTGCGCCGGGCGATGTTGAGGAAGACCTGGTTGAGCCCGTGCCGCAGGGCGGCCTCGTCCACGGCCGACCGGACCGCGGTCCGCTGGACGACGCCGAACGCCTGCCCGACCTGACCGATCTCGTCGGTGCCGAACTCCAGGAGCGGGGCCTCCCGGGCGACGTCGACCTCCGCGCCCCGGCGCAGCCGGGCCACCACGTCGGGCAGTCTCCGCTCGGCCAGCTCGGTGGCGGCCGTCCGGACCCCGGTCAGCCGCCGGACCAGCGAGCGGCCGACCCGCAACGCCACCACCAGGGAGACCACCACGGCCACCAGGCCGAGCAGTCCGGCGGCGGCGAGCCGGCCGAGGATGCCGAGGGCCGCCGGCACCGACCGGTCGGTCAGCGCCTCCGCCTCGGCCAGCTCGAAGTCCCGCAGCTGGCGCTGCACGACGTCGTGGGTGGTCTGCCAGGTCCGGGCGTCCACCGACGGCAGGTCGCCCGGATCGGCGGCGATCAGCTCGTCCTGCATCCGCCGCAGCCGGAGGAAGTCCGCCCCGTCGGTGAGCCGCTGGAAGGCGCTGCGGGTGGCCGGCGGCAGGTCGTCGACGGCGACGGCGGTGACGTACCGCTGGTTGCCGATGGTCTGCACGAGCGCGGTGTGCTCGCCCCGGGCGAACCGGCCGGCGGTGAACGCCCCGGCGGCGAGCGCGTCGGCCTGGCCGAGCAGTTCCCGGGCCTGGCCGAGGGCGCTGATCGCGCGCGCCTGCCGGGTCAGGTCGACGTCCGGGCCGCTGGCCATGGCGGAGTAGGTCTGGAACAGCGTGGCGAGCATGCCGGTGTAGAGACCGTGCGCACCGGCCCGGTCCACCTGCCGCTGGTCGATGAACCTCCGCCCGGCGGGAAGCGCGTCCAGGGCGGTGAGGAGCCGGTCGAGGCGGGCGTCGACCAGGTCGTCGGCGGCGTCTCGCAGGTCCCGGCCGCCGGCCCGGCTCCGCAACCCGGCCACCGCCTCGTCGGTCCGCAGCCGCTGGTCGCGCAGCTCGGCCACCTCGCCGGAGCCGGCGAGCTGCACCACCGAGAGCCGACGCTCCCGTTGCAGCTCGACCACCACCCGGTCACCGGGCAGGCCCAGGTCCCGCAGCAGGGTGCCGGCGGCGAGCAGGTCGAGGGCCGGCCCGAGGGCCAGCGTGGTGGCAAAGATCCACAGTGCCAGCAGGGCGGCCACCGGGACGACGACCAGCGCGGTCAGCTTGGTGCGGATCGGCCAGTCGCGGGAGTTCATCAGCACCTCGCCCGGAAGGTGTGGCAGGGGTGGCGCCGGCAACCGGCCGGGCAGCGACGCCCGGCGCACCGGGCACCGGTACGAGCGCCTTGGGCAGGATACGTAATCGTGCGCTGATGCACTACCGTCCGTTCCGTCCGCTCGGGTCGGCCCGATTCCCTCCACCGTGGACGAACGTACGCGGACACCCCGCCACGGGTGCGACGGGGTGTCCGGTGACGCGTCACGGTCGGGCGTGCCCGGCGGTACCGGTCAGTCGTCCTGGCCGGCGGCGGGCGGCGTCGCCATCCGGTGGTTCTGCCCCGGCGTGTCGAAGTGGTGGAACGTGACCGTGGCGCTCACCTCCAGTGCCTCCACCCAGTGCCACCAGCCCACCGGCACGAGCAGCATCTGACCGGGTTCCAGGACGGTTTCCAGCACGGCGGCCTCGGCGAACCTCGGGTGCCGGACGGGGTCCGGGTTGGCCGCGTCGACCGCACTGAACGTGCCGCCCCGAGGGTAGACGAGGTGTCGTTCGTACGACGGCACGAGCCGGACGTGCTTGCGGCCGAGCACCTGGCAGAGCAGGACGCTGCTGTTGTCCACGTGCAGCGGCGTGACCGTGCCGGCCGGGCCGAGCAGCAGGTGCCCGACGGCCTCCGGATCCACGATGCCCTCCGGGGGCCGCACGTCGGCGGCGAGGGGCCGCAGCGGCCCGGACCAGTTCTCGTTGCGGGGGACCATGTAGTAGTCGTTGGTGCGGACGCCGGAGCCGAGGGCCGCCAGGTAGTCGCGGAACGGCATGGTGGTGCGGTGCCGGTCGTACTGCCAGGCGTGGTCCGGGTTGGCGTCCCGACCGGTCATCACCTCGACCAGGGCGTCGCCGCACGCCGTGGCGAGGCTCTCCAGCGTCCAGTCGAGGGCGGGCCAGTCCGTCATCCGGCCGTCGAGCACGACGGGGCGGTTCCCGAAGTAGTACCGGGAGAAGAACTCCTCCGGTGTGAGGTCCGCGCGGTGCTCCAGGGTGCGTCCCCCGTCGCTGTCGCGCAGCGCCCGGTAGGTGTCCAGCACGGACTCCATCCAGTCGTAGCGCAACGCGAGGCGGCGGCAGACGGCGAAGTACGGGTGGGCGGTGAGTTCCGCCAGTTCCGCGTCGACGGCGTCGGCGTCGCCGCACCCGGCCACGGCGGCCGCCCGCGCCTGGTCGACGGAGGCGCCCATGGCCAGGTTCTCGGCGAGCCACTCCCGCCAGGGGTCGCCGAGCCGGGTCGGGGCGTGCAGCGTCGTCATGCCGCTGCGGGCTGGGCGGTCAGTTGGGCCGCCCGCACGCTGTCGTTGCAGGTCGGGTACGAGTTCTTGACGTGCGCCGGGAAGTGCTCGGCGGCCGGCGGCGGGGTGAGCCGCGCCTCCCGGGCATACTCGTAACAGTTGACGTAGGTGTTCTTGACGTGCGCCGGGAAGTGCTCGGCGGCCGGCGGCGGGGTGAGCCGCGCCTCCCGGGCGTACTCGGAGCAGTTGACGTAGGAACCCTTGACGTGGGCCGGGATGTGGTCCGGAAGAGAGGTCATGTCCGACAGTCAACGGGCCGCGCCGTCCCGGTCGCCAGGGACCGGCGTCCCGTTCCGGCCGGGACACCCGGGATCACCCGAACGGTCGTACCGCGTCGTCCCGGCCTGTCCGGCCGATCGGTGGTCCGCTGCCGGCGACCACTGACACAGTGGATGGATCATGCCGACTCCCCGTCCGCCCGACCGGATCGCCGCCTGGGTGGTTCTCGCCGTCACCGCCGGGTGCACCACCGGCGCGATCGTGATGTGGTGCGTCGCGCTGCCGGCGTTCACCGACACCCAGTTGTACTCGCTGGTGGACCTCATGGACGGGATCGTCTACGGCGGTGTCGCGTGGCTCGTGCTGAGCCGGCGGCGGACCGGCGGCCGGCTCGCCGGGTGGATCGCCGCGGCAGCCGGGGTCGGCGGCTCCCTGTCCGCGTTCGCCGCCCAATGGGGCCAGCTGTCCACCGGCCCGTACTGGTTGCTGTCCGCGCACCACTGGGCCTGGGTCCCCGGGCTGTACGCGCTGGTCGTGGTGATGCCGTGGCTGCTGCCGGAACGGACGCCGGCCCGCGTCGAGCGGGTCGCGGTCGCCGTCGGGCTCGGGTACGTGGCACTGGCGTCGGTCGTCGTGCTGACCGCGCCGCCGCCGCGCGGGCTGGTCCCGCTCGGGCCCACCGCCATGGCGGCCCGCGCCGCGCTCGCCGGGCCGGCCGGGTACGCCCTGGTGCTGCTCGGTCTGCTCGCCGCGGCGGCCTGTGGGTGGCGCTGGCGGCACGGCCCGCAGGAGCAGCGGCACGGCATGGGCTGGGCGACCGCGGGCAGTACGCTGCTGACCCTCGCGTTCCTGGTCACCGTGCTGCCACCGGTGCTGCCCGCCTCGGTACCCGCCCTGCTGATGCTCGCCTCGCAGGCGTTCTTCCCGGCGGCGGTCGCCGTGGTGGTGCTCCGGCAGCAGATGTGGGGGCTGCGGTTGGCGGTCCGGCGGGCTCTGGTGTGGTATTTGATGACCGCCGGGGCGATCGCCGGCTACAGCGCCGGGGTCACCGTGCTCGACCGGGTGCTGCCAGACGCGTCGTCCGCGCCCCGGATCGTGGTGACCGCCGCCATCGCGGTCGCCTTCCAGCCGGTGCGGCAGTGGGTGCAGCGTGGCGTGGACCGGCTGGTGCACGGCGACAGCCCGGAGCCCCTGATGCGCCGGGTCGCCCACAGCCTGCACAGCTCCGCCGAGCTGGGGCCGGTGATCGCCGCCGCGCTGCGCCTCGCCGAGGTGCTGGTCACCGCCGACGGGCCCGAGCCGCCCCCGCGCGCCGGGGGCACGCCGGTGACCGTGCCGCTGACCAGCGGGGGTCGCCAGGTCGGGTACCTGCACGCCTGGCCGCGTCCGGGGGAACTGCTCGGCGGCCGGGTCACCGACGCGCTCACCGGACTCGCCCCGGTGGTCGCCGCCGTGGTGGACCTCGCCCGAACCAACGAGGAGCTGGCACGCTCGCGGCGGCGGCTCGCCGAGGCCCGCGACGAGGAGCGCCGGGCACTGCGTCGGGACCTGCACGACGGACTCGGTCCGGCGTTGAGCGGCATCGGTCTCGGCCTCGCCGCCACCCGTAACCTGCTGCACCGCGACCCGGCCCGCGCGGACGAACTGCTGGACCGGCTGATCATCGAGCTGACCACGCGCGCCGAGGACGTCCGGGACCTAGCGCACGGGCTGTTGCCGCCGGTGCTCGCCGACGGCGGTCTGGAACCTGCGGTGGACACCCTGCGCGACCGGTACGCGCGGGCCGGGCTGGACGTCGCCGTGCACATCCCGGTGCCGCTCGACCCGCTGCCCGGCTCGGTCGCCACCGCCGCGTACGGGGTGACCGCGGAAGCGGTGCGCAACGTGCACCGGCACGCCGGGGTGGACCGCTGCACGGTCACCCTGGACCGGCGGCCGGACCTGCTGCGGATCGTCGTCACCGACCATGGTCAGGGCCCGCCCGTCGGGCCGACCCGGGGCGTCGGCCTGCACGCGATGCGGGAACGGGCCGACGGCATCGGTGGAACCCTCACCATCGGCCCGGCCGACCCGCGCGGCACCATGGTGCGGCTGACCATCCCCCTGGAGCTGTCGTGAGCGCACCGATCCAGGTCGTCGTGGTGGACGACCACCCCGTCTTCCGGCTCGGCATGACGGCGTTGCTGTCCACACTCGACGGCATCGACTGCGTGGGCGAGGCCGCCGACGTGGCGACCGCGTTGCAGGTCGTCACGCGCGTACGGCCCACGGTCGTGCTGATGGACCTGCACTTCGGGCAGGGGTCCGGTGTCGAGGCGACCCGGGTGCTCACCCGCGACCACCCCGAGGTCGGCGTGCTGGTCGTCACCATGCTCTCCGACGACGCGTCGCTGGTCGCGGCGATGCGCGCCGGGGCCCGTGGCTACCTGCTCAAGGGTGCCAGCGCCGCCGACGTGGAGCGCAGTATCCGTGCGGTGGCCAGCGGGGACCTGGTTCTCGGCGCTGCCGTCGCGGGTCGCGCCGCGATGCTGTTCCGCGCCGGTCCGGGCCGCCCGGAGCCGTTCCCGCAGCTCACCGACCGGGAACGGGAGATCCTCGGCCTGCTGGCCCGGGGCCTGCCCAACGCCGGGATCGCGCAGCGGCTCGGGCTGAGTCCCAAGACGGTGCGCAACAACGTCTCCGCCATCCTGGTGAAGCTCCAGGTGAGCAGCCGCGTCGAGGCGATCACCGCAGCCCGGGACGAGGGACTCGGCACCCCCTCGCCCGGGTGACGCCCGGAGCAAACCGGCATGACTCCCCCAAACCAACTTTCTGGAATCAGTCAAGTTTCTGGCAAAGATCACCATGTGGGGCCGGTCATGTCGGACACGTCAGCGGGAAAGTAGGCGCAATCGGGATTGGCGATCAGGTCGACGCGGGAATAGCAGGTGACGAAGGAGGAGGCCATGTCGCCCACGCAGGTAGTCGTCATCGTTCTCGTCGTACTCGTGATCGCCGCCGGGATCGCGCTGGCCGTGACCGCCGCGCGCCGCCGTCAGCTGCGCCAGCGGTTCGGACCCGAGTACGACCGGGTGGTCGCCGAGCGGGCCAGCCGCAGCGAGGCGGAGAAGGAACTCCGCGACCGCGAGCGTCGGCACGCCGAGCTGACCCTGACCCCGCTCGACCCCGAGTCGCGCGCCCGTTACGCCGCCGCGTGGGAGGAGGTCCAGCTCCGCTTCGTCGACACCCCCGCCGAGGCGGTCGGCGACGCCGACGCGCTGGTGTCCCGGCTGGTCGCCGAGCGCGGCTACCCGACCGGGGACTTCGACGAGCAGGCCGCCCACCTCTCTGTCGCGCACGCCCGCACGCTGACCCGTTACCGCGAGGCCCACGAGATCCACCTGCGCAACGAGCGCGGCGAGGCCAGCACCGAGGAACTGCGGCAGGCGGTCGTCCACTACCGGGCGCTCGTCGCCGACCTGCTCGGTGGCGAGCCGGTCGCGGCCCAGCCGCCGGCACCGCGCCGCGCCGAGGAGAGCGAGACCCCGCACGACGTCACGAGCCGCTGAGGAGGCCGCCGCCATGCGCCAGCAGGAGCAGCAGACCGATCAGACCGAGGTGGTCCGCTCGGAGCCCGTACCGGTGCCGCCGCCGGACGGCACGGCGGCCCGGCGCGGGGACCGCGCCGAGCGGACCGAGGTGCCCGAGGACGCGCTCGACGACCGGGGCACCTTCGACGACCCGTCCGTGGCACCGCGTCGGGACGGTCCGGGCCACGACCGGGCCGCGGAGCTCCGGAACGACCCACGTGGGGCCGAGGCGAACCGGCCGGCGGACTTCCACGAGCCCGGCCCGGTGCCGACCGCCTTCGGCGCGACCACGGTCGGCGGTGCGGTGGCCGCCTCGGCGCTGGCCAGCCCGATCCCCGCCGACGAGCCGGACCCGCGCGAGGAACGCACCGCCCGCCCCGGAGACGGTGCCGTCGGCGAACAGGAGTCCGGCCGCCGGGCTGACCCCACCGCACTGCTGCACGGCCACCACCGCGCACAGACCGTCGACGAGGCCGAGCCGACCGGCCGGCACCGGGACGAGGCAACCGGCGACACGGCCGGCGGCGACCGGACCAGCGGCGACCGGACCGGGGACCGCCGGGACACCGGGCAGAACCGGGACGCCGGGGCAGGCCGGGACGCCGGGATGCGGCGGGACACCGCCGCCGGTGCCGGCTACGGCAGCCCGGCCCCGGCGATGGTGGACCCCGACGCCGCCCCGGTGCCGGTGTCCACCGACGGTGCCCCGGACACACTCACCGCCGCCGGCACGACCGGCTCCTCCGCGTCCGCCCTCGCCGAACCGGCGTCGCTCTTCGACCCGGGGACCGCGCAGGGCTTCCGGGACCGCTGGCGGGACGTCCAGCTTCGCTTCGTCGACGATCCCAAGGCCGCGGCCGGGCAGGCGCAGGGGCTGGTGGAGGAGGCGATCCACGCGCTCGCCGCGGCCCTGGCCGAGCAGAAGAACCGGATCGGCGGGTGGCAGGACGACGGCTCCGCCGACACCGAGCAGCTCCGCCAGGCGGTACGCCAGTACCGCGACTTCCTCGACCGGGTCCTCGGCCGCTGAACCAGCCGACCCGACACCTCCCGAAACACCCCGGACGCGTCGCGTCCGGGGTGTTTCCCCGTGGACGGGGCGTAGCGGAACCGGCGGGCACCACCGTGCGCCGGGCGGCCGTCGGTGTCGACGGCGCGAGCCGCCGGGCGCATGGGGTGGGGTCTGCGGGGTACGCGGGAGGGATCAGGGAACGCGCCTGGGGACAGGAGGGCGACAACATGACGGATCGCGACCGCAACGCCGACCGGCCGCTGGAGGAGAGCCCCGAGATGGCCGCCGCGGCGGACGACGAGACGACGGTGCCGCAGTTGGTGACCGGTGGCGGCCCGGACGACGAGAACCCGGACTTCGTGCCCCCGGGCGAGTCCCCGGCGGAGCGCGGTGGCACCGACGAGCTGGTCGGCGACGCGTTCCGGAGCACCAGCGGCGGGGAGCGCACGACCGTCCGTACCGGCGCGGAGCAGCCCTGGGAACCGGAGGACCTGGCCGTCGCCCGGGGCCAGGACCCGGATCCGGCAAACGTCGAGCGGGCCCGGCGCGACCTGGAGCGGGAGGGCCGGGCGGCGGTCGAGCGCACCGTGCCCTGACCGCGTACGGGGCAGGGCCCCCGGCCGACCGCGTGGGTCGGGCCGGGGGCCCCAGGGGAGGCCCGCCGCCTCCGGCGCCTCACTACCGGAAGCGGCGGGCAGGTGTGGTGGAGGTCAGGACAACGGCGGGTACGCGTTGCGCATGAGCTCCTGGAACTGCGCGGAGAACCAGGCACCGGAGATCGGCGCGTTGTCCAGCGCCCCGCTCATGTTGTTGCCGTTGCGCGGGTTACCGGTGTAGGTCGGGTCGCACATCCGGTCGAAGCCCTTGCCCTCGTCGTTCGGGATGAGCTTGCTGGAGCCGTCCGACTCGCCCGGGGGCTTGACCCAGACGTAGGCGTCGATGCCCGGCTCGGGGGCGACCTTCGGCCGCTCGCCGAGGCCCGCACCGGCCTGGTTGCACCAGTTGCCGGCGTGGATCCGGCGGTCGATCCGGCCACCGTTGACGTAGGTGTCCACGTTGGTCGTCGCACCCGGACCGGTGGGCCGGGCGGCACCGCCCCAACCGTTGCGGGAGGTGTCGATCAGCATGCCGATGCCGGAGTTGAAGCCGACCCGGACCAGCTCGTTGCGGAACGCCTGGGCGAAGGTGAGCTCGTCGGTGTACTGGTTCCAGTCGATCCACTTGGACTGGCGCACGGTCTGGCCGTTCACCGTGTCAGTGATCTTGACGTACGGCTCCTTGAGGGCGGAGTAGTTCGCCGTGTTGACGATGAAGCCGTGCACGTGGTTCACCGTGCTGCCGGAGGCGACAGCGGCCTCCTTGAGCTGGTTGGCGGTCGGGGTGAAGTTGCTGTCCCAGCCGATCCATCCGTGGTGAGCGGCGTCGATGTAGTTGTAGACGTTGCCGAGCGCGCCCAGCTTGGCCAGGGCGTAACCGACACCCTGGACGTACGCCCCGTTCGCCTTCACGACGTCACAGGCCGCGGTGCCACCCGGGTTGCCCGAGGTGTTGGTCACCAGGTTGGGCAGCGAGTCGATCTCGATGATGTTGATGATCCGCAGGCTGGCGTACTTCGGGTCGGCCTGGATCGCGGCGATCGGGTCGATGTACTGGGCCTTGTACTTGGGCAGTTCGTCAGCCTTCAGCTCGCCGTTGGAGGCGAGGGCGGCACAGTCCCGGCCGGGCAGGTTGTAGATGACGAACTGGATGTAGCCCGCGCCCTGGGCGAGAGCGGTGTCCAGGTGGTCCCGCACGCCCATCGAACCGTTCGAGCTGCTGTCGTCGGTGCCCTCGATGGCGGCGATCCGGTCCAGCCACACGGCCGTCGGGTTGTTGGAGATCCGGTTACCGCCGGGCTCCCGCTCCGCCTTGGCCTTCCACTCCGGATTGACGTAGCCCTTCACCCCGGCGTACGGGTTGTCCACCTTGGGGCCACCGGGCGGCGGCGTGGTGGGCGGCGGGGTCGTGGGGGGCGGGGTGGTCGGCGGCGGCGTGGTGGGGGGCGGGGTGGTGGGGGGCGTTCCGCCGTTGCACGCGGTGCCGTTGATGGTGAACGACGTGGGCTTCGGGTTGCTGCCGCTCCAGGCGCCGTTGAAGCCGATGGTCGTGCTGGCTCCGGTGGCGAGCGCGCCGTTGTAGGACTCGCTCTGCGCGGTGACGTTCCGGCCCGACTGCGACCAGCGTGCCGACCAGCCCTGCTGCACCCGCTGGTTGGCGTCCGGGAAGGCGAAGCCGAGCGTCCAGCCGTTCAGCGGGTCGCCGAGGTTCTTGATGGTGACGGAGGCGGTGAACCCGCCCTGCCAGTCGCTGGACGTGTAGTTGACATCGCACTGGGTCGCGGCGTGCGCCACGGTGACCGGAATGGTCACCAGGCCACCGGCGACCAGGGCGCTCGCGCCGGTCAGCGCGAGTGCCCGCCGCCTGGCGGACAGACTTCTCCACAGATTCATGCCACTGATCTCCTTGGGCGAGACCGGGACCAGGGAACGGCCCGGCTGCTTTCAGGCCCTGGAAACGTCGTTCCACAGAGGCCCTCGGGGGTGATGGGGATGCCCGACCCGGACGGGCAGCGGTGGTGCGGTGCGGCCAAACGGAGCCGACCGACGGTGCGGCCGCGGCGTCGTCCGGTGGGACCGGCTGCCCTCGACGCTCCGGCTGCGCGGTGTGGCTCCTCGTACGCAGTGCAGTGATTCTTGCATGGGAGCGCTTCCATGACAACCTCTCGATACCTGCACGTCACTGACCGGGAATTTCCGGGCGATAAGCCGGTAACGACGCGGCCCACGCGCGGAAGGGCGAACCACGCTTACCACCCGGCGAAGCCGCTTGGCCGACACACTCCTAAACACGAATCTTTCCTCTCATAGGTCGCGAATCGGTCTAACGTCTGACCTAGCTCGGCTGCCGCCGGGTCAGGACGAAAAGGGATGGAGTGACGCAGGTCATGGCTACCAACAAGCTCGGGAAGGTCGTCGCTGGCGCTGCCCTCGGCGGGGCCTCCTTGCTGGTCTTCACGCCGGGAATCGCCTTCGCCGACAACGGCGGCGGGCACGACGACCACCACAAGGGCAAGGTCTACGCCGACCCGTACGCCGTGCGGCCGGGTCACGAGGTCAAGCTCATCGAGGTCTGCGCGGAGCGCCAGGAGCACGCCTACGTCTGGTCGAAGGTGACCGGGAAGGTCAAGCTCCACCCCCGGGACCACCACAAGAAGGACCACGAGAACGACTGGCAGGGCGAGGAGTCCGGGAACGGCTCCGAGAAGGGCCACGACTCGCACAAGGGCCACGACAAGGGCCACCACTCAGACAAGGGCCACCACTCGGACAAGGGCCACCACTCGGACAAGGGCCACGACAAGGGCCACGACTGGGGGAACGGCAACGACTGGGGCAACGGCAACGACTCCGGGAGCGGCAACGACTGGGGCAACGGCAGCGACACCGGGACCGGCCCCTCCGGGAACGGCACCGACACCGGAAACGACTGGGGCAACGGCAACAACTCCGAAAACGGCCCCGCCGCGAACGACAGCAAGGACGGTGGCGACAAGGACGGCAACGGCAACCGTTCGGAGAGCGGTGACCGCGCCGGGGACGGGCCGTCCAGCCAGCAGTCCGACGAGAGCGGACAGCCGGGCATGAACGAGTCCGGCGGCTGGGGTGCCGGCGACGAGGCCAAGGACGAGGCCGCGAAGAAGGCCGACGAAGAGGCCGCGAAGAAGAAGGCCGACGAAGAGGCCGCGCGGAAGAAGGCCGAGGCCGAGGCCGCCGCCGAGGAGGACAAGGCCCGCGAGGACCGGGGCACCGAGGAGGAGTCCGCCGAGGAGGGCAAGAAGGACCGGGGACCGAGGTTCGTGTACTACGGCGAGGCCGAGATCCCGTGGGACGCCGAGCCCGGCAAGTACGAGCTCAAGGGCTCCTGCGGCGAGGGCACCCTGATCGTCCTGCCCAGGGGACACGTCAAGGGCGGCGACGGGGGCGCCACCGGCACCGACCGCGACGCGACGGTCGGTGGAGCGGCGATGCTCGGCGCTGCGGCGCTCGGCGGCATCGTGCTGATGCGGCGTCGTCGGACCGATGAGTCGCTGGTCTGACGCGGGGACACTCGCCGGCGGCCGTCACGGGAGACCGTGGCGCGCCGCCGGCGCGGCCGCGGTGGTCCTGACCGGCGTCCTCGGGATCGGGCTGCTCGGCGTGGGGCTGACCGGACCGGACCCGGCCCGGCCACCGCAGCCGATCGTCGGGGCCGGCACCCTGCCCTCATCGGTGTACCCGGACGCCACCGGGAGCGACCCCGACGTGGCCGTCGCGCCGGAGTCCGACGATCCGGGCGAGACGGTCGGGATGGCCCGGTCCGAGCCGACCACCATCACCATTCCCCGGATCGGCGTGGATGCTTCGATCATGTCGCTGGGCGTGGAGGCGGACGGAACCGTCCAGGTGCCTCCGTTGCAACAGGCCCAGCTCGCCGGCTGGTACCGGCTCGGTCCCGCCCCCGGCGAGATCGGCAACGCGGTGGTCGTCGGGCACGTCGACTCCAGTTACATCGGGCCCGCCGTCTTCTACGACCTCGGCGCGCTGCTGCCCGGCGACACCATCAACGTCGCGCGGCAGGACGGCAGCACCGCCACCTTCCGCGTCGACGCGGTGCGGTCGTACCCGAAGACGGAGTTCCCCACCGAACTGGTCTACGGTCCGAACGACCGGGCCGCGCTGCGGGTGGTCACCTGCGGCGGGAAGTTCGACGAACAGGCCCGTGACTACCTGGACAACGTGATCGTCTTCGCCACCCTCGTGATCTGAGCCGGGGTGGCGGACCGACCGTCCCGCGCGCCCGGTGGGAACGTCCCACCGGGCGCGCGGCGTGCGTGCCTCCTCAGCTCGCCGAGGAGGTGCGCACCAGCGTCCGGATCTGCCGGAGCAGGACCGAGAGCGCGGCCAGGTCGGCCCGGGACTCGTCGAACTCCCCCATCGCCCGGTGGGCCCGGTGGATCGACACGGCGTTGGACTGCTCCCAGACCTGCACCCGCTCCTGCGGCGACAGGGCCGCGTCGGTGGAGTCGAGCACCTCGCTGGTGAGCGCGGCCAGGGCGGCGTAGAGGTCGTACCGCAACGCCATCCGGGCCAGGGTCTGCCAGCGGTCCTCCCGGGGCAGCAGGGAGATCTTCGACAGCAGTGAGTCGACCCGGAACCGGTCGGAGAGGACGAAGTAGACCGAGGCCACCTCGCCGACGTCCTTGCCGGTCTGCGCCGCCGTCTCCACCACGTCCAGCAGGCCGAAGCTGTACATCAGCCGGGTGGCCCGCTCGGCCAGTTCCCGGGGCAGCCCCCGCTTGGTCGTCATGTCGACGTGCGCGGCCAGCGCCTCCCGCTCGGCACCGTAGAAGAGGCTCTCCAGCTCCGGCAGGAGCCGGGCCACCCCGTCGCGCAGGCGGGCGATCTCCGCCGGCACGTCGATCGGCGAACGCCGGTTGGTGACCAGCCAGCGCACCGCCCGGTCCAGCAGCCGCCGGGTGTCCAGGTAGCCGCTGGTCTGCAGCTCCGGGGCGATCCGGTTGTCCAACGACTCGATCGCGTCCCACAGCTGCCGGAGTCCGAAGACCTCCTGGACCACCAGGTACGCGCGGATCACGTCCGCCGGGGAGGCCGCCGTCTCCTCGACCACCCGGAACACGAACGTGATGCCGCCCCGGTTGATCGCCTCGTTGACCAGCACGGTGGTGACGATGTCCCGGCGCAGCCGGTGCTGCCCCATCCGGTCGGCGAAACGCTGCCGCATCGGCGTCGGGAAGTAGTTGACCAGGACGTCGGTCGTCCACTCCTCGTCGGGCAGCCCGTCGGCGAGGATCTCCCGCTCGAGCGCGATCTTCACGTACGCGAGCAGCACCGCGAACTCCGGCGCGGTCAAACCCGACTCGGCCCGGGCGGCCAGTTCCTCGTCGGACGGGAGCGCCTCCAGCGCCCGGTTGAGCACACCGGAGCGTTCCAGGTCGCTGATCATCCGGCGGTGCACCGGCAGCAGCGACGCGGACTGGGCCTGGGCGTTGTTCAGCGCCCGTGCCTGGTCGTAGTTGTCCCGCAGCACCAGCTCGGCGACCTCGTCGGTCATCTCGGCGAGCAGCTCGTCCCGCTCCGGGACGGTCAGCTCGCCGTCGGCGACCGCCGTGTTGAGCAGGATCTTGATGTTCACCTCGTGGTCGGAGCAGTCCACCCCGGCCGCGTTGTCGATGAAGTCGGTGTAGATCCGCCCGCCGGACTGGGCGTACTCGATCCGGCCGGCCTGGGTCCAGCCCAGGTTGCCGCCCTCGCCGGCCACCCGGCAGCGCAGGTCCTTCCCGCTGACCCGGATCGGGTCGTTGGACTTGTCCCCCACCTCCGCGTTGGTCTCGCTGGACGCCTTGACGTAGGTGCCGATGCCGCCGTTCCAGAAGAGGTCCACCGGGGCGGTCAGGATCGCCTTCATCAGCTCCGGCGGCGACATCTGGGTGACGTCGTCGTCGAGGCCGAGCACCGCGCGGACCTGCGGCGAGACCGGCACCGACTTGGCGGTACGCGGGAACACGCCACCGCCTTCGGAGATCAGTTCCGGGTCGTAGTCCTGCCACGACGACCGGGACAGCTCGAACAGCCGCCTCCGTTCGGCGTACGAGGTGGCCGCGTCCGGGTCCGGGTCGAGGAAGATGTGCCGGTGGTCGAAGGCGGCCACCAGACGGATGTGCTCGCTGAGCAGCATCCCGTTGCCGAACACGTCACCGGACATGTCGCCCACGCCCACCACGGTGAAGTCCTCGGACTGGGTGTCGTGTCCCAGCTCCCGGAAGTGCCGCTTGACCGACTCCCAGGCGCCCCGGGCGGTGATGCCCATCTTCTTGTGGTCGTAGCCGGCCGAGCCGCCGGAGGCGAACGCGTCGCCCAGCCAGAACCCGTGCGCGGTCGAGATCTCGTTGGCGATGTCGGAGAAGGTCGCCGTCCCCTTGTCCGCCGCGACCACCAGGTACGGGTCGTCGCCGTCGTGCCGGACCACGTCGGTCGGCGGCACCACGTCGCCGCTGACGATGTTGTCGGTGACGTCCAGCAGGGCCGAGATGAACTCCTGGTAGCAGGCGACCGCCTCGTCCCGGTCCCCCGGCTTCTGCTTGAGCACGAAGCCGCCCTTAGCGCCCACCGGCACGATCACGGCGTTCTTCACCATCTGCGCCTTGACCAGGCCCAGCACCTCGGTACGGAAGTCCTCCCGCCGGTCGGACCAGCGCAACCCGCCCCGGGCCACCGGACCGTACCGGAGGTGCACGCCCTCGAACCGGGGCGAGTAGACGAAGATCTCGTACTTCGGGCGGGGCGCCGGCAGGTCCGGGATGGCCTGCGGATCCAGCTTGAACGCCACGTACGACTTCGGCCGCCCGCCCTCCTCCATCTTCTGGAAGAAGCTGGTCCGCAGGGTGGCCCGGATCAGCGTCAGGTACGACCGCAGGATGCGGTCCTGGTCCAGGCTGGACACGTCGTCCAGGGCGGCGTTGACGGTGTCGGCCAGTTCCGCGCCGCGCCGGTCCCGTTCCTCGGGCGTGAGCCCGGCGGCCGGGTCGAAGCGCACCTCGAAGAGTTCCACCAGCAGGGTGGCGATCCTCGGGTAGGCGATGAACGTGGACTCCATGTAGTCCTGCGAGAAGACCGTGCCCGCCTGGCGCAGGTACTTCGCATACGCGCGCAGCACCACCACCTGCCGCCAGGTGAGCCCGGCGCGCAGCACCAGCTCGTTGAAGCCGTCCACCTCGGCCTCGCCCCGCCACGCGGCGGCGAAGGCGTTCTCCACGTGCGGGCGCACCTCGGACAGCTCCTGGTGCCCCTCGGGCAGTTGCAGGCCGAAGTCGTAGAGGTAGATCCGCCCGTCGATCCGGTCCACCTCGTACGGGTGCTCGTCGACCACCCGGACGCCGAGGGAGTGCAGCACCGGCAGCACGTCGGACAGGAGCATCGGCTCGGCGTTGCGGTAGACCTTGAACCGGACGTCCATCGCCTCGGCCGCGTCGCCCGCGACCCGCGCGCCGTTGCGCGGGGCGAGCTGCTTGCGGAACAGGTGCATCTCGAGCTGGCCGGGTTCCTCCAGCAGCTCCAGCTTGGCCAGGTCCTTCATCGCCTCGTACGGCGTGTGCCCGTCCTTGTAGCCCTCGGGGAAGGCGTCGGCGTACCGGGTGAACAGGTGCTTGGCCTGCTCGTCGCCGAGCTTGCGCTCCAGCACCAGCCGGTAGTCGTCGTCCCACAGCCGGGTCGCGTCGGCGAGTTCCTCGGCGAGCAGGTCGGCGTCGACGTCCCCGGGCGGGTCGGTCGGGTCGGTCCGGACGATGAAGTGCACCCGGGCGAGCATCGACTCGGTGACCCGGGTGGTGTAGTCCACCCCGACCCCGTTCAGCTCGCGCAGCAGGATGTCCTGCATGCGGAGCCGGTTCTGCGTGGTGAACCGGTCCCGGGGCAGGTAGATCAGGCAGGAGATGAACCGGCCGTAGCCGTCCCGGCGCAGGAACACCCGAAGCTGGCGACGCCCGGCCATCCGGAGCACACCGATCACCGCGTGGTACAGGTCGTCGGTCTTGATCTGGAACAGCTCGTCGCGTGGGTAGGTCTCCAGGATCTGGAGCAGGTCCTTGCCGGAGTGGCTGCGCGGGCTCAGCCCGGAGCGTTCCATCACCTCGGCCACCTTGCGGCGGACCACCGGCAGCTCACGCACGCTCGTCCGGTACGCGGCGGTGGAGAAGAGCCCGAGGAAGCGCCGCTCCCCGATCACCTCACCGTGCTCGTCGAAGATCTTGAAGCCGATGTAGTCGAGGTACGCCGAGCGGTGCACGGTCGCCCGGGAGTTCGCCTTCGTGATGATGAGCAGGCGCTTCTCCAGCACCTTCTCGTGCGCCTCCGGCGTCATCGACGACAGCGTCCGGGGCTCGGTGCGGTCCTGCCGGAGGATGCCCAGGCCGGTGCCGAGCACCGCCTCCAGCGCCTGGCCACGCGGCTGCTCGCCGGCGCCGTCCCCGTCCACCTCGACCAGGCGGTACTCGCGGTAGCCGAGGAAGGTGAAGTGGTCGTGGGCCAGCCAGCGCAGCAGCTCCACCGAGTCGGTGATGTCCTTCTCCGGCACCGGTGGCCGGAGCTCCGAGGTCCGCGCGGCGGAGAGCCCCTCGGCGAGGTCGAGAGCCTGCTGGCGCATCTTCGGCCAGTCCTCGACGGCCTCCCGCACGTCGGTGAGCACCCGCTGCAACTCGGTGCGCAGCCGGTCCCGCTGGGTCGCGTCCCGGATCGGGTCGATCTCGATGTGCATCCAGCTCTCGACGATGTCACCGTCGATCGCGTCGTCCGGCTCGACGTCCGCCGCCACCTCGACCAGCCGGCCCAGCGGCTCCCGCCGCACCACCACCAGCGGGTGCACCAGCAGGTGCACGTCGAGGTGGTGGGAGTTAAGCAACGAGGTCACCGAGTCGACCAGGAACGGCATGTCGTCGGTGACGATCTCGACCACCGTGTGGTGCTGCTCGGCGTCCGGCTCGTGGATCCGCAGCTTCAACTCACCCGGGACCCGCTGCTCGGCCAACTCGCGGTGGGCCCGCGCGGCGTCGAGCATCTCCTCGGCGGTGAACCCGATCAGCTCCTCGTCCGGCGCGAACCGCCAGAACCGGTCGACCAGGGTGGCCGCGCCGTGGTCGTCGCCGGCCAGCGCGACCGCCTGGGCGACCAGGCGCTCCGCGTTGGGCACCGGCTCGTCGAGTTCGGCGTCCTCCACGTCGTCACCGAGCGCCTCCGGCGGCAGGCCGAGGTCGTACAACGTGTCGATACTAGAGCCGGACATCCCGGTCACTCCTGCATGAAGACGGCCGAACCCATCCCGGTCGGTCGCCGACTCGTAACTGTCGTCGCGGCCGGAGCCATCCGGCCGGAGGTCGGGTCCCGGTTTGATCGCCGGACGCCGGTCCATCGGTGCCACTCCCCTCGACCCACCGCGTTGTGGGTCACTCACCGTCCAGCCTAGGCCCTGTGGATCACGTTGCTCCTCGGCGGACCACTGGCTGGACTTCCGGTTCGGGACTGTCGCCCATCCACCCGTTGCGGGTTCGAGGTGGCCGGGGCAGGAGTACCCCGACAGGCGATGTTCATCACACCACCCCGGGTCCGACTTCGCGGCCCCGGCGCGGGACCACAGGTGAACGGCCGGCGTACTACCGTGCAGGTCAGGCCGAGATCGGAGGGTCCATGCCCCTGTCCTACCCGCCCCACCACCGGCGTACCCGCCGTATCCGTAACGCCCTTTTCGCGGCGGTCGTCACCGCCACCGCGCTGGTGGGCTGTTCGGGCAGCGACGGACCGGAGAAGAGCGTCGACGCCTTCCTCACCGGCTGGCGCTCCGGCGACCTGCACGCGGTCGGCTTCCGCGACCCGACCGGGGCCCGGGTGCCGGCGGAGCGGGTGACCGAGGAGATCCGGGCACTCTCCGGTGAGCTGGCCGACCGGCCACCGACTCTGCGCCGGTCCGGGGAACCCACGATCACCCGGGACTCCGCCGAGGGACGCATCAGCGTGGAGTGGACGCTGCCCGGCGACACCCGGTGGAGCTACGAGCGCCCGATCCGACTGGCCCGCACCGGGGACGGCGCGTGGCAGATCATCTGGGAGCCCGCCCTGGTGCAGGAGGCGTTGCTGCGCGGGGACCGGCTGGCCGTACGCCGGGTCGCCGCGCCCCGCGCCGGAGTGCTCGACGGGTCCGGTGCGCCGATCGTCGCACCCCGGCCCGTGGTCCGGGTCGGGGTGCAACCGAGCGAGGTCACCGACACGGCCGGACTGGCCCGCCGGCTGGACGCCGCGTTCCGGGCGGTACGCCCGGCGATCACCCCACCGGTCGACCTGTCCGACCTGCCGAAACGGCTGTCGGACGCCAAACCGGACGCCTTCGTCGAGGTGGTCACCCTGCGGGACGAGGCGTACCAGCAGATCCGGGACCGCATCTACGACCTGCCCGGCACGAAGTTCCGCAGCGAGAAGCTGGAGCTGGCCCCGACCCGGGAGTTCGCCCGAGCCCTGCTCGGCTCGGTCGACCCGGCCACCGCCGAGGACCTGGCCGCCAAGCCCGCCGTCTACGCCGAGGGTGACCAGGTCGGCCACGGCGGCCTCCAGGGCCGGTACGACGAGCGGCTGCGCGGCGCCGCCGGGATCAGCGTGGTCACCGAACGCCTGGGGCCGGAGGGCACCTGGGCGGCGACCGGCACCGAGGTTTTCCGGAAGGACCCGCAACCCGGACAGGCCGTGAAGACCACCCTCGACCCGGCGGTGCAGAACGCGGCGGACGCCGCCCTGCGCGGGGAGCGACGTCGAGCCGCCCTGGTCGCGGTCCGCGTCAGCGACGGTGCCGTGCTCGCCGTGGCCAACGGCCCCGGCGCGGCCGGGGAGAACCTCGCGTTCACCGCCCAGGTGCCGCCCGGCTCGACCTTCAAGATGGTCAGCACGCTCGGCCTGCTCGACCGGGGCGCGGTGACCCTGGACGGGCCGGTCGACTGCCCGAAGACCTTCACCGTCGACGGCCGGTCCTTCAAGAACTCGGACGACTTCGCCCTGGGTAAGGTGCCGTTCCGGACCGACTTCGCCAAGTCCTGCAACACCGCTTTCGCCGCGCTCGCCCCGGAGCTCGACGCGAACGGCCTCGCCGACGCCGGCCGGGCGCTCGGCCTGGAGGCCACCTGGAACCTCGGCGTGGACGCCTTCACCGGCAAGGTCTCCACCGGCGGCTCCCCTGCCGAGCTGGCCGCCGCCGCGTTCGGGCAGGGCACCACCCTGGTCAGCCCGGTCGCCATGGCCGCCGCCACCGCCGCCGTCGCCCGGGGCCACTGGGAACAGCCGAAACTGGTGCTCGACCCGGTCCCCGGCCAGCCCGCGCCGGCCGGGCCGCAACTGCGTCCCGAGTCGGTCGAGCCGCTGCGCACGATGATGCGCGAGGTGGTCACCGCCGGCACCGGCACCGCCCTGCGCGGCGTGCCCGGCAAACCGGTGCACGGCAAGACCGGCACCGCCGAGTACGACGACAACCCGGCGAACACGCACTCCTGGTTCGTCGGCTGGCAGGGCGACGTCGCGGTCGCCGTCTTCGTGGAGAAGGGCGGATCCAGCACCGAGTCGGCCGTACCGATCACCGCCCGTTTCCTCCGCGCCCTCGCCTGACCCGGGGCAGGCCAGGCGCCGGGTCAGCGACCCTCCGCCCGTTCGGCCACGAACCCCCAGACCCTGATGACTCCCAGCTAGAACCCGCGTCGTGGACGAAGCCGCCCTCCCGGACGGAGGAGGTGATGTGCGGAGACTGTAGAGCTGCTCGCACAGACGGGGCAGACGTCCGACGCACCGTGCTGACGGCCATCAGAGCGGTGGTTCGGGATGGGCGCACAGACGGGGCAGCTCTACAGCGTCCGGGTAGGAACCATGCCGCCTCCTCGGCCCGTGCCACGTCACTGATCGAACGGGGAGAAGAACGGACGGCCGGCCGCGAGTCAGCCGGCGGCGACCGGCCCCAGGTCGTCGGCGTCCCCGGAGGACGACCGGCCCCGGACGCCGGCTGCCGACGGGTCGGCGACGGGTGAAAGCGACTGCTCCGGGGCGGCCTCCGCGAACGACGCGGCGGCGGCCGGACGGGGCGGCGGAACGGGCCGGGGCGGCAGCAGCTTGGGTGGCACCGCGCCCGGGGCGGTGACCGGGGCCAGGCCGGCGACCAGGGTGTTGACGATCTCGGCGGCGTACGCGCCGTCCGGGTCGTAGTCGGGGTCGAAGACGGTGAGTTCGACCCCGAGGCAGTGCGGGGTGTCGACCAGCCCGGCGATCAGGATCTCCAGCTCGGCGAAGGCGATGCCGCCCGGGTCGGGGGCGTCCACCGCCGGCATCACCGCCGGGTCGAGCACGTCCACGTCGACGTGCAGCCAGTAGCCGGCGCAGTCGGCGAGCTGCTCGTGGGCCCACTGCGCGGTCCGGGCCGCCCCCTCGGCCCGTAGCGCCGGCACCGGCCGGGTGACGATGCCGGCCGCCTGGAGGTCGAGGCGGTACTCGTCCTGGGCCCGGATGCCGAGCACCACCACGTCGACGTCCCGGAAGTACGGCCGGCGGCCCTCGATCGCGGCCAGGTCGGCCTGCCCCCGGCCGGTCACCAGGGCGAGGTCCTCCCCGGCGGCGGCCCCGACGTAGGAGGCGTTACCGGGGTGCCGGAAATCGGAGTGACCGTCGACGAAGATCAGGCCGATCCGGCCGCCGACCGACTCACCGAGGCGGTGCATCGCCAGTGCGGAACCGAGCAGGACCGAGCAGTCCCCGCCGAGCACCACCGGGAACTCACCCCGGTCGATGATGTCCCCGATCCGCCCGGCCAGCGCCACCGAGTAGTCCGCGATCTCCCGGGAGTGGCAGACCCCGTCTCCGGGCCGCCAGTCCTCCGGGTCGTACCGGGGCGGGGTCAGGCAGCCGGCGTCCCGGGCCCGCAGCCGGGCGAGGAGCCCGTGGTCGCGCAACGCCCCCGGAGCCTTGCCGCAGCCCGGCACGCTGGTGAGCGTGGGTGGGCGCAGGCCGAGATTTGTCGGCGCGTCGAGGACGGCGATCCGGCGCATCTTGGGCTCCCGTCCTCGTGAGGGTCGGGCGGGCCGGCCACCGCCGGCCCGCGCTGGCGTAGGGGTGGTCAGAACAGGGCGCTGGCCAGGGCTCGGCGGGCCTTGGCGACCGCAGGGTCGTCCGGTCCGGCGACAGTGAACAGCGAGACCAGGTGCTGGCGGGCCTTCTCCCGGTCGTCGCCGGCCGTCCGCCGGACCAGGGCGACCAGCCGAGCGTACGCCGCCTCGGCCTGACCGCTGAGCACCTCGACGTCGGCGGCGAGAAGTTGCGCCTCCACGTCGTCGTGGTTGGCCTCGGCGGCGGCGAACACGGCGACCGGGTCGGCACCGCCCACCCGGCGGACCAGACCGACCTGGGCCAGCCCCGCCTCGGCTGCGGCGTCCGCCGGGGTCTCGGCGAGGATCTTCCGGTACGCCGCCTCGGCTGCGTCGAGGTCGCCGACCATCAGCGCGTCGTCGGCCTCGTCGAGGCGGGGATCGCCCGCCGGCTCGACGGTGACGCCACCGGCCTTGAGCACGGCCTGGATCCACTGCCGCAGCTGCGCCTCCGGCACCACGCCGGAGAAGGCGTCGATCGGCTGCCCGCCGACGACCGCGAAGACCATCGGGATGCCCTGCACCCGGAACATCTGGGCCAGTCGGGGGTTGGCCTCGACGTCGACCTTGGCGAGCACCCACGCGCCGCCACCCTCGGCGGCGAGCTTCTCCAGCACCGGGGAGAGCTGCTTGCAGGGCTCGCACCACTCGGCCCAGAAGTCGACCACGACCGGCGTGCTGAGGGACCGTTCCAGCACCTCGGACTGGAAGGTGGCCTCGGTAACGTCGATCACCGCGACCCCGGCACCCGGTGTGGCACCGCCCGGCACACCGGCGGGCGGGCCGCCCTGGGTGGGGGCGGCGGAACGGGCGGGGGCGGACGGGCGCAGCGCGCTGAGGTCGACCGCGCCACGGGTGAAGATCGACGAGGTGATCCGTGGGTCGCTCATGGTTATCTAGTCTCGCACGTACCCGGTCCGGTTCAGATCAGCCGACGTGCCGACACATGTGACTTCCACGGCTGGTCGCGGGGGGGGGGGGCCCCCGGGGGGGCCCCCCCCCCCCCGCGCCGGGAGTCAGAACCTCGCGGGTTCCCGGTAGACGCCCCACTCGGCACGCAGCGCGTCGCAGATCTCGCCGAGCGTGGCCTCGGCGCGGACCGCGTCGAGCATCGCCGGGATCATGTTTTCGTCGGTACGGCTGACCGCCACCATCCGCTCGACAGCGGCCTTGACCGCGTCGTTGTCCCGGCCGGCCTTGCGCTCGGCGAGCAGCTTGCGCTGCTCCAGCTCCACCTCGTGGGAGATGCGCAGGATCTCCAGGTCCTTGGCGACCGTGCCGGTGTGGCAGTTCACGCCGACGATCTTCTTGTCGCCCTTCTCCAACGCCTGCTGGTAGACGAAGGCCGCCTCGGCGATGTGCCCGGTGAACCAGCCGTCCTCGATGCCCCGCAGGATGCCGGAGGTCATCGGGCCGATGGTGTGCGGGCCGTCCCCGCCGAGCTGCCGGATCCGGGCGAAGATCTCCTCCGCCTCGGCCTCGATCCGGTCGGTGAGCGCCTCGACGTACCAGGAGCCGCCGAGCGGGTCGGCGACGTTGGTGACGCCGATCTCCTCCATCAGCACCTGCTGGGTACGCAGGGCGATCTCGGCGGACTCGTCGGTGGGCAGCGCGAGGGTCTCGTCGAGGGCGTTGGTGTGCAGCGAGTTGGTGCCGCCGAGCACCGCCGCCAGGGCTTCCACCGCCGTACGGACCACGTTGTTCACCGGCTGCTGGGCGGTCAGCGACACCCCGGCGGTCTGGGTGTGGAACCGCATCCACATCGCCTTCTCGCTGGTGGCGCCGTAGACCTCCTTCAGCCAGCGGGCCCAGATCCGCCGGGCGGCCCGGAACTTGGCGATCTCCTCGAAGAAGTCGACGTGCGAGTCGAAGAAGAAGCTCAGTCCGGGGGCGAAGACGTTGACGTCCAGGCCCCGGGAGAGGCCCAGCTCGACGTAGCCGAACCCGTCGGCGAGGGTGTACGCCAGCTCCTGCGCGGCGGTCGAGCCGGCCTCGCGGATGTGGTACCCGGAGACCGACAGCGGCTTGTAGCGCGGGATGTCCCGGGCGCAGTACTCCATCAGGTCGCCGATCAGGCGCAGGTGCGGCTCGGGGTCGAAGAGCCACTCCTTCTGCGCGATGTACTCCTTGAAGATGTCGGTCTGGAGCGTGCCGTCCAGCGTGCCGATGTCGGCGCCCTGCCGCTCGGCGGCGACCAGGTACATGCAGAACACCGGCACCGCCGGGCCGGAGATGGTCATGCTGGTGGTGACCCCGGCCAGGTCGATGCCCTCGAAGAGCGCCTCCATGTCGGCGGCGCTGTCGATGGCGACGCCGCAGTGGCCGACCTCGCCGAGCGACTGCGGGTCGTCGGAGTCCCGCCCCATCAGCGTGGGCATGTCGAAGGCCACGGAGAGCCCGCCGCCACCCGCGCCGAGGATCATCTTGTAGCGCTCGTTGGTCTGCTGGGCGTTGCCGAAGCCGGCGAACTGCCGGATCGTCCAGGTGCGTCCCCGGTAGCCGGTGGGGTACAGACCCCGGGTGTACGGGTACTCCCCCGGCCAGCCGATGCGCTCGAAGCCCGGGTAGGCGGCGCCCTCCGGCGGGCCGTACACCGGCTCGACCTCCAGCCCGGAGAGCGTGGTGAAGTCCGCGTCCCGCTTGCGCGCGGCGTCGTACCGGGCCTGCCAGCGGGCCCGGCCGGCGGCGATCTCGTCGGCGTTCATGCGCAGGGCTCCTCCTCGAGTCCTCGACTGCACGTCGAGTGTAGAGCCCATCCTGAACGATGGCTAAGGAAGTCGTCCCGACCGTCAGGCCGACGGCGTCGTCGGGTCGCCCAGGGCCACGTCGTCGACCCGGATGTTGACCTCGTCGACCCGCAGCCCGTACGCCTCGACAGCCTGGGAGACGGCGGCCCGGACCCCGTCGGTCACCTGGGGCACCGGGTGGCCGGCGTCGATCACGATCACCAGGTTCACCACCACCGCGCCGTCGGTGACGTGCGCGGAGCAGCCGCGCCGAGCGTCGCCGACCTGGTCCAGACCGACCTTGTCGAGCACTGCGTTAAAGAAGCGGGCCACGTCACCACCCAGCTCGGTCACCCCGGGCACCGACTTCGCGGCGGCCACCGCGATCTTCTCCACCACCTCGTCGGCGACGTGCGTCGTGCCACCCGCCACCGCGCCCGGCGTCACGGTCAGCTCCTTCGTCGCCTCGTCAGCCATGCTCTCCCCACAGACGCTCGTACCGCCCCACGCCGGCCGTGCGGCGGTGCGAGCGTACTAGGCCGGACGGGTCCGCGGTGGACCTTCAGGTGCCGAGCTGGGACAGCAACTCGTCCGCCGCGGCGTACGGGTCCAGCGCCCCCTCGGCCACCCGGGCGGCGAGCGTCGGCAGCTCCGTACCGTCGCGGAGCGAACCGATCCGGGCGCGGAGCACGCCGAGCGCGATCGCCTCGATCTCGGCGGCGGCCCGCGCCTCGCGGCGGCGGCGCAGCTCGCCGTGCTCGACCAGCCAGCCCCGGTGCTTGTCGATCGCGGCGGCGATGTCGTCGATCCCCTCGCCGCGCGCGGCGATCGAGCGCACCACCTGGGGCCGCCACTCGCCCGGCCCCCGCTCACCGAGCGCGATCATGCCGTTGATGTCGCGGACGGTGGCGTCGGCGCCGTCCCGGTCGGCCTTGTTGACCACGAAGACGTCGGCGATCTCCAGGATGCCGGCCTTGACCGCCTGGATCGCGTCGCCCATGCCCGGGGCGAGCAGCACCAGCGTGGTGTCGGCGAGCGAGGCCACCTCGACCTCGGCCTGCCCGACCCCGACCGTCTCCACCAGCACCACGTCGCAGCCCGCGCCCTCCAGCACCCGGACCGCCTGCGGGGTGGCCGCCGAGAGCCCGCCGAGATGCCCCCGGCTGGACATCGAGCGGATGTAGACGCCGGGGTCGGTGGCGTGGTCCTGCATCCGGACCCGGTCGCCGAGGATCGCCCCGCCGGTGAACGGGCTGGACGGGTCGACGGCGAGCACGCCGACCCGGTTCCCCCGGGCCCGCAGCGCCCGGACCAGCTCGTTGGTGGTGGTCGACTTGCCCACCCCGGGCGAGCCGGTCAGCCCCACCACCTGGGCCTGCCCGGAGTACGGCGCGAGGGCCGCCGCGACCTGCGGCAACACCTCGTCGCCGGACTCGACCAGGGTGATCAGCCGGGCCACCGCACGGGGGTCGCCCGTCCGGGCCCGCTCCACCAGCATCGGTACGTCCCGACTGCGCCGGACCGACGGGACGGCGGTGGCCGGCTCGCTCACTGGGCGTTCTCTCCGTCTTCGGGGACGTGGATGATCAATGCGTCGCCCTGGCCGCCACCGCCGCAGAGCGCCGCCGCTCCGGTCCCGCCGCCGCGCCGCTTCAGCTCGAGCGCGAGGGTGAGCACCAGCCGGGCACCGGACATGCCGATCGGGTGACCGAGCGCGATCGCCCCACCGTTCGGGTTGACGATCGCCGGGTCGACGCCGAGGTCACGGGTGGACTGGATGCCGACTGCGGCGAACGCCTCGTTGATCTCGATGAGGTCGAGGTCGGAGATGCTCAGCCCACCCTTCTTCAGGGCGTGCACGATCGCGTTGGAGGGCTGCGAGTGCAGGGAGTTGTCCGGGCCGGCCACGTTGCCGTGCGCACCGACCTCGGCCAGCCAGGTCAACCCCAGCTCCTTGGCCTTCGCCATGCTCATCACCACCACGGCGGCGGCTCCGTCGGAGATCGGCGACGCGCTGCCCGCGGTGATCGTGCCGTCCTTGGCGAACGCCGGACGGAGCCTGCCCAGCGACTCGACCGTGGTGTCCGGCCGGATGCCCTCGTCCTCGCTGATCACCAACGGGTCACCCTTGCGCTGCGGGATCAGCACCGGAGTGATCTCGTCGGCGAAGTGGCCGTTCTTCTGCGCGGCGGCGGCCCGGGTGTGGCTGGCCGCGGCGAAGGCGTCCTGCTCCTCGCGGGTGATGCCGTGCCGGACGCCGTGCCGCTCGGTGGACTCGCCCATCGAGCAGCAGTCCCAGGCGTCGGTGAGCCCGTCCAACGCCATGTGGTCCTTGATGGTCACGTCGCCGTACTTGTAGCCGGCACGCTGGCCGAGCAGCAGGTGCGGGGCGTTGGTCATCGACTCCATGCCGCCGGCCACCACGATGTCGAACTCGCCGGCCCGGATGAGCTGGTCGGCCAGGGCGATCGCGTCGAGCCCGGAGAGACAGACCTTGTTGATGGTCAGGGCCGGCACCGACATCGGGATGCCCGCCTCGACCGCCGCCTGCCGGGCGGGGATCTGGCCGGTGCCGGCCTGGAGCACCTGCCCCATGATCACGTACTGCACCTGCTCCGGAGCGACCCCGGCACGCTCCAGGGCGGCCTTGATCGCCACCCCGCCGAGCTGGGTCGCGGAGAGGTCCTTGAGGTTGCCCAGCAGGCGCCCCATCGGGGTCCGCGCGCCGCTGACGATCACCGAAGCCATGGTCTGCCTCCGAAAGGGGTGCCGAACCTGTACGCCTTAACGTTTGTTCGGTCAGACTAGCGCCATGGCTGAGAACTCCCCCGTCGAGCCCGCTGCGGACTACGTCACAGACATCGGCATCCGCCGAATCGATCACGTCGGCGTGGCGGTCGCGGACCTGGACGCGGCGATCGACTTCTACCAGCGCACCTTCGGCATGCGCTGCGTGCACACCGAGACCAACACCGAGCAGGGTGTCCGCGAGGCGATGCTGGCGGTCGGCCCCACCACCGACGGCGGCTGCCTGCAACTGCTCGCCCCGCTCACCCCGGAGTCGACCATCGCGAAGTTCCTGGACCGCAACGGGCCGGGGGTGCAGCAGGTCGCGTACACCGTCACCGACATCGACGCGGCCTGTGCGGCGCTGCGCGAGCGCGGCATGCGGGTGCTCTACGAGACCCCACGCCGGGGCACCGCAGGTTCCCGGGTCAACTTCGTGCACCCCAAGGACGCCGGCGGCGTCCTCGTCGAACTGGTCCAGCCCGCCTGAGGTGGTAGCAGGGGTCCCCTGTTACCGCTTTTTGCCGAACAGGGGACCCCTGCACACACCCCCACCCAACCCCGCCCCGCCCGTCGTGAGGACGCCGGCGGAAGGGCTCGGCGTACGCGATCACGAGCGGCGTTCGCGGCACCTGGCCGGCCATCAACCGAGTCCGTGGCCACCGGCCTGTCGCAACCGGACCGGATCGTGATTGCCGCGACCGGCATTGGCTTTCGTCGGTGCTCGGCAGGCGACGAATCCTTCGATACACACGGTGCCCCGGAAAAGAGGCGGCCCGGCGCCGGTGGGTGTCCTTTTCCGGCCCGGCGGGCACGCCCCGCGCCCCGGCCCGGACCTGCCAAGATCGGCTGTCCCGGACGGCCTCCGGGGCACCCGGACGTGACCCTGTAAAGAGGACACGAAAGCTCCGCACCGCTCTTGCGAAGCACCCCGGTACGTCTGCGAGTATGGGCCAATGCCCCAGCAGCAGTCCTCCCCTCTCGCGTTCTTCGATAACGCGAACTCCCAGCCGGATTTCACCGTTGGCCTGCGCGGATACAACACCGGTCAGGTCGACGACTTCATCGGGCGGCTGACCGCCGCGCTGACCCAGTCCGAGCAGGCCCGCGCCGAGGCCGAGCAGCGGATGAACGACGCGCAGCGCCGGCTCCGGCAGGCTGAGCAGCGCCTCGCGGCGCTGGAGCAGAAACTCGCCGAGACCAACAAGCAGCTCGAGGAGAACAGCCGGCCGACCCTCTCCGGTCTCGGCACCCGGGTCGAGCAGATCCTGCGGCTGGCCGAGGAGCAGGCCAACGACCACCGCAACGAGGCCAAGCGCGAGTCCGAGGGCATCCTCTCCGCGGCCCGCCTGGAGGCCCGCGAGATCACCGACAAGGCGCGGGCCGAGGCGGCGGCCATGAAGGCCACTGCGGAGCGCGAGGCGGGCAGCGTCCGCACCACCGCCGAGCGGGAGGCGGCCGAGGTCCGGGTGCAGGCCCGGCGGGAGGCCGACACGCTGCGTGCCGACGCGGAGCGGGAGACCAAGCAGCTCCGCACGGTCACCGCGCACGAGGTGGCCGAGCTGAAGTCGACTGTCGAGCGTGAGGTGGCCACCCTGCGGGCCACCGCCGAGCGGGAGATCACCCAGCAGCGGGCCAAGGCAGCCCGCGAGGCCGAGGAGAAGCGCGCCGAGGCGACCAAGCTGCTCACCGACGCCCGCGACAAGCGGGACAAGGACCTCCAGGCCCTGGAGCTCCAGCTCGCCGAGCGGCGGGAGAAGGCCGAGCGCGAGGAGTCCGAGCGGCACGCCGCGCAGGTCGCGCAGACCCAGAAGCTGGTCGGTGAGGCCGAGCAGCGGGCCCGCGCCGCGCAGGAGCGCGCCAAGGAGATCGAGCAGCGCGCCGAGGCCCGGCGGGTCGAGTCGGAGCGCACCGCCACCGAGACCGTCGAGAAGGCCAAGTCGCTGGCCGAGAAGACGCTCGCCGAGGCCAAGGCCGAGTCGCAGCGCCTGCTGAACGAGGCCCGCACCGAGGCGGAGCTGACCACCCAGGCCGCCCGGCGCGAGGTCGATGACCTCACCCGCCAGAAGGACGCGGTCACTTCGCAGCTCGGGCAGATGCTCTCCGGCCTGGCCGGCATCGTGCCGGGAGTGCCGCAGCAGAAGGCCGAGCCGGCGACGCCGGCGAAGGCCGAGGAGGCCGCCGCCGAGCGGGTTTCCGCGGAGAAGTCCAACTGACGGCCCGCGCGTCGTCCGGGGCATGAGTCGTGTCGCGCGGGGTGTCACCTTGAACGGGTGCACCCCGCGCAATACGCTGCCCACCGACGCCGATCGACGCGTCCCCCGCGCCGGGTGAACTGGGTCCCATCGTCGCCATGCGTATCGCCGCACTGCGGGCGGTCGCGTGTGAGGATGGGGGTATGTCGCACGGCGAGGAACTGTTCGCTCTCGGCGGGGAAGTGACTACGGAGCCCAGCTTCGAGTCCGCCCTGCGGGGGTACGAGAAACGACAGGTCGACCGGTACGTGGCCCGTGCCGAACACGAGATCGCGGCGCTGACAGCCGAGCGGGAACAGGCGTACACCCAGATACACAAGCTCGCGGGCCAGGTGGAGGTGCTCCAGCGCGACCTGGCACACGTGCGCAAGCAGGGCACCGTGGTGGACCGGGCCTCGTTCCGGCATCTGGGGCCCCGGGTGGAGCAGATCCTCACGCTCGCCGAGGAGCAGGCCGACGACATCCTCGCCGCAGCCGGCGAGGAGATCGAGGCGCGCCGCGCGGCGGCCGAGCACATCATCGAGGAAGCCCGCGAGCAGGCCGCCAAGGCGCTGAAGGACTTCGAACTCGCCCTCGCCGCCCGACGGGCCGAGGAGGAGCGGCACAGCGCCGCCCGACGGGCCGAGGCGGCGGCGACCGTCACCGCCGCCAAGGAGGAGGCCGCCCGGCTCCGGGAGGCCGCGCAGACCGCGCTCGCCAAGGCCCAGCAGGAGGCCACCCAGCTCCGCGACACGGCCAAGGAGATCCACAACCGGGCCCAGCAGGAGGCCACGAAGCTGCGCGAGGCGGCCCGGGAGGCGCACGCCAAGGCCCAGCAGGAGGCCGCCCAGCTCCGTGACGCGGCCAAGGAGGTGCACCTCAAGGCCCAGCAGGAGGCGAAGCGCCTGACCGACCAGGCCACCGAGGCCGGCCGGGCGACGCACGCCAAGGCGCAGCAGGACGCCAAGAAACTCACCGACCAGGCGGCCGAGGCGGCGCAGGCCGTCCGGACCAAGGCTCAGCAGGAGGCGAACCAGCTCACCACCCAGGCGGCCGAGGCGGCCAAGCGCAGCCGGGCCGAGACCGAGGCGTACGTGCAGCGCATGCGCACCGAGACCGAGGCGTACGTGCAGCAGGCGCGGGCCCAGACCCAGCAGGAGCTGGGCGCCTGGCGGGCCGGGGTGGAGAAGGAGGTCGCGGCGCAGCGGGAGGCGGCCGAGCAGGAGCTGACCCGGCTCCGGGAGACCGCCGACCGGGAGTTCACCACCCGCCGCGAGGAGTTGGAGCAGCAGCACACCGTCCGCAAGGACGAACTGGAGCGGGAGTACACCGCCCGCCGGGACGAGATCGAGCAGGGGGCGGCCGGGATCCGACAGGAGGCCGAGCGGGACGCGGCGACCCTGCGGCAGACCACCGAGCAGGAGGTCGCCGCGCTGCGCCGGGTGACCGAGGAGCAGGTGGCGACGCTGCTCCGGGAGGCCGAGGAGCGGGCCACGGAGCTGCTGAGCAAGGCCGAGGCGGAGGCCACCGCGAAGCGGCGCAAGGCCGACGAGCACGTGTCGACCTCGCGGCGGCAGTTCGAGGAGTACGCCGCCACCACCCAGCAGCACCTGGCGACGACCCAGCAGCACCTCGCCGCCACCCAGCAGGAGGTGGCCGCCGGCCGGCAGCAGTTGGCCCAGGTGATGATGGAGATCGCCCAGGCTCAGCAGGAACTCGCCGACCTGCGGCAGGAGACCTGGAAGTCCCGGCAGGAGTCGGACGACCTCCAGCGGACCCTGGAGGAGATCCGCCAGCAGCTCGGTGCCGAGCAGTCCCGGCTGGACGAGACGGACACCTCGGTCCGGCAGGCCGGCGAGTCGGTGGCCCGGGCGCAGGCGGAGGCCCGCCGGTTGGCCGAGGTGGCCGCCGACGGCGACGGCGGCAGGCCGAAGACCCGGCCGGTCGCCGAGCCGGTCACCACTCTGGACGGTGGCGCCGCCAGCGCGGGGGTCGACGGGGAACCGACGGTGGCGGCGGTCCCCGGCGCGGGGGGCCGGGGCGCCACCCCGACGAAGATCACCAGCACCGGTGAGGGCGGGAAGCGACCGACCAAGCCGACCACCGACGAACGCAGCGCGAAGCCGGCCAAGGTTCGCGTCGAGTCGGAGTAGTCGACACCGGTATGGCTCTGACGGAACGTGTCCGACGCGCCGTGGCGGGTGTCGCCGTGACCGGGCTCCTCGGGTTGGCCGCCTGCGGCTCCGGGGAGCCCTCGTCCCCCGCTCCGACACCGACCAGCACCGCCGCGTCGACGCCGACGGCCGCCGCCACCCCGGCGGTGGACCGGAGCTTCGACGCACTGGAAGCGCGGTTCGGGGCGCGGCTCGGCGTCTACGCCATCGACACGGGCTCCGGCGCCACGATCGCCCACCGCGCCGACGAGCGCTTCGCCTACGCTTCCACGTTCAAGGCGCTGGTCGCCGCCGCCCTGCTGGACGCGACCACTCCCGCGCAACTCGACCGGGTCGTCCGCTACACCCGGGCCGACCTGCTGGCGCACGCGCCGGTCACCAGGAAACACGTCGAGACCGGTATGTCGCTGCGCGACCTCGCCGACGCGGCGGTGCGGTACAGCGACAACACCGCGGCCAACCTGATCCTGGCCGAGCTCGGCGGCCCGGCCGGGTTCGCCCGGCACCTGCGGGCCCTCGGCGACCGGACCACGAAGCCGGTACGCACGGAACCCGCCCTCAACGAGGCCACCCCGGGCGACGACCGGGACACCAGCACGCCCCGGGCGCTCGCCACCGACCTGCGGGCGTACGTGCTGGGCGACGCGCTGGACGCCGGGGACCGCGCGTTGCTCACCGACTGGCTGCGCCGCAACACCACCGGCGACGCGTTGATCCGGGCCGGCGTGCCGGCCGGCTGGACGGTCGGCGACAAGACGGGCACGGCGGCCTACGGCACCCGCAACGACATCGCGGTGCTCTGGCCGCCCGAGGGCGCCCCGATCGTGCTGGCGGTGCTCTCCAGCCGGGCCGCCGAGGACGCGGAACACGACGACGCGCTGATCGCCGAGGCCGCCCGGGTGACGCTCGACGCCCTGGGCCGCTGACCGGTCGGAGCAGGGGCGGTCAGTTCGCGGGCGGGCCGGGTACCGGTCGGTCGGCGAACGAGGCCACCGTCCGGTCGGCGTACGCGCTGGCGTCACCGGTCTCCATCGGGCCGTCCCAGGTGGTGGGCAGCGGCACCGGCACGGCCGGGTTCACCCGGCGGACCACCTCGTCGAGGACGGTCTCGGCGTCACCGACCCAGAGGTGCTTCGCCCCGGGCACCCCCACCACCTCGGCCTGCGGCACCGCGCCGAACCGCTGGCGGGCCTCGTCGGGACGGAGGTAGTCGTCGAACTCGGGCACCAGCGCGACCAGCGGCTTGCCGCTGTCGGCCCAGACGGCCAGGTCCTCCGGGGTGGAGTAGCGCAGCGGCGGGGAGAGCAGGACGGCCCCGGTGACCGTCGGGTCGCAGCCGTGCTTCAGGGCCAGGTCGGTGCCGAACGACCAGCCGAGCAGCCAGACGTTCGGCAACTCGGCGAACTCGGCGAACTCGACGGCGGCGGCGACGTCGTACCGCTCGCCGACCGCGTTGTCGAACTCGCCCCCGCTGGTGCCGCGGACGCTGGTGGTGCCCCGGGTGTTGAAGCGCAGCACGGCCAGGTCGGCCAGGGCCGGCAGTCGCCAGGCGGCCTTGCGGAGGACGTGGCTGTCCATCATCCCGCCGTGGGTGGGCAGCGGATGCAGGCAGACCAGGGTGGCGACCGGCTCGCGGTCGAGCGGCCGGGCCAGCTCGCCGACGAGGGTCAGGCCGTCCGCGGTATGCAGTTCGATGTCCTCGCGGTGCCCGGGCAGGATCGAGGAGGCACGGATCGGGGTGCTCACCGGTCCAGTCTCCCGCCTGATCGGTCCGCGCGCCGGCCGGGGGCGGCTCCGGGGTGACCGAGATCGCTCAACCGTGTCGCGGGGCGCCGCGACCGCGCTGGACGGCCGGGCCACGCCGGTCCCGCGCCCGCCAGCATCCGCTGTGCCAGTGCCGGCGGTCGGTCAGGTCGCCCCACCCGTCCGCCGGCCAGGCCACCAGGTGCGCCACCCCGGGGCGGATCTCCTGGTCACACCCCGGGCAGCGGTACGTCTTGCCCGACGCGCCGCCGCTGATGCCGCGCACCTGCCACTCACCGTCCCGCCACTGCTCGACCGTGGGAACGCCGTGGCGGACCCGGTCGGAGTCGACGAGGTGGGCGGTGTCGTCACGGCGGGGACGGTTGCGACGAGGGCTCACGCCGTCCAGCGTACGGGCGCTCGAGGGTCACCGGCGCTCCGGCCGTCGCCGGCCGGGCGGCGGAGCCCGACGGCACCGGACGGTGGCCGTGGCCCGGCGCGGCGACCCCGGCGGCGGTCAGCGGGACGCGTGGTCGCGGAACCCCCGGCCGTTCTCGCGGCCCAGATAACCGGCGGTGACCAGGTGCTCCAGCAGCGGCGCGGGCGCGAAGCCGGGATCGCGCAGTTCCCGGTAGAGCGTGCGCTCGATGGTCAGGGCGACGTCCAGCCCGACCGCGTCGAGCAGCGCGAACGGACCCGTCGGGTAGCCGCAGCCGAGCGTCATCGCGTGGTCGATGTCGTCAGTGGTGGAGTAACCCGCCTCCAGCATCTTCACCGCGTCGTTGAGGTACGGGAAGAGCAGCGCGTTGACGATGAACCCGGCGCGGTCCCCGCAGACCACGGCGGTCTTGTCGAGCCGGGCGGCGACCGCGCGGGCGGTCGCCACGGCGTCCGGCGAGGTGCGGATGGTCCGGACGATCTCCACCAGCGACGTCGTCGGCACCGGGTCGAAGAGGTGCACCCCCACCACGTCGGCCGGGCGCTGGGTGGCCATCGCCAGGTCGATCACCGACAGGGTGGCGGTGGCGGTGGCCAGCACCACGCCCGGCTTGCAGATCTCGTCGAGGTCGGCGAAGAGGGCCTTCGTCGCGCCCAGGTCCTCGGCCACCGCTTCGACCACCAGGTCGACGTCGGCGAGGTGGTCGAGCGCCGCCGACCAGGTGATCCGGGCGAGGGCGGCGTCCCGGTCGGCCTCGTCGAGCCGGCCCCGGGCCACGTCCTCGTCCAGCGAGGTGGTGACCGTCTCCCGGACCCGGCCAACCCCCTCCTCGCCCCGGACCACCGACACCACCTGGTAACCGGCGTGGGCCAGGGCCTCGACGATTCCGGTGGCCGTCGTCCCGCCGCCGACCACGCCGACCGTGGCGACCGTCCGCGCGCCGTCGAGGAGCGCGGCCTCCGTCGTCACCGGCGTCCGCTCGTCCGGTACGACCACCGGCGACCCCGGCCGCTCGTAGGTGTAGAAGCCCCGGCCGGACTTCCGGCCGAGCAGACCCGCGGTGACCATCTGCCGGAGCAGCGGCGCCGGCGCGTGCCGGCGGTCCCGCCCGCCCCGCCGGTACATCGTGTCCAGGATCTCGTACGCGGTGTCCAGGCCGATCAGGTCCAGCAGCGTCAACGGCCCCATCGGCAGTCCGCCGCCGAGCTTCATCGCGGCGTCGACGTCCTCGCGGGTGGCGTAGTGCGTCTCGACCATCCCGACGGCCTGGTTGAGGTAGCCGAAGAGCAGGTGGTTGGCGATGAAGCCGGCCCGGTCGCCGATGGTGACGCCGACCTTGCCGAGCCGGGCGCAGAGCGCCTCGACGTCGGCCACCACCTCGGGCGAGGTGACCACCGTCCGGACCACCTCGACCAGCTTCATCACCGGCGCCGGGTTGAAGAAGTGGACCCCGACGACCTGGTGGGGCCGCTGGGTGGCGACCGAGATCTCGGTGACGCTCAGCGACGAGGTGTTGGTGGCGAGGATGGCTGCGGGCTTGCAGACCCGGTCCAGTTCGGCGAAGAGCCGCTGCTTCATGTCGAGGCGCTCGGGGACGGCCTCGATAACCAGGTCCACCGAGTCCAGGGCCGCCAGCCCGACGGCGAAGTTCACCCGCCCCAGCAGGGCGTCCCGGTCGGCCGGGGCGAGCTTCCCCCGGGCCACCGCCCGGTCGGTGGAACCGGTCAGCGTCCGGCGACCGCGCTCCAACGCGGCGTCGGAGATCTCGACCGCCACCACGTCGATGCCGTTGCGGGCGAAGACCTCGACGATCCCGGCACCCATGGTGCCCAGTCCGACAACGCCCACGCTGGTGAACTCGCGCGCCACGACCGGCCTCCCGTCGCTCCCGGACCGCCGCTTGAACGGTCGCTAAGGTTCTGCGCGCGAGTCTGCCACGTGCCGCCGGGTCCGCGACACGTGGTGGGACCTGTCACCGGCCCCCGTCGACCGCCTGGGCCGGGGCACGCAGGACCGGCGGACCACCGGCCGGCAGGGACGGTGGACCGGCGACCGGCAGCGGCAGGGTCGCCCGCTGGTGCCGGCGCATCACGCCGAAGCTCAGCCCCACCGGGTCGGTCAGGGCCACGCCGGGGTCGAAGAAACGCAGTTCCGTCCGGCCGAGCCGGATGACGTCGCCGTCGGTGAGCGGCTGCACGTCGAAGATGCGGCGGTCGTTGAGCCAGGTGCCGTTCGTCGAGCCGAGGTCGTTCAGGGTCACCATGTCGCCCTCGCTGCGGACCACGGCGTGCCGCCGGCTCAGGTGCGCGTCGTCGACGACGATGTCCACAGTCGACGCCCGGCCGATCACCAGCAGACCCGGCCGGAGTCGGAAGCGGGCACCCCGCATCGGCCCACCGGCAACCGTCAGGACCGGCAGAAGCTCCGGATGATCCTCCATGGACAATCCGCCCCTCCACCCCACCGGTACGCCCCGTGACACAGGCTGCCACCAAACGGCCGTCGGCTCCACCACCGGCCGGGCACCTCGCCGACCACGGCCGGCCACCTCACGTTCACCGATTCGGCCGACCGGGCCGCCTCGGGGCGGTCGGGACCGGGCGACGTTACCGTGAGCCGAATCCGGGGAACACGACGACACCCCCGGCGATGAGCACACCTCGGAGTCGGGCACCGTGCGTGGCTCCGCAGCTCCGGAACGCGACCCTACCGGTCGGTAAGCCCCCGGTCTAGACTTCGTCCATGACGGTTGCGAACGCCCCGGGGACGCCGCTCGTCGACGACGGCCGACTCGTCTCGACCAGCCCCGCGACCGGCGTCGAGGTGGGCAGCCTACCCCTGGCCACCGCAGAGGACGTCCGTCACGCCGTGGAGCAGGCCCGCGCCGCGGGTGCCCGGTGGGCGGGGCTCGGTTTCACCGGCCGCCGCGCCCGGCTGCTGCGCTGGCGGACCCTGCTGGCCCAGCGGGTCGAGCAGCTCGCCGAGCTGGTGCACGCCGAGGGCGGCAAGCCGATCGCCGACGCCCTCGTCGAGGCGGTCACCGCCATCGAGCACGTCGACTGGGCCGCCCGTAACGCCGCCCGGGTGCTCGGGCCGCGCCGGGTCCGGTCCCGGCTGATCCTCGCCGAGTTCTCCGGCCACCTGGAATACCAGCCGTACGGCGTGGTCGGCGTCATCGGCCCGTGGAACTACCCCGTCTTCACGCCGGTCGGCTCCATCGCGTACGCCCTGGCGGCCGGGAACGCCGTGGTGTTCAAGCCCAGCGAGTACACCCCCCTGGTCGGACAGTGGCTGGTCGACACCTTCGCCGAGGCGGTCGGCGAGCAGTCGGTCCTCACCGCCGTGCACGGGTTCGGTGACGTCGGCGCGGCGCTCTGCCGCTCCGGGGTGGACAAGCTGGCCTTCACCGGGTCCGCCGCCACCGCGAAGAAGGTGATGGCGGCCTGTGCCGAGTCACTGACCCCGGTGCTGGTGGAGGCGGGCGGCAAGGACGCGATGATCGTGGACGGTGACGCCGACCTGGACGCGGCAGCCGAGGCCTGCGTCTGGGGTGCGCTGATGAACGCGGGCCAGACCTGCATCGGCATCGAGCGGGTGTACGCGGTCGAGCCGGTCTTCGACACCTTCGTGGCGAAGGTGGTGGAGCGCGCCGGCCGGCTGACCGTCGGCGCGGACGACGCGGACATCGGCCCGATCACCATGCCCGCCCAGATCGACGTCATCCGCCGGCACATCGACGACGCGCTGGCCCGGGGCGGCCGGGCCGTGCTCGGTGGCGCGGACGCCGTGCAGCCGCCCTTCGTCCACCCGACCGTGCTGGTGGACGTGCCGGAGGACTCGGCCGCCGTGCGGGAGGAGACCTTCGGCCCGACCCTGACCATCAACCGGGTACGCGACGTCGACGAGGCGGTGGCCCGTGCCAACGCCGTCCCGTACGGCCTGGGTGGCGCGGTCTTCGGCCGGCGGCGGGCGGTGGCCGTGGCGCGGCGGCTGCGGTCCGGGATGGCCTCGGTGAACTCGGTGCTCTCCTTCGCCGGCATGTCCACCCTCCCCTTCGGCGGGGTGGGCGAGTCCGGCTTCGGCCGGATCCACGGCGAGGACGGCCTCCGCGAGTTCGGTCGCCCGAAGTCGGTCACCCGGCGGCGCGGCCCGTCGCTGCTCCCCGCGATGACCTTCGAGCGGACCCCACGGGACGTCGCCCGCATGGTCAAGGCGGCCAAGATGATGTACGGCCGCTGAGCCCACCGGCCGGCGTCCCGTCACCGCGCGAATCGGCCGGTGCCGGCCCGCCACTGCGGACCAGCCGGTCGGTTCAGAAGAGGGTCAGCTCGTCGCGCTCGATGCCGCGCAGCTTGTCGTAGTCGACGACCACGCAGCGGATGCCCCGGTCGGTCGCGAGCACCCGTGCCTGGGGCTTGATCTCCTGGGCGGCGAAGACACCGGCCACCGGAGCGAGCAGCGGGTCCCGGTTGAGCAGTTCCAGGTACCGGGTGAGCTGCTCGACCCCGTCGATCTCGCCGCGCCGTTTCACCTCGACCGCCACCGTGCCCTGGTCGGCGTTCCGACAGAGCAGGTCGACCGGGCCGATCGCGGTCATGTACTCGCGACGGACCAGGGTGTATCCCTCCCCCAGGGTCTCCGGGTTGGCGGCGAGCAGTTCCTGCAGGTGCGCCTCCACCCCGTCCTTGCGCAGCCCCGGGTCGACGCCCAACTCGTACGAGGTGTCCTGGAAGATCTCCTCCAGGGTGATCCGTAGCTCCTCACCGGCCTTGTTGACCACCCGCCACACTCCGGGGGCCTCCTCCAGCCGGCAGGGCGGGCTCATCCAGTTCAGCGGCTTGTACGCCCGGTCGTCGGCGTGGATGGAGACCGACCCGTCCGCCTTCACCATCAGCAGCCGGGTGGCCGGCGGCAGATGAGCCGAGAGCCGTCCGACGTAGTCAACCGAGCACTTCGCAATCACCAGACGCACCCGACGAGGGTAGCGGAGCGACCGGCCGTCGCCACCGAGCACCGCTGGCGTGCCGGTGCGATCCTGGACGGGTGTTCGAAATCCTCACCGGATCCGGCCTGGCCGCCTCGGCCGGCCTGAACGCCTACATCCCCCTGCTCACCATGGGGCTGCTGGCGCGCTACACCGACGTCATCACCCTGCCCGCCGGCTGGCAGTGGCTCGGCGACGGGTGGGTCATCGCGATCCTGGTCGTCCTGCTGGCCGTGGAGGTGGTCGCGGACAAGGTGCCGGTGGTCGACCACGTCAACGACGTCGTCCAGACCGTGGTCCGTCCGACCGCCGGTGGGCTCGCCTTCGGGGCCGGCTCCAGTTCGGAGACGGTCACCGTCAGCGATCCCGGGCAGTTCTTCTCGTCCAGCGACTGGGTGCCGGTGGTGGTGGGCGTGCTGATCGCCCTCGGGGTGCACCTGCTGAAGTCGGCGGCCCGGCCGATCGTCAACGCCAGCACGGCCGGCGTCGGCGCTCCGGTCGCCAGCACCGCCGAGGACGCCACCAGCGTGGTGATGTCCGTGGTGGCGATTCTCCTGCCGGTGCTGGTGCTGGTCTTCCTGGTCGGGCTGGTCGTCTTCGTCTTCTGGTTCCTGCGCCGGCGCGCCGACCGTCGCCGGCGACGTCGGGTCCAGCCCTGACAGACGACAGACGCGTGTGGGCCGGCACCCCGGTTGGGGGTGCCGGCCCACGGCGTCTGTCCCGGGGTCAGCTGTTCCAGTGCTCGGCGACCAGGTCGGCGGCCTGCTTCTCCCACTGGGCGTAGTGGTCCGGGTACGCCGACACCTGCACCGTCTGGG
>NZ_JBITJH010000031.1:0-57611 GCF_044459745.1 Micromonospora sp. NPDC050187
CCTGGTCCCGATGGCGACGCCGCCGCCAACACCAAGCCCGAACCTGCCACTACCGACGACGCGGCTACCCGTAACCAACTGCCGTTGCAGTACTAAGTGCTGTCATGTCGAGTAGAGCGCGTCCCGCATTGAGGCGTTGCCACCGTTTCGGTACCCGTGGCGCTGCGGCGCAGGCAGTAGGCAGTGGTCAGGCCGGTCCAAATGTCCACTTCAACATTGAGCCCTTCCAAGGTGACGGGTCTGGTTGCGGGTGGTGGGCAGGGCGGGGATCGACGTAGGGCGAGGCTTCCGGTAAGACAGCAGTCGACCAAAACCGGTGTCCTAACCGGAAGTTGCCTTACCCTGCCGTGATTCCCCTGTCCAACCGCACCCCGCCCCTGGGGTAGATATCTCCGATGTTAACCGTGCCGTCGAGATGCTCATCAGGAGTGAACTTCTTATCTCTGGCGATTGCGAGGGCGGCGATATTTTGAACCTCGGGGAGTGGGAGAGTTGGGGTGCGGAGGATCGTCACTTCCACGAACTGATCTGTGACGCGAACTATCCAGACACGGCGCAGGAACGTCATGTGCTCGCTGAGGCGATTACCTCCGACGGTGAGCCGGAGCCGCTGTTCAAGGAGTACCCCTCCGCCCCTGCGCTGCGTCTTCCGAGGGTGCGCACCGACGTTGAGATGGGTCTGACGGAGGCGTTGAAGCGCCGTCGTACTCACCGTGACTTCATCGGCCAGCCGGCGGCTCTCGACCATCTCTCGATGATCTTGGCTGAAGCCTGGTGTCCGCAACGGTTTGTCGACGCAGAACTGTTCGGTATGTAGCAGCCGCGGTCGAGTCCTTCTGCCGGTGGACGTCACGAGGTGGAGTGCTACGTCGCTGTTCTGGCTGTCGATGGGGTGCCGGCCGGACTGTATCACTATCATGCGGGCCGCCATTGTCTGGAACTGTTGGATCCTGGGTTCGGCAGGAATGCGGTGGGCCGGGTAACCTATGGCCAGAGGCAGTGCACCGGTGCGGCCTTCACCTGTTTTACCACCGCGCGCATCAGGCGCCTTTCCTGGAAGTGCCGGCACCCTCGCGCGTGTCGGCTCGTGATGTATGACGCCGGGCACTACGGTCAGACATTTTCCCTTATAGCTACGGCGCTGGGCCTCTGTCCGTTTCAGACGGCCGCATTTTTCGACACCGCTCTGGAGAAGGCGCTCGGGGGTCGCGCAACGATGAGTCCCCCGTCTATGTGCTCGGCGTGAGCTATCCGCAGCCGGTCAAAAACCCTCTGCTACCCTCCGATTACAAGTATCCGAGGTTGGTTGTCAGCTGGAGTGCAGATGGAATCGTCGGGGAACAGCCCTCACGGAGGGCTAGCAGGTGACAGGGCTTTTAGGGCCTATGTTTCCGGCCAAGCGGTGTCGAGCTTCGGGACGTTCATGGAGTACACCGCGCTCTACTGGCTGGTCAACCGGGTGGCGGGAGGAAACGCCCTAGTCCTTTCCCTCGTGGCGGCGGTCCAGTTCGTGCCCATGCTGGTGTTGATTCGACCGGTTGGGCGGGTGGTTGGCCGGATGTCACGTCACCGCACGCTCCTTGTCACCCAGTATGCCCAGATGGCGGTTTCGGTCCTGCTTGCGGTGCCATTGCTTGTTTTCGGATGGGCTAGTGTCTGGTGGATCGGCGCGACGGCCTTGCTGCTCGGGTGTGTCCACGTGGTCGATTCTCCAGCGCGACAAATGTTCATGAAGGATCTAGTCGGTATTGAGCGGTTGCGCCGTGCGGTTGGCACCTACTCCACGGCAGTAGGCGGGGCCCGTATCGTTGGCCCGGCTGCGGCCGGATTCCTGATTGCCGGCATCGGCGAGGGGTGGGTGTTTCTCCTCAACGCCGTGTCGTACCTGGCGGTGGTCTTCTCTCTGAATTATGTGCGACGCGTGCGTGGCGATTCGATCGGTGGCGCGACGGTCACCGGCCAAAGATCCGGCAGTGAGGCGCGGCTCAACGGGATCCCCCAGGCGATCCGTCCAGCGCTTCTTCTCACCTTGCTGCTAGGCGGGTTTGCCTACCAGTTCCAGATTACCGGCCCGTTGATGGTTGTCACCGTTATGCATGACGACTCCGTTACCTATGGGTTGATCGGCATGTGCACTGCAGTAGGTGCGATCGTTGGTAGCGTCGTCTCGGCCCGGCGATCCGCGCCCACCACCGGCGAGTACGTGACCTGGGCAACTGCGTTCGGAGTTATGGCTCTGTTCGCCGCGATGGCCACTAGTTCCGTCTGGTTCGGTGCCGCGATGGCCGGCGTTGGTATGGCGCTGTCCCTGTTCACCACGACCGTCGTCGTTTTCATCCAACATCGCGCCAGTGACAGCGAACAGGGACCGGTGCTGGCTGCCTACAACGCTGCGTATATGGGGTTCATCCCGCCCGGGGCCGTCGTCGTGGGTGCTATCGCCGAATACCTTGGTGTCCGCTGGGGCATCGCGCTGCCGTCAGTCGCGCTCCTGGTCGCCGCCGGATACGCGGCGATCAAGCTCCGGACAACGCCGACCACCCGACCTGAGGAAGATCCGGAAGCGAGCACCGATCCGCTCGCCCGTAATGTCCAAGGAGCATTATGACCCATGATCCGATTCTCACCCAGCTCGTCGGAGACAAGGGCACCTTTGCCAGGGACCACTGGGGGCGTACTCCGATCCTGCGCAGAGGTACCTGGCGGGATGCCACGGCCGACCTTTTCGGGGTGACGAATGTACTCGCGACCTTGACTGGCAGCGCTCTTCGGCCGCCTCACGTCCGGTTAGTTAAGGGAGGTCGGCCCGTCCCGGCGGAGCGCTTCACCCACGCGGTGCGCATTGCTCACGGCATCATCACAGACGCCGTCGACCTGGAGCGTCTGCTGTCTGAGTTCCGGCAGGGCGCTACGTTGATGCTTGACTCTTTTGAGGACGATTCACCTCGGGTGCAGGAGGCGTGCCGGAGCCTGAGCCAGTCACCCCGCTGCCCGGTCGACTCGTACGTCTTTATCACGCCCCCCGGCGAGAAGGGCCTAGAGCTGCACTACGACATCAAGGACGTCTTCGGCCCTTGCTCTCGTCAGGTGTCGGTCTGATCTGGGGGTACACCTTCCAGTGCTTGGAGCCGACAAGCTGGACGAAGTCGTCCGCCGCCGTGTCAACGACTCCAACGCTCGGCGTTCCTCGACGGTCAATACGACCGGCGGCAACCTCGGTCCAGGTAACGCACCCACACCGAACTAACAGGAAACTACGGACTCAGGACACTAGCGTCGAGGTGGTGGTTGCGTTCCCGATCCGGTGGCCTTCCCTGGGGTAGATCACGAACTCGTGCTCGACGCCGAAGTGGCACAGCGCTCGGTGGAAGTACACGGCCTGGCCGAGGGGACATTGGTGATCAGTGGCGCATGGTGATGGCGGGGAGTGGGCATCGGGGCACCCCTTGTGATCGCGCTCGGGTGTACCGTCCGAAGTGACAGCCAAGCGGGTTGATGCCGGTGGGTGTCGTTCGACCTAGCGGGAGATGGCATGACCAAGCCCACCCTCGGTGATCGCCTTGCGGGAGTCCGCCGTGAGTCCACACTGACGCAGGAGCAGCTTGCCGAGCGGTCCGGTGTCAGTGTTGAGGTCATCCGGAAGCTGGAGCAGGGCAGCCGGGGTGCGGCTCGCCTCGATACCCTGCATGCGCTTGCTCGTGCCCTGGGCGTGTCGACGTCTGCGCTGCTGGGTGATGCGTCGCAGGCTGCTGCTCGGGGAGAGCCGGATCACCAGCAGTTGTCATTGGGGGAGATTCGCCGGGTGGTCGCCCCGGTGCGGGGGCTCGGTGGTGTCCCGCTGGTCGTGCCGGCGGCTGAGCCGCCCGGCCTAGCCACGTTGCGGGCGAACCTGCACGCCGCTGATCGGGTCTACAACGCTGGTGACTACGCCGTCGCGTTGAGGGTGGTGCCGCCGTTGCTGCTGAACGTACGCGCTGCCGTCAGTCTCGCTGGTGATGAGAGGCATGCTGAGGCATATGACCTGCTCGCCCGCGCCCAGCACCTGGCTGGCGGTCTGCTGATCCAACTGCGAGCCGACGATCTGGCGCACACCGCACTCTCGGGAGCCCTCGACGCCGCGCAGCGCTCCGGGGATCAGGTCGTGGAGGCCACCGTCATCCGGACGATGTGTTGGCTGCTGATGCGCCAGGGACGCATCTGCGAGGCGGCCGAGTTGGCGGTCGTCACCGCTGACGAGGTCGAGCCGCGACTGTCTCGGGCGACGCCGGCTGACCTCGCCGCGTGGGGGTGGCTGCTGCTGAGTGCCGCCGCAGCGCAGGCCAGGGACAATCGGCCGGATGAGGTGGCTGACCTCATCGGCGTCGCCGCTGCCGCTGCGGCTCGGATCGGTGAACAGGTGCCCGCCTCTGATCACCTGATGCTGGTGGGTGGGTTCGACAACGCCAAGGTGCAGATGCAGCGGGCAGAGGCCGCAGCCGTGGCTGGCGACGCGGGCCGGGTACTGGAGCTGTCCACGCTGGTTCCGCCCGTCCCCACCATCAGCACGTCGGCGTGGCGGCGGCACCGGCTGGACGTGGCGTGGGCGTACGCGGAGTTGCGGCGGTACGGGAAGGCAACGGCGGTGCTGACGCAGTTACGAAACACCGCACCCACCTGGCTACGGCAGCAGCGGTACGCGCGAGACACCGTGGACCGCATCGCAACGGGTCGCCGTCGAGCGATGACGGACGAACTGGCGGGCCTGGCCGAGCTGATGGGCTGCTCGCGCTGACTGGTACGTCACGTCCGAGTCGTTGAGGCGCGATCTTTCCATCGCACCATCCGTACCTGGGTGATCACCTTCAGCCACGACAGTCTGTGGCGGTGTGGTGACCTGCTGTTGCCTGATAGCTGGTCGTCGACGCCGGGCGCGGCGGTGATGGTCCTTCCATGAGCTTGCCGTTGCCCCGTGCCAACGGAGGTGGGGATGCAGGGTCATGGCGACGAGCCGGCGGTCAGCCGGGGCGAGCAGGTGGAGGCCGCCGAGCGGGAGGCGGCGCGGCAACGGCTTCTTGCGCGGGCCGAGGCGGAGCGGATACCGCCCGAGGAGATCACCCGTGCCGTGCCGGATCGGCGGTGGCGTCGTGGACAGCGGTGACCTGCTGCCGGTCGGTCGTCGGGTGGCGTACTGGCGGGGGCGGCGGAAGCTGTCGCAGCAGGTGTTGGCCGACCGGCTCGGCAAGTCCAAGAGCTGGGTCGACAAGGTCGAGCGAGGCGTTCGGTCGCTGGACAAGGTGTCGACCCTTCAGGACATCGCCGTCGTCCTGCGCATCGACACGGCGGTTCTCCTCGGCCAGGACGTCCAACCCGCTGAGGTGACAGAGCGGGCCGAGGGAGTTGCCCGGATCCGGGCGGCTCTGTCGACGTACGAGATCGTGTTAGGGCGGCCGGCGGCCCGCCGCCTCGTCTTGCCGGCCGACGAGCTGGCGCGGGATGTCGCCCATGCGTGGACCACCTTCCAGCACGCCCGCTACCCGCAGATGATCGACCTGGTGCCGGGGGTGTTGGCGGACGCGCAGCGCACCCACGTTCGCGATCCCGTGGCGGGTCGGGTGCCGTTGGTGGAGGCGTACCGGGTGACCGCGTCGCTGCTGATGAAGCTGGGCGAACCCGGCCTGGCGTGGTTGGCGGTCGACCGGGCCATGGTCGCGGCTACCGGTGACCGGGTGTCGGTAGCCGCCGCTGCCGTGCAACTCGGTCAGGTGTTACGTGAGTCGGGGCAGGCGAGGGTGGCGAAGTCGGTGATGTTGGCCGCTGCCTACCGGATCGCCCCGCCGGTGATCGAGTACGGCACCCCACCGGAGCTGTCCCTGTGCGGAACGCTGCTGGTGCAGGCTGCCCTGGCCGCTGCCCGCGACGGGGACGATCGCACCGCCGTCGAGCTGATCGACGAGGCCGCCGACATGGCCTCGTGGGTGGGGGATGGTCACGACCACTACCGGACCGGGTTCGGGCCGACGGCGGTGGAGTTGGCCCGGGTCGCCGTGGCGGTGGAGTTGGGCGACGCGGGGGAAGCAGTGGCCTGGCACGAGAAGGTGATCACGCGGGACGGCTGGCGATGGCTGCCCGCCGAGCATCGCGCCGCGTACCTGATCGACGCGGCCCGCGCGTATCTCCACGTCGACGATCCGGTCAGCGCGGGCCGGGTGTTGATGGATGCCGACCGCGTTGCGTCGGCGGAGGTCCGCCACCGACCGGCGGGCCGGGACATGCTTGCCCAGGTGGCCCACGACCCCGCCGCTCCGGTGACGCTCGTCCAGCTCGCCGCCGCCCTCGGGGTGGGCTGAGGATGACGGCACCGTTCCTGTCCCTGGCGCAGATCCGTAACCGGCTGATCCTCACCGCCCGCGCGATCCTCCGCGACCATCGACCCGGACCCGGCGGACGATGCCCGATCTGCCGGACCGCAGGCTGCCCGGCGGCGACCGCCGCCCGCGACGTTCTCCGCACCGCCGAAGGAATTCAGCAGCGAAGTGCTACCTCACCCGGCCGAGACGACCCCGAGCGTCGGACCCTCGATTCCGATCACGACGATTCCCGAGCTGGCCGTTCGGGCGACGCCGGTCAGATCTAGGGCCTGTGTCGAAGTCGGTGCGAGGGCTTGAGCCGGCTTGTGGATCTTCTGCGTGTTGTCGGACAGCGCCGTGTCCGGCCAGTTCAGCGGCCGGCCGCTCCCGTTCCGGGCCACACGCACCTTGACCAGCACGGGGCTGAACTGTGGGCTTTCGCCGCGCTGCCCAGCGGTCACCGCCATGGCCATCAGCCTGTGGGGCACTGCTCACACGCCGGATGCGTCTTGGTGGTCCAGCCGCCCCGAGATCGGTCGAGCCCATGGTCTGCCGGCTCGGCCTGCTCGGCACTGGGTGGCGCGTTTGCGCATCGCCGTCACGGCGGGCGGGTGGAGATGGTCGATCACCAAGAAGTTCCGGAGTCACGGCAACGTTTGCCGGGGTCGAGAGCGTAAGTAGTGGCCGTGAGATTGAGACTGAGGGGGCGGGGGGCTGATGCGCGATCGCGAGGATAAGGAGGTGACAGCCTTTGTACGGGCACGTTACGGATCGCTGCTCCGGACCGCCTTCCTGCTGTGCGGAGACCGAGGGAAAGCCGAGGATCTGGTCCAGACGACGTTGGCCAAGACGGTTGTGGCGTGGTCTCGGCTGGAACGCGCAGAAGGCGTCGATCGCTACGTTCAGCGCATTCTAGTAAACACCTTCGTGACCTGGAGGCGGCGTCGATCCTGGTGGGAACAGCCCTTGGGTCGGCTGGTGGAGAGGCAAGCACGCGACGAGTACGTGGGGGTGGAACAGCGGGACTTGCTCCGCCGGGCGTTGGAGGGGCTGCCAGTACGACAGCGTGCCGCCGTCGTACTGCGCTTCTACGAGGACCTGTCCGAGCAGGACACAGCGCACGTACTGGGTTGTTCGGTTGGCACGGTCAAGAGTCTTTCATCAAGGGGCCTGCAGACTCTGCGTAAGCAGTGGGCTGAGGCCGATTGTGTTGCTGATCAAGAGGTGCGCTATGTATAACACGACCGAGTTGCGTGACGGCCTGGCGGATCTGGCCGAGTCGGTGGTACCGACCGAGGGCTATGAAGGCAAGATCATGCGGCGGGCAGCCCGGCGTCGCGGGCGGCGGCGTATCGCCGCCGGAGCCGCGGCCGCAGTGTGCTTGGCGGTGCTGGTGACGATGTTTCGGGTTGTCGCATTCGGGTCCACACCGCAACTCGCTGCACCGCCGCCGGATGGGCCGTTCCTGGGCTGGTCCCCGGTGGGAAACGTGGACGCTGGCCTGGTACGTGAGGCCACCAGCGTCTGGGACCGTACCAATTCGGCAGGCCCGCACACTGATGTTCGGGCCCTTGTCGCGACGCGCCATCCACGCCTGCGCTCTACGGTGGTCGTCCTGCAGGGATACGACAAGCAGGGCGACGCGCGGTTGGCGATCTTCACCGGTGATTCCGGTGCGGCGGACGCCCTGCGGATGCGGGTTGATCGGCCGGCGCCCGACCCGGTGAAGACCCAGGTGATAAGTCTGGTCAGTCCACGGTTGTCCGGGGCCGCCGGCGAGGTTAGTAATGACCCCTGGGGCACCTATGCCATTGCCCTTGCCATGCCGGGCGTGACAGCGGTGCGGGTGTCGAGTACCGCAGTCGATGATGAGATGATACAAGAACCGGACGGACCCACCAGTCGCCTTGTTGTAAAAGGACTCCCGATCGCTGCGACCGCCCAGACGACGACGATCGCGGGGTTCATCAAGCCGAAGCGACCATTCGCCAGCCTGACGAAGGTGTTCGAGGTACCTGGTGAGGACGGTGTGGACGGCGACGCGCGGGCCGTACCCGCTGAGGTGGTCGGCAGGAACGGCCAACAGATAATCGTGGCGTTCCCGAAGGATCAGGAAGTCCGGCGGGGGCAGCTAGCCGTCGTCGCTGAAGGTTTGGTCGGACGCGTAACGGCAGTCGATACCGTCCGCGGCGAAGCCACTGTCGACCTCATTACCAGCACAGGATTCGCCGGCCAGGTGTACACGAATATCAGTAATGTTCCGGGTTCCGTGCGTGGCACCGGCGGAAAGCTGGTCATGGAAGGCGTTCCCGCAGACGGTGAGGTTTACCAGACCAACCGTGTCTTGATGCCGGATCCGTCCCAGCAGAGCAATCAGGTTGGTGCTGTCACGATCGGGCGAGCGTCTGCGGACAAGGCGGCAGGCGCGACCACGGTGGAGCTTACGCCAACAGCCGACCTTGCTAACCTGACTAAATTATCGATCATGACGCCATCCGCCCCCTGACGGCGGCCGCCGACGCAAGGATGCGCGGAGGCGACTCACCTCCGCGGATCCTCAACAGGTCTAAGGCGTGTTTCATAAACCGGTTCAGAGCCACTCAGTGATGATCGTGATGGTTAGGACGGCTTGGAAGTGGACTGCCAGTTTCTCGTAGCGGGTGGCGACGCCGCGGTGGCGTTTGAGTCTGTTGATGCCGTTCTCGACGGCGTGGCGTAGCCGGTAGAGGCCCTTGTCGAAGGTAGGCGGGCGCCCGCCCTTGGAGCCTTTGACTTTGCGGTGGGCGTCCTGGTCGTTCTTGCTGGGGATGCAGGCCTTGATCCCGCGTGAGCGCAGGTGGCCGCGGTTGCCGCGGCTGGTGTAGGCCTTGTCGGCCAGGACCAGGTCGGGGCGGGTGCGGGGCCGGCCCACGCCGAGGCGGGTCACGCGGATGCTGCGCAGGACGGGGATGAACTGCGGGCTGTCACCATGGTGCCCGGCGGTCACGGTCAGGGATAGGACCTTCTGCCCCTGCTCGCAAGCCAGGTGAGTCTTGGTGGTCAGCCCGCCCCGCGAGCGGCCCAGCGCATGATCGGCCGGCTCGTCGTGCACGCCGCCGGGCGGTTCCTTCTGCAGATGCCCGTCGGTGCGGGCGCCGGCGGCGTGTTGGTGGGCGCGGCTGGTCATCGAGTCCACGCTCACCGTCCAACCGATCCGGCCCTGCGTATCGCCCGCGGCCTGCAACGCCGACAGGATCTTGTCCCAGGTCCCGTCCCGCTGCCACCGGCGGAACAGGCCGTAGACGGTGGGCCAGGGCGCGTACTCAGCCGGGACGTCCCGCCATGGGGCGCCGATGCGGATCCGCCACCGGATCCCATCAATGAGCTGTCGCTTCTCCCACTTCGGCGGACGACCTGTCCTCGGGGCGGCAGGCAGCAGCGGAGCCAAAACAGCCCACTGCCCGTCGGTCAGGTCATGCCGCCTCGTCAGCCGACCTGGCGGCCTGCTCGATCTTCGCGCAGTAGGCTGCACGGGCCTCCTCGTCGATCTGGTTCTCGTGTTCGGCGCGCAACCCGGTCCGGCCGTCGAGGCCCTCGCGCAGGATATCGGCGTGCCCGGCATGCCGGATGGACTCGCCGAGGACATGGACCATGATGGCGAACAGGTTCGTGTCGGCATAAGGCTCCGGCCACCACGGCACGTGGCCGGGGGCGTCGAGGGGAAGCGCGTTGATCGTCGCGTCCGAGTGTTCCCACATGCGCCGGTAGAACGCGATGATCTGATCGCGGGTCTCGTCCTCGGTCGCCCACAGATCGCTGCCGTTGGAGTCCTGCCACCGGGGCAGCGGTTCCGGGGAAGGGCGGTCGAAGACCTCGCCGAAGTACCTGGCCTCAACGGTGGCCACGTGTTTGACGAGGCCGAGGAGGTTGGTCCCGGTCGCTGTCAAAGGTCGGCGGGCGTCGTATTCGGACAAGCCGTCGAGTTTCCAGAGCAGCGCCTTGCGGTCCCGCCGCAGTCTCCCGTGCAGGTTGGCTTTCGCGAAATCATCGATCATGCGGCATGAGCCTGCCATGGGCTACTCGTGGTCTCAAGATCCCGTACGTGGTCCGCAACGACCGGCAGAGCCGAGGCCTGGCCATGGCCACCGCCCTGACCTGCTACAAGAAGCTCGCGAGACTTGCCACGTGAGACAACCTCTTACGAAACACGCCTTAGGGCCTGCGTCGAAGTCGGTGTCAGGGCTTGAGTCGGCTCGGGCCGTCGCCACCCGCTTCGACAAACTCGCCGTCCGCTACGAAGCCACCAGCCACCTCGCCGCCATCAACGAGTGGCTGAAACCGACTTCGACACAGGCCTAAGGGCCCTCTGGCCGAAAGCCCCCCGCCAGAGCGGCCTCACGTAGTTCTCTGCGCTGCCCGCTGGCGACGAGGATCTCCGTGATGACCAGGCTGACACAGACGGCCGCCAGCAGGCCGAGCGCCACCACCGCCGACAGCTGGCCGGCGGCCGGGATGAGCGCCACGAGTAGCGCTGCGGTGATCAGTCGCGGCCAGACGACCCGTTTGAGCAGGCGGGTGATCCGCAGTTGGAAGCCGACGTGGGAGAGCAGGAACAAAGCTGTTCCACCGTAGAGGGCGTAGGAGGTCAGGCCGTCCATCTGCACGGGCGAGCGGACCAGTTCGTTGGCCTTGATGATCTCCACCACTTTGTGCAGTCCGACGGCGAACAGCATGATGCCGGCGATCATCGGCAGATGCAGGTAGCTGTAGGCGTCACGGGCGTAGGCGACCCGGCGCTGGACGGGGTTCTGGATCAGCGTCCGTTCGGCGGCGATCGCGACGACGTCGAAGTAGGTCCAGCCCAGTGCGGCGGCGGTGACGATGGCGAAGACGAGGGCCGCGATGAGCGATCCCGTCATCGGCACGCTGCTGCTGGTCAGACCAACCGCGATAAGCGACTCGCCAAGGGCGACGAGCACGATGAGGCCATGCCGCTCCGCCCAGTGCCGGGCCGAGATGATGTGCCACCCCCACGACCGCATCACCAGGGCGCGGCCGTAGTCGACGATGACGGCAAGCATCCAGAGCCCGGTCTGACTTGCCTTGACCAACCACGGGTCGTCGAACAGTCGCTGCGGCATGACGGCGGCGGAGAGCAGAAGGACGGAGGCGATGAACAGCGGCGCGGCGATCACCAGGACGATGCGCGGCCTCGTGTCGGGAACGGCGTACCAGCGCAGTGCCAGATGCACCAGCCGAACGACCACGAAGCACGCGACGAACACCACTGGGCCGGAGACAGCCGCGCCCTGGAGATCGGTGAATGCCTGCCGGACCGACACCGCCATCACCAGGGTGACCACCGTGACGAACAGCAGCGCGATCCGGATCAGCCCGACCCGAGTCTGGAGGCTGTTGCCCAACCAGGCATAGATGGACCACGTCGACCACAACAGGGCCAGCGCGAGCATCCCGTTCAGTACGCCGTAACCGGTGAAGTCGTCGTCCATCAACTCAACGACCTGGATGAACGCGAGGACGAACACCAGATCGAAGAAGAGCTCCACGCTGGTTACGCCGACGCCCTCGCGTAGCGGTCGAATGCCGCGTGGCGCTGGCGCTGACCTGCCATCGGATGCCCCGTCGTCCTCATTTACCACAGGGCAGATTGTGGCAGCCGGCCATACCGAAGATGCTCGAATCACTGATCGTGGACGCGCGGCCAAGGGGCCGTGGCGGGGATCCGACGTCGTACCCGGACGGGGCGGGATCAGGTGACAAGCAGGCGAAGGCCAAGCTCTGCGGCGTCGAGGTCGACGAGCCCACGGTTGCGCTCCGCCCAGCGGCCCGAGGCGAGATCGCCACGAAGGGCGCGCACGGCCCGCTGCTCGACGTCCGGCCCGACCCTGGCCCAGACCGACACGCCGCGACGGACGTTCTCGTCCAGGTAGGCCTCGGGCCGGCGCCAGTGGGCCTCGAAGAAGCCGTCGACGCAGTCCCACGGAATGGGCACCGGCTCCGTGCGGGCTCCGATCGCGCCGGCCAGCTCGGTCAGCGAGGGCCGGCCGGCAACGAGGTCCGCGACCTCAGGCAGGTAGTCGCGCGTCAGCCAGAACCGACGAAGCCATCCGGTGTCGCTGGTGTCGTGCGTGAACACCACCACGCGGCGGGCGACGCGCTGCATCTCGCGTAGGCCCGCGATCGGGTCCGGCCAGTGGTGAACGGTCGCGAAAGCCATCGCCGCGTCGAAGGACTGGTCATCGAACGGCAGGCTTTCGGCGGATCCCACCAGGCACGGCGGCGCTCCCGGGAGGCGCTTCGAACGCATGAGCGCCGATGGTTCCACCGCGAGGACGTAGCGGTCAGTGGGCTCGTAGGAGCCGGTGCCGGCCCCGACGTTCAACACCGTCCGCGCATCGCCGAGCGCAGCCCAGACCCTTGCGGCGATTCGCGGTTCGGTACGCCGCGTCACGGTGTAGGTGGCTCCGATGGTGTCGTACAACTGCGCACCGGACATGTCGCTGCCTCTCTGACCGTCACGGTCCCTGCACCACACGGGTGGTCTGGTGTCGCCACCCTGGATGCTCTGTCACGTGGGCAGCTTCATCACGTTAGCGGGTCGTCGATCGAAGCGGCTTGCGCTGCCCGCGCTGGCGTCGCGGCAAGTCTTTCGCGTGCGAAGACCACACATGATCGGCCCGGCACTTCTCCGAAGGGGCGGGAGCGCGGATGCGCATCGGAACTTCCGGAACCCACGGGACCGGAAAGACGACGCTGGTCGCGGCGTTGTGCGCGCACCCTGCCAGGCCACGTCGCGGCGGACGAGCCGTGCCACCTGGTTCTCGTCGCCCTGGGACAGACCCGGCACCGGAGTTCGGAGCGGGGATCAGCGAAAGGCCGAGGGTAGGCCGAGGGAGCGAACCGAGCCGCGCGTGACGAGCCGGTGAGCGCCTCCGCTCGGGTGTCCAGTCCCGTACGGATCGCGGCGGTCAGTCGGCCGCGCGTTCCTTTGCTTCTGGCCAGGGTGCCATCTCGTCGGGATCCTCGCCCTCCTCGGCCTTGACCCACCAGCCTGTGTCGTTGACGTAGTGCTCGAACCACGCCGCCAGGCTGGGCGAGTCGATCCACCAGGCCGCATCGGGATCTCCCGGATTGGGTTCGAAGAGAAGAACCGTTCCCTGGTCGCTTCGGCAGTCGACGCACGCGTACATGCCGCAGCCCCAGGTCAGGATCGGAAGGACCCCTTCCGGCCAGGCCCACTCGGTGCCGGCGTGGTTGGTCCGAGCCTGGAGGTAGCACTCGACCGCCTGCTCGGAGGTTGGGCCGTCCGTCAGGCTGAGTAGCTGATAGTCGGGACCGAAGCCACCGTTGGCGAGGTCCCGGTAGACCGCCGCGAGCAGAGGATGCAGTTTGAAGCCCAGTTGCTCTTCGGCGCGGTCGATCGTGTGCTGGGGGAGCGGAGCTGGCAGGGTGCCGGTGAGCGGCGTCGTGGGCTCGTCGTCGCAAGCCCGGGCAGCGATGCGCACCAGAAGTTCCGTGTAGTTCGACACAAAGAGCGATCATGCCGGAGGCGTGTGTCAGTTTCGCCTCGTCCGACCTCGACGCGTCGCGTCACCGCGTCGACGGACCTCGGCTGTCGGGCCACAAGACACCGCCACGTCGTCACCGGCCCTCCGCGCTGGAGCCCCGGAGGACGGGGTGAGCGGGTGCGAAGCGCCGTGGTCGCCCGGCGATGAGGTTCGGGGTGTCCAGAATGGAATGGTCGTTGCGCGTTGGCGATAATATGCATGCCTATGGGCCGGCCATCGCGGCTGGCGCATCTCGTTCTGTCGTCGGTCCTGCTCATTTGTGTGGGTGTCTACCTCTGGTTCGTCAGGCTCATCGGCCAGCGGAGCATATGACGACCTGGCCTGCCTGAGGTCGCGCACGTCGCGCTGGCGCCCTTGTTACCGTCTGGGGCGTCAGCGCCCTCTACCGGTCATCCGACCGGGGCTCAGTGTCAGAGCCGGGACACGCTCAGCGAGCGGCGTCGGACGAACCTCGCAGCGTCAACCAAGGTCGTACGGATCCCGAGCAGCTATCGCCTCAGCCTCCGGCAACCCGAGGCGGCTGGCGATCCGACGCCGCTGCCGGACCTGGGCGCGCGTGCGTGGCCGGAACTTCGGCTCCCGCCCGCACCCGCAGACCTCGAAACCCTCGTAGCGCAGTCCCGCCCCCAGAACTGCCGCAACCGCGGCCCACCCGGAGTCGTTCCGCCGACGGGGAGCCGCGAAGTCGTGTCCCGCGAAGACCATGGGCGCCCGGCACGACGTGCAGGGGTGCGTCGCGCCGTCCCAGGCGTACTTGTGGCTACGCCGGCACGACACGCACACGTAGTGGACCTTGTAAATGGTCTCGGCGTACCGGCACATGTCCGCATGGTAGTGATTCACCCGCGCGTGGGGGTGCAATTGTGCACGGCGACGGGACGGCACCCGCTTTCCGCTGTGGTTGCAGGGGTCCCCTGCTCGGCAAAAAGCGGTAACAGGGGACCCCTGCTACCACCCCTGCAACCACCCAAGCCGGGTTGGCGGAACCTCAGTGGTCGGTGCCGATCAGGGCGGCCAGGCCGGCTTCGGTGTCGACCAGGCCGGCGAGGTCGCCGGCCAGGGCGGCGTACCGGACCGGGAGCAGGATGTCGCGCAGTCCGGCCTCGACGTCGAGCACCGCCGCGACATCCCGTCCCATCGTGCCCAGACTGGTGTGGACAGCGTCCACGGATACCGTCCGGTCCATGTTTCCTCCCCCTCCGGTCATCGCCGGTCCGGCTCCTCGCTGAGCAGCGCGGCCAGCGTCCGCCGTGCCTTGAGCAGGCTGCTCCTGACCGCCTCCGGGGTCATCCGCAACTGCTCGGCGATCTCGGCCGGTTGGTAGCCCTCCAGGGTCCAGGCCATCACCTGCCGTTGCCGGGAGGGCAGGTGACGGAGCAGGCGGAGCTCCTCCTGTCGGGCCTCCCAAACCGCGATCTCGGACGGGGAGGCGCGTAGCAGGGGGTTGCGGCCGGCCAGGTCGTCGGCGGGCAACTCCACCGTCGCGGCCATGCGTCGGGCGTACTCGCGGGAGGCGACGCGGCGCGTCCACGGGCCCGGGCTGCGGATGATGTGCCACTGCTCCAGGGCCCGGCGCATGGTCTCCTGGGCGACGTCCGCCGCGTCCGCCACGGACGCGCCCTGCCAGACCAGGAACGCCACCAGTCGCCCCACTTCGTTGCGGTAGAAGGCGCTGAACGCCGCGACGGCCTCCGGTGCCAGGACGTCCCGGTGCGCCGGTGGGTTTGTCGCCGTCGACCGGTGGCCCGTGGGCCGGGTCGGCTGCCCGGTGTGCTCATCCACGGTGATCACCGCCCGTCCGGGCCGGCACGGTCAGGGTCCAGCAGGAGCCGTCGGCCCGCCGGTCGCGTACCTGTCCACCGGCGGCGAGCGCCGCGGCCAGCGTCACCAGGGTCTCCCCGCGGGCCTGCTCCTGGCGGACCCGCCACCGGAGCCGGATCCACAGCGCCAACACCGTGCTGGCCTTGGCGACGATCGCCAGACCGATCCACCCCCAGGTAACACTGTCCACCGCACCTCACTCCGCTCGTTCGCGACCGTTGCGCGTCGTCGTAGTGAAGAGCGGCGGAGGCGGCCTACCGTGAACCGCCGCGCCGAACTTTCTTCGGAAGCAGGGGGCGTGCCGGTGGGGGCACCGGTGCGACGATCGGGCGATGAGGGTCGACATCCGTTCGCTCGTCCGCAGCGTTTCCGGTTGTGCCGCCGTCGCGGTGGCGCTCGTGGCGGTCGTGCTGGTCGTTCCCGACCGGTCCGACGCTCCGGCGGTGACCGACAGGCAACCACCCGAGGGCTACCGGCTCGCCGACGCGGTGTCCCTGCCGGACGATCGCCGCCTGCGGTTGTGGGTCGGCGATTCCGGTTGGTACGTCGAGGCGCTCCGGGGCGGCCGGCGCGAGGCGGGGGTCGGCGCCCGGGGCGGCGGTGACCAGTACTCCGCGAGCGAGGTTCTCGGTGGTCTGCTCGTCCGCGTTCCGGTGGCCGGGGCCCGGACGCTCGGTGTGCGGGCGGACGGCCATGCCTGGCACGGGACGGTCCACGTCGGGACGGTCCTGGTGGTGCCCGCTCCGCCGGTTCGCGTGGACACGGTGCTCGTGACCCCGCTCGACGCCGACGGCAGATCCCTCGCCGGAGAGGTCGCCGTGCCGGTCGCCGGGCGACGCTGAAAGCGCTCGCACCTGCCAGGTATGCGAAGGGGCATAGCTGGCTTTCGCGAGGGTGAACAGATGCATCAGCTGGTAGATGCGGGCGTTACAGTGTCCCGGTGACGAGCTACCGGATCGGGGAGGCCGCCGAGCTGCTCGGCGTGAGCGCCGACACCGTACGCCGCTGGGTCGACGGGGGCCGGCTGCCGGCCGGGCGCGACACGCACGGCCACCGGGTGATCGACGGGGTCGAGCTGGCCGCGTTCGTCCGGGCCCAGGCCGCCGAGCCCGACGACCGGTCGGAGTTTTCCTCGGCGCGCAACCGGCTGCGGGGCATCGTCACCGCCGTGACGAAGGACGCGGTGATGGCGCAGGTCGACATCCAGGCCGGCCCGTTCCGGATCGTGTCGCTCATGAGCCGGGAAGCCGTCGACGAGCTGGACCTGCGGGTCGGCGCGGTGGCGGTCGCGGTGATCAAGTCGACCACGGTGGTGGTGGAGCGCCCGTCGGCGGCGCGGGGGAGGACGGGGGCGTGAGGGTACGCGGCGTCCTGGCCGGCGTGGTCGCGTCGGCCCTGCTGGTCGGGTGCGGCGGCGGTGGCTCCGCCGGCGGGGCGGGGGAGACCGTCACCGTCTTCGCGGCGGCGTCGCTGACCGGCGCGTTCACCACGATCGTCGGGGAGTTCGAGGCCGACCGGCCGGGCACCCGGGTGCGCCTGACCTTCGCCGGCAGCTCCGCCCTGGCCACCCAGATCAACCAGGGTGCTCCGGCCGACGTGTTCGCCTCGGCCGCGCCCGCCCCGATGCGTGCCGTCACCGACGCGGGCAACGGCGACGGCACACCGGTCGTCTTCGCCCGCAACCAGTTGGTCATCGCGGTGCCGAAGGGCAACCCGGCCGGGGTCTCCGGGCTGGCCGACCTGACGAGGCCCGGGACGAAGGTCGCCCTCTGCGCCGAGCAGGTGCCCTGCGGTGCGGCGGCGCGCACCGTGCTCGACGCCGCCGGGGTCGCGCTCACCCCGGTCACCCTCGAACAGGACGTCCGGGGCGCGCTGTCCAAGGTCACTCTCGGCGAGGTGGACGCCGCGCTGGTCTACCGCAGTGACGTCCGGGGCGCGGACGACGTGCAGGGAGTCGAGTTCCCCGAGTCGGCCCGTGCGGTCAACGACTATCCGATCGTCGTGCTCGCCGACGCCCCGAACCGCTCCGGGGCACGGGCCTTCGTCGACCACGTCCGGTCCGAGCGGGGTCGGGCGGCGCTCACCGCCGCCGGCCTGCAGTCCCCGTAGCGCCGATGCGGTTCCGTACCCCTCGGGCCACGCGGTCGCCGGTGCCGATCGTGCTGCTCGTGCCGGCCGCCCTCGGTCTGCTCCTCCTGGTGCTGCCGCTGGTCGGACTGTTGGTCCGGGCGCCCTGGACGGATCTGCCGGGCCGGCTCACCGAGCCCGGTGTGCTCACCGCCCTGCGGCTCTCGCTGGTGTCGGCGACCCTGGCCACGCTGCTCTGCCTGCTGCTCGGCGTGCCGCTGGCCTGGCTGCTGGCCCGGGTCGAGTTCCCCGGCCGGCGGGTGGTCCGCGCCCTGGTCACCGTGCCGATGGTGCTGCCGCCGGTGGTGGGCGGGGTGGCGTTGCTGCTGGTCTTCGGCCGGCGGGGCCTGCTCGGCGGCTGGCTCGACGAGACGTTCGGCGTCACGCTGCCCTTCACCACCGCCGGGGTGGTGCTCGCCGAGGCCTTCGTGGCGATGCCCTTCCTGGTCGTCGCGGTGGAGGGGGCCCTGCGCGGCGCGGACCGCCGCTTCGAGGAGGCCGCCGCGACCCTCGGCGCGGGCCGCTGGAGCACCTTCACCCGGGTCACCCTGCCGCTGGTGGCGCCCGGGGTGGCCGCCGGGGCGGTGCTCTGCTGGGCCCGTGCCCTCGGCGAGTTCGGCGCGACGATCACCTTCGCCGGGAACTTCCCGGGCACCACGCAGACCATGCCACTGGCGGTCTACCTGGCCCTGGAGACCGACCTGGAGGCGGCGATCGTGCTGAGTCTGGTGCTGCTGGTCGTCTCGGTCACCATCCTCGCCGCGCTGCGCGACCGCTGGGCTGTCCGGTGACCGGCGGCCTGGACGCCCACCTCGTCGTGGAGCGGGACGCGTTCCGTCTCGACGTCCGGCTGCGGGTCGCCCCCGGTGAGGTGGTCGCCCTGCTGGGCCCGAACGGGGCCGGCAAGACCACCGCCCTGCGGGCCCTCGCCGGTCTGCGATCGTTGACCGCCGGGCACGTCACTCTCGACGGCCGGGACCTCGACCGGCCCGCCGACGCAGCGTGGACGCCGCCGGAGCGCCGCCGGGTCGGCGTGGTGTTCCAGGACTACCTGCTCTTCCCACATCTGAGCGCCGAGGAGAACGTGGCGTTCGGGCCTCGACGGCAGGGGCTCGACCGGCGGACGGCCCGAGCGTCGGCCCGGCAGTGGCTCGACCGGGTCGGCCTGGCCGGATACGCCGCCCGCCGGCCCCGGGAGCTCTCCGGCGGGCAGGCGCAGCGGGTCGCCCTGGCCCGGGCGCTGGCGGTCCGGCCGGCGCTGCTGCTGCTCGACGAGCCGCTCGCCGCTCTCGACGCCCGGACCCGCCTGGACACCCGGACCGAACTCCAGCGGCACCTGGCCGTCCACCCGGGAGCGGCCCTGTTGGTCACGCACGATGCGCTGGACGCCCTGGTGCTCGCCGACCGGCTGGTCGTCGTCGAGGCGGGGGTCGTGGTGCAGGAGGGTGACGCGGCCACCGTCGCCGCCCGCCCCCGCACCGACTACGTGGCCCGGCTGGTCGGGCTCAACCTGCATCGTGGGCACGCCACCGGTAACCGGGTCCGGCTGCGCGAGGGGCTGACGCTGACCACCGCCGACCGGGGCGACGGGGACGCCTTCGTCGCCTTCCCGCCGTCGGCGGTCGTGCTCCATCCCCACCCGCCGGGGGAGGCCGGGTGCAACACCTGGGCGGCCACCGTCGCCGACGTCGAGCACCACGGCGACAACCTCCGGGTACGCCTGGCCGGTCCGCTGTCGGTGGCCGCCGACGTGCCCCCGGCCGCCGTGGCCCGGTTGCGGCTCACCGCCGGTGCGCCGGTCTGGGCCGCCGTCGATCCCGCCGCGGTTCGTGCCTACCCGACGTCGGGCACCTGACGTCCGTGTCGCGTCAACTTCGGGTTGACTTTGCGAGATCGTCAACTTATGGTTGACGCATGACGAATCCTGTCCAGATGAACAACCAGGTGCGCCTCGACGACCTGATCGAGGCGATCAAGCGCGTGCATCCCGACACCCTCGACCAGCTCTCCAGTGCGGTGGTCGCCGCCGACCACCTGGGTGAGATCGCCGACCACCTGATCGGCCACTTCGTCGACCAGGCCCGACGGTCGGGCGCCTCCTGGACCGAGATCGGCCGGAGCATGGGCGTCAGCAAGCAGGCCGCCCAGAAGCGCTTCGTGTCGAAGGGGGGCGAAACCACGATGGATCCGAGCGAGGGCTTCAGCCGGTTCACCCCGCGTGCCCGCAACGTCGTGATGGCCTCGCAGAACGAGGCCCGTGCCGCCGGCAACCCACAGATCGGCCCGGAGCACCTGGTCCTCGGGCTGCTCGCCGAGCCGGACGCGGTGGCCGCCAAGGTGATCACCGCGCAGGGGGTCACCCTGGCGGCGGTCCGCGAGGCGGTGGCCGCCGTGCTGCCGGCGGCGGTGCCGAACGTGCCGGACCTCATCCCCTACAACGCGGAGGGGAAGAAGGCGCTGGAGCTGACCTTCCGGGAGGCGCTGCGGCTGGGGCACAACTACATCGGCACCGAGCACATCCTGCTCGCCCTCCTCGAGCAGGAGGACGGCGGCGGGGTGCTCACCCGTCTCGGGATCGACAAGGCGGCGGCGGAGGCCGGCATCGCGGCGGCCCTCGAGGCCGCCGTGCGGATCACTCCCGTCGAGTGAGCGGCGGTACGGACGTCCCGGCCGCACGCCGGGACGTCCGTACCGTACGGGTCCACGTCCTGGGTCCATTACCCCTATCCGGTGCCGCAGGGGAGGCGGTGGTCGGTTTTCCGTCAGCTCCGATATCGCTGAGTGCGATCGCCCGAACACGAAGCTACTATGTGCGGACGTTCCCGCCGGAAGGGTCGTCCCCCGTTGCGCCGTGCCGCGATCACCTCCCCCTCGGCCCCGACCCCGGGGCGTCACGCCCCGCCCGGTTCGGCGGGGTGGATCTGCCTGGCCCGCGCGGCCGTCCTCGTCGTGACCGGGGTCGGCGCCGCCCTGCTGGCCGTGGCGCTCTCCGCCGCCCCGGCTCGCGCGGAGACCGGGGAGGACGGCGGGAACGCCGGACGCCTCGCCGACGTGGTGAGCAACGTGCGGCAACCCGGGCGCGGCGAGATGCCCGCCGTGTCATCGCGCGAGCCCACCGCCGTGCTGGCCAGGGTTCCGCTGTGGACGGCCCGACCCGCCGTCGGTGACCGGAAGCAGCCCCCCGTGGCCCCGGCCCGACCGGCCCCGACGTCGCCGGCCACCGGGGAGACGGCACCGTCCCGCCCGCCGGACCGGGAGATCGGAACGGGACCCCGCCCGGAGCCCCTCGTGCCCCGGCTCGTCTCGCGGATCCTGCCGCCGCGCCCCGCTCCGCCGCTGCCGGACCCGCCGGTCGACGGACCGGCGTCGCCCCCTGCGTCCGCTCCGCCGGGCACCTCGGACGGGTCCGCGCCCGCGCCCGTGACCACCCGGCCCCGGCCGTCAGCTCCGGTCACGCCACCCCGACCGGTGCCCGACGACGGGCCCGCCAACCCGGTGCCCGACGACGGGCCCGCCGGTCCGGTGGACGGGCCCGCTGCGCGCCCCGCGCCGGACGACCCCGCGTCGCCGCCCGGTCGGATCCCGCTGCCACCCCGGCTCGTCGGGATGGTGGACGGTGCGCTGCGGCCGATCCTCGACCTTCTCACCGACGTGCTCGGCGGGGTGCTCGCACCGATCCTCGACCTGCCCGGCGGCGGGTGCGACCCGCCGCTCCCGCCGGGGCCGGTGCCACCGGCCGGGCCGACGCCGACGCCCGTCCCCGACAACTGGACGGAACGCCCGCCGGTCCCGGATCCGCAGGCACGTTCCCCCCGGGTCCACAATGGAGGGCCATTCCGGCCGGGTCAGGTCGGCAGCGGGGAAACCTGGAGTCCCGTGGGTTCGTCCGTCCCAGGCCACCGGGCAGCGCCGGCCGCGCCGACCCTGGACTCCGGCTCGGCGTCCGGTGACCCGTCCGAGGCGCCGGGCTCGCCCGGCGACGACCGGGTCAGCGGTGACAGCGGCCCCCGGGCCGGCGCGGCCCTGCCGCCGGAGACATCCGGCCCGGCCCGCTCCGACCGGGACGCCTTCGCGGAGGTCCCGCCGGCACCCGCCCGGGGCCGCTCTCCCACGGTGGCCGCCCGCCCCGGCTGAGTACGCCCTCCCGTCGTTCGCCCCGGCTCCGGGAGCCGTGCGCCCGACGACGGGTCGCGTCGGCTCCCGCCCGTCCGCTCTTGACGTGGCGGAGCCAGAGGGCTGTACCCCTTCCGCGTGCGTACCGGCCCCGCCCTCCCCGTTCCGGGAGTCGGTCGGGTGGCCGTCGCGACGCGTACCCGAGAACGGAGAGTACGTGGTGATCCGCGTTGTCGTGGTGGAGGAGATGGGGCTGCTGCGCGGTGCGCTCTGTGCCGTGCTGTCCCACGAGGAGGACATGGAGGTCGTCGCGGCGGTCGCGGAGGTCGGCGAGGTGCCCGCCGCGGTGCGGCGCACCCAGCCGGACGTCGTCGTGCTCGACCTGGTGCCCGAGTCGCCCGAGTCGCCCGGCCTGGTTCGGACGATCGAGGAGATCGCCGTTCAGGCACCCAAGGCGGCGGTCCTGGCGATGAGCTACCGGTGGAGTCCGGCCGTGCTGGAGGCGGCGGTGTCCGCCGGGGCACGCGGATTCATCGGCAAGGACGGGCCGCTGGAGGAACTGGTGCGGATGGTCCGGTCGCTCGCCGCCGGGGAGCGGGTCATCGACCCGACGGCGGCGGTGGCGGTGCTGAGTCCGCCGAAGAGTCCGTTCACCCCCCGGGAACTGGACGTGCTGCGCGCGGCTGCCGAGGGGCTGCCGCTCAAGGAGATCGCCCGCCGGCTCTTCCTGGCGCACGGAACGGTGCGGAACCATCTGTCGGCGATCCTGCGCAAGACCGGGTCCCGTAACCGGATGGAGGCGATCCGCCGCGCCCAGCGCGAGGGGTGGCTGTAGTCACGTGATGGTGGGGGCCCGGCCGCCCCCACCATCGGGACTTCTTCGCCCGACCGGACGCAGCCGTCACCGTGTCGAAGGTGATGGGACCGGACAGCGATGGCGCGCCGTCGGCAGCGGTACGTCCATACCCGCCAGTCCCGTGCAAAGGACTTTCCGGCCGCATCGGTCATCGTGGAACCCATCCGACTGGACAGCGGTACCGGCCGAACGTCTGATTCGGTATTGTCCATTCGGGAGGGACGGGGGACCGTACGGGGGAATCCGTCAAAGACTCATTTTTCGCCACGGGTTTCGTCGCGCCGTTAGGGCGTTACATCGGCGTGATGCGACGTTAATTTCCCATGCTTTCCGGTTGGTGTCCAATTCGGGAGGAAATTCGTGATTCGTACCTTGCTCGCCCTCGACGGCACGCTGATTCGCGGTGCGTTGGCCCTGGTGCTCGCCGCCGAGCAGGACATCAGCGTGGTGGCCGAGGTGGATCGCGGTGACGAGATCCAGCCCATGCTCTGGACGAAGTTGCCCGACGTGGCGGTGGTCGACCTCCACCTGATCGACGACCGAGGGGCCGGCACCGTCGGACCGTGCCCGATGCTGGTGCTGGCCGACCGGCGTCGGGTCCGGGGGCTGCACCACGTGCTCGTCGGCGGGCGGACGGTCGGCGTCCTCGCCAACGACGTCTCACCCCACCGGGTGGTCGACGGTGTCCGCCGGCTCGCCCGGGGGGAGACGGTGGTCGACGCGGAACTGGTGCTCGCCGCGCTCACCGCCACCAGCCCCCTGACCGGACGGGAGACCGAGATCCTGGAACTGACCGCGGCGGGGGCGACGGTCGCGGAGGTGGCCGGTTCGCTGGGCCTCTCACCGGGCACGGTGCGCAACCACCTCGGCCGGATCGCCCGGAAGGCGGGCGCGCGTACCCGGGTGGAGGCGGTCCGCGTCGCCCAGGACTCCGGTTGGATCTGAGTGGACGGCACCGGCCCGCTCGGGGTGGCTACGGTGTGGCGATGAGGTCACCCGGCTCGATCGTCCTCCTGGTGGTGTTGCTGTTGGTCGGCGCTGGTTGCGGCGCCGACCCCGACCCGCATCGCCGGGGACCACCGGCCGACGGACCGGATCGCCAGGTACACGGCCACCCTGGAGCGCCTGAGCGTGCTGCGCGCCAAGGCCGTGCACGGCCAGTTCTGGGACTGGTACGAGGCGCTCAAGCCACGCAACACCCTTGACCCAGGCTCGGATGCGACGTCATCCCCGACGCCCGGTTGGCGATCGCCGAGACGCCGTACCGGTGTCAGTACCTCGACTCCTCCGATCCTGGTGCCCTGCGGTGGCGCGACTACGTCGTCGTGGTCGACGGGCGCGGCATGACCACGTTCAGGTCGTCCCAGTAGCCCACCAGTTCCCGGTAGGTGACGGACCGGGTCAGCAGCTCCCGGTGGTGACCGAGCATCGGACGGTCCCCGTCGAGCACCAGCACCCGGTCCGCCCGCAGCGCCGACGTGATCCGGTGGGCGACCACGACCAGGGTGCCGGTTCGGCGGGCGAAGGCCTCCTCGACCGACGCCTCGGCGGCCGGATCCAGGTGGCAGGTCGCCTCGTCCAGGATGGCCAGCGGGGCGGGGGCCAGCCAGGCCCGCACCGCCGCGATCACCTGCCGTTCCCCGGCGGAGAGCGCCGTCGGCACCACCGGCGCGGCCAGCCCGCCCAGCCGGTCGGCCAGGGGCCGAGCGCCCAGCGCGTCCAGTGCCGCCGTCAGGGCCGCGTCGTCCGCGTCCGGCCGCAGGTAGCGTAGGTTCGCCGCGAGGGAGCCGCTGAAGACGTACGCCTCCTGGGGCACCAGCACCCGCAACCGGGCGAGCCGGTCGGTGTCGACCGCGTCGACCGGCGTGCCGGCGATCGCCACCGAGCCGGCCTCGGGGCAGACCAATCCGGAGACCAGGGCCGCGAGGGTGGACTTGCCCGCCCCGCTCGGCCCGACCACCGCGAGGTGCTCGCCGGGGGCGAGGGTGAGCGAGAAGTCCGCGAGCACGGGTCGGGCGCGCGGACCGTACCGGAAGGTCAGCCGGTGGACGTGCAACGCGGGGGCGTCGTCCGGCACGGGCGTACGCGTCGCGTCGTCCGGCCCCGGTCGCCGATGCCCGGTCGCCGAGCCGGGTCCCGTGGTGGACAACCCGGTCCGGTGCACCGGGTCGCCGTGCTCCACCGGGGTGGATTCGGTCGGACCGGGCGGGCTGGTGCGCAGGATCCGTTCCAGCGTCACCACGTACCGCAGGCCGCCCCCGCCCACCCCCTGCACGAGGGCCCGTAGGGCTGGTTGCAGTCCGGTCGAGACGTAGACCAGCGCGCCGAGCACCGCCCCGGCGGTCACCCCCCGCGTCACCAGCCACGGTGCGGCGAACATCAGCACCGCCAGCGGCGCCCAACCGCCCAGGCCGAGGCTGAGGCTGCGCAGGGCGGTCATCCGGGCGACCGTCCGTTCGGCGTCGGCCTGTGTCGTGATCCGCGCCGCGACCCCCGCGACGACCCGGTCCTGCGCGCCGCAGGCGAGCACGTCGCGGTGACCGGCCAGCGCGGTCGCCGCCGCCTCGCCGAGCGCCTCGCCGGCCCGTACGTAGCGGCGTTGGTGGGCGACCATCGCCGGGAGTCCGGCGACGAACACCGCCAGCCCGGCCAGCAGGGGCGCGGCGACCAGGGCAGCGACCAGCGGGGCCAACGCGATCAGGCCGAGCAGCGCCGAGACGGCGGCGAAGAGGAAACCGCGCACCACCATCAGCAACCCGCCGAAGGCGTCCCGGACCACCTCCACCTGTTGGGTCAACCGGGCCACCGCCGCGCTCTCCGGCCCGGTGCCGCCGGTGGTCGCCGAGTGCAGCGCGCTGCGTACCACCCGGTCGGCCAGTTCGTCGCGGAACGGCTCGACCACCGCCCCGAGCGCCCGGTACACCCCGCCGGTGGCCGCCGCCCCGACCAGCACCGCCAACGCCAGCACGCCGAGCCAGGCCAGGCCGGTGCCGAACCGTCCGGCCAGGAACCCCTGGTCCACCGCCCGCGCGACCAGGAGACCGGAGAGCAGCGCCGGCAACGACTCGGCCGTCGACCAGCCGGCGAGCCGGCCGAGTTCCCGCCGTCGGGCACGCAGCGCCCGGCCGGTTTCCCGGAGCACCCCGGCGGGCCGCCGGTCCGGCCCGTCCTCGGTCACGGCGTGCCGTCCCCGGCCTGGAAAACCGCCCGGTAGGCCGGGTCCGACCAGAGGCGACGGTGCGGGGCGAGAGCCCGCAGCCGTCCGCCGTCGAGCCAGGCGACCAGGTCGGCCGCCGCCGCCGTCGCCGTCCGGTGGGTGACCACCAGGCGGGTACGCTCGCCGGCCCGTCCGGCGATCGCCCGGGAGACCCGGTGTTCGGTGGCGGTGTCCAGGCTGGATGTCGCGTCGTCGAGGACGAGCAGCCGTTCGGCGGCCAGCGCGCGGGCCAGTCCCAGCCGTTGCGCCTCGCCACCGGAGAGCGGCGCCCGGTGCAGCGGGGTGCGGAAGCCCTCCGGCAGGCGACTCACGCAGTCGTCCACCGCCGCCGCGCGGGTCGCCGCGAGGACCGGGGGAGTGGCCGGGGCGTCCGGTGGCGAGATCGCCGCGTCGGCGGGCAGTGCCAGCCCGACCGCCTCGTGTACGGTCGCGCCGACCAGGACCGGCCGCTCGAAGGCGTACCCCACCGCGCGGCGCAGCGTCGCCGGGTCGAGTCGGTGCAGCGGCACCCCGTCGAGCAGCACCTCACCGGCGTCCGGGTCGTGCAGCCGGCCGGTCACCGCCGCGAGGGTGGACTTGCCCGACCCGGAGACGCCGACCACGGCGACCGTGCCACCGGCCGGCACCGTCAGGTCGACCCCGGCGAGAATCGGCCGGCCGTCGTCGGCATGGACGGTGACCCCCCGCAACGTCAACTCGCCCCGCCCCTCGGGCAGGGGCCGGTCGCCGACCGGGGCCACGGGGAGGGCCAGCGGTTCGGCGAGGCGGTGCGCGCCGGCACGGACCCGGACCAGGCGGTTGAGGGCGGCCACCGCCGCGCCGAGTCCCGCGCCGAGGGTCGCGTACCGGACGGCGGCCACCAGCTCGCCGGGGGTGAGCCAGCCGGCGGTCAGCCCGTATCCGCCGACGGCGATCACCGCCAGGGTCAGCAGTGGTGCCACGGCGGCGGTGCGGGCGCCCGCGCGGGCCAGCAGATCCCAGCTGCGCCGGCCGTGGTCGGCGAGTTCGGGCAGGGGTTCGAGGATCCGTTCCCGTTCCTGATCGACGGTGCCGGCGGCGGCGACGGTGCGTGCCCCGCCCGTCGACTCGAGCAACCGGCCGGCGATCGTGCCGAGGACCCGCTGGTAGGCGGTGACGACCGTGGAGGCGTCGGTGACGAAGGAACGCAGCAGCACGGCCAGCAGGAGCAGCCCGGCGAGCAGGGTCAGGCCGAGCGCCGGTGCCAACAGGGTGAGCGCGACCACGCTGCCCAGCGGAGGGATCACCGCGACCGCGCCGAGGACCACCGCGTTGCCGGCCTGCCCGGCGTCGGCGGCCTGGCCGACCATCCGGGCGACCAGGTCACCCACCGGATGCCGGCGGGCCTGCCGGACGTCCAGGCGGAACAGGTGGCGCAGCAGATGGTCGCGGAGCCGGGCGGTGGCCCGGGCCGCGCCGTACCCGGCGGCCAGGTCGCCGACCGTGTCGGTGGTGATCAGCACCGCCACCAGGACGCCGACGGCCAGCGGCCACCAGCGGGGACCGTCGCCGAGCGCGGCGTCGACGGCGTGGCCGAGAGCGGTGGGCAGGAGCAGTTGGGCTGCCGCCCCGAGCAGCGCGACCCCGGCCAGGGTGATCGTCCACCCACCGCCGTGCCGCACCGACCGGCGTACCAACCGGTCCCCGGGTGACCGCGTCCCCATTCGTCCTCCCGACACGCGTGCGCCCCGGGCGGGTACGTCTACCCGCCCGGGGCTCGCTTGGTGATTCGATCAGTCGCAGGACGTGACCGACAGCGAGCTGCCCTCGCAGAGGAGCAGGCTCAGCCCACTGGTGTCGCCGCCGCCGTGAGTGCGGTCGGCCTCCATGCCCTGAAGGTCCAGAAGCGTCATGTCAATTCACCTCCTCCCGAGGTCTCGGTCGTCAGGCTCGCCCCCGTTGGTGAGGGGAGTTCGGGTGCGCCGGCCAGCGGCGCGAGGAAGGGCAGCGTCAGCGGTTCGTCGTGCCGCGCCGTGCCCAGTGCGAACAGCACACCGGCGGTGCCGGTGCCGAGGTCCATCGAGAGCCGCAGCAGCTTCTCGCCGGGGAAGGCCACCCCGTCGGCGTACGGCATCGCGTGCCAGGCCAGCCGCCGCAGCTGCGCGTCCAGCTCCTGCCGCTGCTCGGGCGTGCGAGCGGTCGCCGCGAGGTAGGCGACGATCCCCGCCCGCCCCGCGAAGAGGCCGCTCTGCGCGTACATCGGGGACCGGGCCGCCTGGTACGCCGCGGCGCTCGCCTCGGCGAACCGGTCGTCGTGCCGGTGGGCAAGGTACTGGTCGAGGGCCAGCCCCACACCGACGCCGCCCTGCCCGAGGTAGGGCATGGTCCGCCAGCCCTCGTTGACCTCCAGCGCGCCGTTCGGGCGTACCACGCACCGACGCAGGTCCTGGCGCAGTGCCGTGGCGGCGTGCTCCAGCAGCGTCGCGTCCCCGGTCAGCTCGTAGAGGCGCACCAGCATCAGCGCCGGCCCGCTCCGGCCGCGCAGCAGCCCGGCGTACGGGTGCACACCACCGCTGACGTCCGGCCCGGGGTCGTCGGCGAGCCGCTCGACCACCCGTTCGGCGGCCCGCCATGCGGCGTCGCGCAGCCCTGACTCTCCGGTGCGCCCGGCCAGGTCGGCCAGATTGAGCGCTACTCCCGACAGTCCGCTGAGCAGGCTGTGGTCCAGTCGCTCCCAGGACTCCCGGAGGCAGATCTCGACCACGTCCAGCGCGTCCTGCCGGCGGCCCAGCCGCTCCAGCGCGTACGCGACCCCGTGCAGTCCGTCGTAGAAGCCGAGCCGGGTGCCGGAGACCGGGTTCTTCGCCCGCCGAACCAGCCACTCCTCGTGTTCCGGCCGGCGGCCCGCCCCGGTCTGCGCCAGGGTGTGCAGCACTCCGGCCGCGCCGTGCGCGAGGTTGAGCCCGCCGCTGCGGAACTGCTCGATGTCACCCGGGAAGAGCCGGTCGTCCCGGTCCGGGGTGGCGCTGGCGAGGATCGCCCTGGCGAGTCGGTCCCGGACGGTCGTCCAGTCGTCGGCGGCCAGGTCCGGCACCGGCATGGTGGCCGGCGCGGAGCCGGCACCCGCGCCGGATGCACCCGTCGGGTCGGATCCGCCGGTCTCTGCGCCGTGCGCGGCGGTGATCTCGGCGACCGCCGGGTCGAGGAAGGACCGGGGGACCGGGAAGTTCTCCGCGATGACGTCGGCCAGGTGCGCGGCCTTCGCCGGGGAGAGCCGGACCAGCTGGGTCAACGGGAGGAACAGCGCCAGGCGGAGACAGGCCAGCGCGTACCGGTCGGCGGCCTTGCCCCTGACCTGGCGGGGCGCGGCGAAGCCCTGGTTGCGCAGTCCCGGCCGGTGGCTGTCGTCCTCGGCGGCGGAGACCTCGAAGTCGATGAGCGCGATCCGGTCGTCCGGCCGCACCATGATGTTGGACATGTGCAGGTCGCCGTAGACCACGCCCCGGTCGTGGATCGCCTGCACAACGGTCTCGACCTGGGTGTAGACGTCCCGCGCCCACCGGGTGTACGCCGCCAGGTCCGTCTCGGTGGCCTCGGCGACGACCAGCGGATGCCGGTTCGCCAGCACCTTGTTCAGCGGGCGTCCCTCGATGAACTCCAGCGCGAGGAACCGGTGTTCGCCGAGGGTGAACTCGTCGTGCAGCCGGGGCACCTGCGGCAGGTCGGCGAGCCGGCGCAGCATCGCCGCCTCCCGCTCCAGCCGGGTGACCGCGTCGGCGCCGTCGGAGTCCAGGCCGGCCAGAGGGCGGGCCTCCTTGAGCACCACCTGCGCGTCGTCGCGGGTGTCCCGCCCCACGTAGAGACCGCCACCGTTGGAGAAGTGGATGACCTTCTCGATCCGGTACGGCACCTCGTCGGTGCTGGTCGCGCTCCGGGCGGCCAGGTGCGGGGCGAGGAAGTCGGGCAGGGTCACCCAGGACGGCACGTGGAAGACCGGGTCGCGCCGGTCCGGCACCAGGGTGCCGGTGTCGTCGGCGATCGCCGGGACGGTCTGTCCGTCCGGGGTGAGGCAGTAGCGGGCGGTGAAGCCGCCGTAGCGGACGTACACCGGACCGGTGCCGTAGCGCAGGTCGCTGAGGATGTACGGGCCGGTCTCGCCGGCGAGCAGTTCGTCCAGCTCCTTGCAGGCGAGCTCCAGTTCGGCCTCGTCGTGCGGGTAGATGGTGACGAACTTGCCGCTGGCGGCGCGGGGGGCGTACTTGGAGTTGCGCAGCAGCACGATGCGCGGACTGCGGAGGAACTTGAACGCCAGGCCGCGCGGCACGCAGTACGACCAGACCGCGTCGAGCACCCGTTCGGCGTTGTCGACCCCGGCCGAGACGTGGATCTTCCAGCCCTGCGGGGGCAACGAGCCGCCCTCCGGGGCGTAGTTCATCCAGTCGCTGGTCGCGTCGGACGTCCAGCCGGCCGGGGTGGGACGCCCGGTGACGAAGGTGTGCCCGCCGGTGGCGTTGCCGAGGGAGTCGTAGAACAACCGGTCCGTCACGCAGAAGCTGTCGTAGCGCTCGTCCACCGTCTGACCTCCCTCCGTGTCCCCGGCCGGGCCTCGTCCCCGGCGATGCAATGAGTCTCGTGGACGGGACGGTGTCGGTTCCAGTGCGCTTAGTCACGACGCCGGGTGCGCAGCGCACGGGTACTCATGACAAAAGTCAGACCGAGCCCGTGCGGACCCACGCGAGCCGCCCGGCGCGGACGCCGGGCGGCGGGGCCGAGCCGCAACCGGTCCGGCACCCGAAAGTCACCCACCGCCTTCGCCTCGCTGATCAACGCCCGGGAGGTCCGCAGCGCGTCCGGATGGGCCAGACAGGTGTGGCTGCCCCGGCGCTGCGGGTCGCGCGGCGAGGCCAGCGTGAGACCGAGCGGCGTGAGTCAGGCGTCGGCGAGGTCCACCGTCAGCTCGACCGGCACCGACCCGGCCGCGTGCGACAGGTCCCACAGCACGTACGCCCCGGCCTCGCGGGCCGCCGCGGCGCGGTCAGCGTCGTGGTCGTTGCCGGTTGGTGAGCCGGAGGGTGTTGCAGACGTCGGCCACGCCGCGCACGCCCCAGGCCAGTTCCCCGGCGGTGAGCCGGACGTCCGGAGTCTCCACGGTGCCACCGAGGATGACCACCCGGTTCTGCACCTCGACGACGATCCGCTGGCGGCGGGTCAACCGGTTGCCGTTGAGCCGTTGTGCCACCTCGGCGGCGATCCGCGTGTCGTGGTCGGTCGGCGGCGTCGGGGACGGCTCGGAGGGACGGGCGTCGTCGTCGGGGAACGGCCAGGGCAGGACCACGGGACGGCTCCTTGCGGACGGGTGCGGGCGGGCGAGCGGGGTGGGGGTGGTGCCGTCGGGCCGGGGTCAGGGGTGCCCGCACGGCGCCGCTGCCCGCCCGTCGGGGGTGGCGGACCGGTGACCGGCCAGGTGGGCCACGGCCTCGTCCCGGCTGGCGAAGGTCGGGATGACGGTGTCCAGTCGCATGGTTCGCAGGACGGCGCGGACGAACGCCGACGGGGCGGCGAGGCAGAGCGTGGCATTCCGCTCGCGGGCCTCCCGTTGGGCCCGGACCAGCAGGCTCAGGCCCGTGGAGTCGACGAGGTGCACCTGACTCAAGTCCACCACCACGTCGCCGCCCATGTCGGCGGCGTGACGCAGGGCGGCGCGGAGGGTGTCGCCGGTGTCCAGGTCGACGTCTCCGGTGGAGGTGACGACCGTGACGTCCTCGACGTGGTCGATGCCCAGGACACCACCGGGTCCGTGGGCGTCGCACGCCGTCCGCTCGTCCGCGCCGGGCAGGAGGCTGCAGTGCGGGCAACGGTGCGGCCCGGAGGCGAACGGCGAGCCAGCCCAGCCGAGGTCGGTCACCAGCGTCCAGACGACCTCGGCGTCGGGCAGCACGCAGGCGAGCCCGGTGGTGGACTCGCCACAGGTGTCGCAGGTCAGGGTCATCAGCCGGTCGTCGGACACCACGGTCATGCTGCTGTTCTCTCCTCCGGTCGGGTGCGGGGGAACCGACCGCATCCCACCCTGCCGCCGGGGATTGGCGACCACCGCGCGGATCCATGACAGTTCCGTGACGATCCGCCCTCGCCCGTCGGCCGGCCGACGGATCTCTCTATTGACATACGTCACTGTCGTGGCAGGATTGCAGATCCACGCCGAGGAGGCTCCACCCCGGGGAAACCCGACGGTCCGGCGAAGGCGGAAACGGTTGTGCAGGTGACAGCGGCGTACCGGACGATGCTGCGGATCCGGGTCCTCGAGGAGAGAATCATCGAGTCCGCCAACCGCGACGAGGTCGTGGGTTTCGTGCACCCGTACACCGGCCAGGAGGCGGTCGCGGTCGGTGTGCTCGCGGCCCGCCGCCCGGACGAGTGGGTGGTCAGCTTCTACCGCTGCCACGGACACGCGGTGGCCGCCGGCCTCCCGCTGGACGGGATCGTCCGGGAGATTCTCGGCCGCTCCGGCGGCCTCTGCGGAGGCAAGGGCGGCTCGATGCACCTGGCCGACCGGTCCCGCCACTTCCTCGGCGCCAGCTCGATCGTCGGCAGTCAGCTCTCCATCGCGGCCGGCGTGGCGATGGCGGAGAAGACCACCGCCGCCGGCCGCGCCACCGTGGTCTTCTGCGGTGACGGCGCGCTCGGCACCGGCGTCAGCTTCGAGACCCTCACCATCGCCGCCACCCTCGGCCTGCCCCTCGTGCTGGTCTGCGAGGACAACGGCTGGCAGGACCACACCCGCAGCGACCTCGTCCGGCACCGGACCCCGACGGAACTGGTGGCCGGACTCGGCATCGACCACCTGGAGGTCGACGGCAACGACGTCGAGGCGGTCCACCGGGCCGCCGGGACCCTGCTGGCCCGGTGCCGGCGCGACCGCCGTCCCCAGGTGCTGGTGGCCCGCACCTACCTGCGTCACTACCACGCCCAGGTCGGCGGGGCCCGGCCCGCCGAGTACCGGCCGGCCGACGAGGTCGCCTACTGGCTGGCGCGTGACCCGCTCGACATCGCCGCCGCCCGGGCCGGCCTGACCGACGACTGGCGGAGCGGGCTCCACACCGAGACGGTCCGGGAGATCGACGAGGTCTTCGCCAGCGCACTGGCCGCCCCGCCACCGGATCCGGCCACGGCGGCCGGGAACGTCACCACCGGACCCGTGGCGGTGACCCGGTGACCCGGCGGCACCCGGTGGGCGCGGCCGTGCGGTCGGCGCTGACCGAACAACCCGACCTGCACATGTTCTGCACCTACCAGCAGCCCGACCTGATCGACCTCTTCGGCCCCGACCGGATGGTCCGGCTGCCGATCGCCGAGAACGCGATGGTCGGCATGGCCGTCGGCATGGCGCTGGTCGGGCGGCGCGTCCTGGTCAGCATCGCCCGCGTCGCCTTCCTCTTCACCGCCTTCGACCCCCTGGTCAACCAGGCCACCAAGTGGCGGTACATGTCCGACGGGCAGTTCTCCGTGCCGTTGGTGATCCGGGGACTCACCCGGGGCGACGAGCACCTCGGCGCCCAGCACGAGCACAGTGCCCACTCGATGCTCAGCCAGATTCCCGGCCTGGTCGTCGCCGTCCCGAGTTCGCCCAACACGGCAGCCGGGCTACTCAGCACCGCGCTGCGGTACCCCGATCCGGTCGTGGTGCTCGAGTCCCCCCGCCTGTACACGCCGGACTGGGCGGACCTGCCCGAACCGGAGGCCACCCCGGCACCCCTGCCGTTCGGGGTGGCCGGCCGGGCCCTGGCCGGCCGCGACCTGACCCTGGTCGGTATCGGCAACACGGTCGCGCTCTGCCTGCGCGCCGCCCGTCGGCTCGCCGACCACGGACTGCGGTGCCAGGTGGTCGACCTGCGCACCGCCGCGCCGCTGGACCGCGACGGCACCGCCGACCTGGTGGCCGGGGCGGGCCCGGTGGTGCTGGTGGACGAGGAGCCGCGCGCCTCCTCCCTCCTGTGCGACCTCGGGCTGCACCTGGTCCAGGTGGGGGCGGTCGAACCGGACCGGCTGGCCTTCGTCTCCGGCGCGGCGGTACCCGCACCCGCCAGCCCGGTGCTGCTGGCGCCCCTGCTGCCCACGGTCGACGACGTCGTCGAGTCGGCCCTCGCCCTCACCCGACGGCGGTACGCGGGCACCGGCGGGACGTCCACCGCCGGCGCGCACTGACCGGCGTCGACCGGGCGGCGGCCCACCGGGGTAGGCACCAACTGGGAGGGATCACATGACTTCGGATTTCCCCGCGGACTACGCGGTGTGGCACGGCCTGTCGCCGATGACGGACTTCTTCCGCGACGCGGATCCGGGCCTGTTCCTGGTCGAGGGCTCGGGCAACCACGTCACCGACGCGGCCGGACGCCGCTACCTCGACGCGCGGTCGTCGATGTGGAACCTGACGCTGGGCCACTCCTGCGAGCCGGTGAAGGAGGCGATGCGGCGGCAGCTGGACACGCTCCCCTCGGGCACCGTGATGCGGTACGAGCACCCGCCCGTGGTGGCCGTCGAGTACGCCGCCCGACTGGCCGCGCTGATGCCGGCCCCGTTGCGGCACGTCCGGTTCGGCAACACCGGCAGCCAGATGACCGAGGCGGCGGTGATGCTCTCCCGCTTCCACCGCCGGATGACCGGGCAGCCGGACCGGCGGTACGTCGTCGCCGTGCACAACGGCTACCACGGCACCGGGCCGCTGGCCACCGCGCTGACCGGCGAGCCGATCCTGCACGAGTGGTCGGCGCCGCTGGACGACCACGTCCGGCACGCCACCGCGCCGACGCTGCCGGAGATCCTGGCGCTCGTCGAGGAGATCGGCGTGGACCGGGTCACCGCGGTCATCGTGGAGCCGGTGCTCGGCAGCGACATCGGTGCCGTCTCGCTGCCGTTCCTGGAGTCGCTGGTCAGCGAGTGCCGGGCCCGGGACGTCCACGTGATCGTGGACGAGGTGACCACCGGGGCCGGGCGCACCGGAACCATGACGGTGAGTGAACGGCTTCCGGTCGCCCCGGACATGGTCGTGCTCGGCAAGGGTCTGAGCGCCGGCTACTTTCCGCTGGCCGCGCTCGTGGTGGGCACGCCGGTCTTCGACGCGCTCGCCGACCCGCCGCTGCGGCTGGGCTTCCCGAACGGGTCCACCACCGACGGGCACCCGATCGGGATGGCCGCCGGACTCGCCGTCCTGGACGTGCTCACCGCCGACGGGTTCCTGGCGGGCGTCCGGGAGACCGGCCGGCACCTGGTCGAGCTGCTCACGGGGTCGCTGGCCGACGAACCGGGGGTCGGCCCGGTGGTGGGCGAGGGGATGATGCTGAGGCTGGGACTGGCCCACGACGACGGTGCACCCTGGTCGGTCCGGGAGGTGAACCGGTTCCGGCTGACCTGCCGTGACCAAGGCCTGCTGACCAGCTACGCGCCGGGTTTCCTGCCGCTGATGCCGCCGCTGACCCTGTCCCGTGTCGAGTGCGTGGAACTGGTCGATCGGCTCCGGGCCGCGCTGCGGGCCCACAAGGTGGAGCGCTGAGGCGTACCGGTCGGGGTCGACGCGCGGTCCGGACCGCAAGATCGACTCCGGACCGGCGAAGTGGGGGTGTCCAGGACGGTGGAGGCTGCCGCTTCGGCGAGACGGAGCCGGTCAGGCCCGGTCGCCCGCCGGCTCCCCGGTGGTCGGGTCGGGCGCGGGTGAGTGCGCGTCCGCCCGGCGGCGGATCTGTCCGGTGACCGTGGCCGTGCCGGCGAGGGCGACCAGGGCGAAGCCGGTGAGGGTCCCCGGCAGCCCCCAGACGTCGGCGGCGACACCACCGACGAGCGCCCCCACCGGTACGGCCAGGATGGACACCGTCCGGCTGAACGCGATGACCCGGCCGAGCCGTTCGGCCGGCACCAGTTGTTGCTGGAGGGAGGCCGACGCCACCGACCAGACCGTCGCGCAGTACCCGAAGACCAGCTCGTAGACGACGAAGAGCAGGAGCGGGGCGGCCAGGGACGCGGCCGGGATGAGCAGCAGCGAGCCCGCCGCGACCGGCGCGAACAGGGCGATCGAGCGGTCCAGCCCGAACCGGCCGACCACCCGTCGGGCGGTGGCCACGGCAACCAGCGCCGCCGCGCTGTTCACCCCCCACAGCGCCCCGACCTGGAACGGGCTCAGCTCCAGCGTCCGGTAGGCGTAGAGGGTGTAGAGAGCGCCGAGGCCGGCGCCGCCGACGTTCAGCGCGGCGGTGGCGAGAGCCAGCCGGCCCAGCAGCGGGATCTCCCGGAACGTGCCCAGGCCCTCCCGCAGCGAGGTCCGCAGGTCCGCCGTCGAGCGGCGCAGCGCGACCCGCCGGGACACCGGCGCGGTGACCGCCGGCTGTTCGGGAGCGTGGCGGTCGGCCCCGCGCAGCCGGCTGAACACGACCGCCGAGGCCAGGTAGCTCACCGTGTCGACGGCGATGGCGAGCGCCGCGCCGAGTGCCTGCACGAGCAGCCCGCCGACGGCCGGCCCGGCGATCTGCCCGGCGGCGCGGGCGCCGGCGAGGGAGGCGTTGGCGCCGACCAGCCGGTCGGCGGGCACCAGGCGGGGCAGCACCGCGTTGATCGAGATGTCGGTGACCCCGGACAGGATCCCGGAACACGCGGCGGCCACCACCAGGTACGGCAGGGACAGCACGTCGAGCAGGTACATCGCCGGCACCGACGCCACCACGAGCGCGTGCAGCAGGTCGTTGGCGACCAGCAGACGGCGGGGTGAGCGCACGTTGTCGATGAGGACGCCGACCAGCGGCGCGGTCAGCCCCCGGGCGCCGTACTCCAGGGCGAAGATCAGCGCCGCCGCGACCGGCCCGGCGTCGAGCAGCAGGATGGCCAGGGTGGGCAGCGCCAGCGCGGTGACGTGGGTGCCGGTGAGGCTGATGAGCTGGGCGAGCACCAGCGGCCGTAGGGGAGACCGGCCGGGGGAGGGGGACGTCGAGGCGGGACGCACCGGACCTCCCGGAACGGCGGCGGACCCGGTCACCAGGTGACCGGCAACTCGCGGGGCCCACGCAGGACGGTGCCGGTCTTCCAGGACACGCTACCGGGCGGAACGGCCAACCGGAGGGTGGGCACCCGGTCGAGCAGCACCCGGATCGCCTCCTGCAGCTCCATCGTGGCCAGTCGCGCGCCGAGGCAGCGGTGCGGCCCCCACCCGAACGCCAGGTGCGGTTCCGGATCCCGGTCGAGCCGGAAGGTGTCCGCGTCCGGGAACGCCTCCTCGTCCCGGTTGGCCGAGATGGTGGAGACGAAGACCGCCTCGCCGGCCCGGACGGTCACCCCGTCGAACGGGACGTCCTCGGTCGCCACCCGGCCCAGCCCGGTGCCACCGCTGAGCGGGACGAACCGCAGCAGCTCCTCGACCACGGTCGGCAGCCGCTCCGGCTCCGCGCGCAGCGTCGCCCACAGGTCGGGTCGGGTCAGCAGCAGGTACGTCGAGGAGGCGATGTGGCCGGCGACGGTCTCGAACCCGTTGACCAGCAGGGTCGCCCCGAAGGCGAGCAGTTCCCGCTCGGTGAGGCGGCTGCCCGCGTCCCGGGCCTCCACCAGCGCGCTGAGCAGGTCGTCGGTGGGCTGCTCGCGGCGCTGCCGGATCAGCTCCCGCAGGTACGCGTCCACCGCGTCGACGATCTCCCGGAACTCCTCGGCGGTGACCTTCCGGAGGGCGGCCAGGGATTCGGTCCACCGGCGGAACTCGGCCCGGTCGGCCAGCGGCACCCCGAGCATCCGGCAGATCACCGTCATCGGCAGCGGCAGCGCGAGGCCCTGGGTCAGGTCGACCGGCGACCCCTGCCGGAGCAGGTCGTCGACGAGCCGGTCGGCCACCTCCCGTACGTACGGCCGCAGCCCGTCGATCCGCCGCTCGGTGAAGGCCACCGCCACCAGCCGGCGCAGTCGGCTGTGCTCGGGCCGGTCGACGTCCATGATGGTGGTGGCGACGGTCGGGGCGGCGGTCTGCCGGGGCACGTCCGGGCCCGTCGCGGCGGCCCGGCTGAAGCGGGGGTCGGTCAGCACCTTGCGGACGTCGCGGTAGCGGGTGGCCAGCCACGCCTCACCGGCGTACGGCAGCCGCACCCGGGTCAGCGTGCCGCTGCGTCGCGCCTCGTCCAGCCGGGGACTGAGGCGCAGCTCGGCGTAGTCGAGGAACGGGTAGTCGGGCGCCTGGTCGGTGGGACGCACCGCGCTGCTCCTTCCGGGTTCGTCCGCCGGAATGCCGGACGCGGGTCGACGGGACGCGACGGGCGGTCAGATGGCCAGGTACGGCACCGGCCAGTGACGCAGCCGGTAGGGCAGGACCAGCAGCCGCTGATCGACCCTGAGCAGCAGTCCCGCCTCGGCGACGGTGTCGACCAGTTCCCGGGCGGCCGGGGGCAGGTCGTCCACGGTGCGTGCCTCGGCCATGGCGAGGAAGTGGTCGGCGCCCTCGTCGATGGTGAGCCGGGCGTCCTCGCTCTCCGGGCGGACGTCCTTGATGGCCACGAACCCGGGGCCGCGCCGGTGGAAGAAGCTGCCGTACCGGTACCCGGCGGCCCACGCCGTGGCGTGCGCGGCGCTGTCCGCGTCCACCCCGCCGGAGGGAGCCACCAGGTGCACATGGGTGTGCAGCGGGAAGCACGGCAGCCCGGCGAGCCGCCAGCGCAGCCGTATCGCGTGGCTGGTGACGTCACGCAGGTAGCGCAGCAGTTCCAGGTCCTCGGCCGGGGACCGGCCGAAGTGGAGCACCGTGTCCGCGTCCACCGTGTGGTAGGTGAGTTCCGGCGTGACCGGCGGGAGGCCCTGGGTCGTGCCGGCGTCGGTGTCGGGCGGGTTCGTCGTCGGCATGGTCATCCCACCTTGATCGGAATGGCGCTGGTGGCGAGGCCGATCCACTGCCCGTTCTCGACGAAGACCAGGCCCCGGGCGACGAACCCGGCCAGGATCTCGCGCAGCTCCGCCTGGTCGACGGCGAAGCCGGCGGCGGTCACCTCCCGGTGCAGCGCGGGCAGGGTCCGGCCCGGCTCCGCCGCCCGGTACACCGCCCGGTGCAGCGGGTCGGTGATCCGGTGGTCGGTGACCGGCCATCCCACCCGGCGGTCCTCGAAGACGGTCGCGTCCGGTCCGTCGATCCGGACGAGGGTGCTGTCCGGGTATCCGGCGATCCACGCGGCGAGCAGGTCGCGCAGTTCCTTCGCCTCGGTCTCCGAGATGCCGAGCGGGTCGGTGTCGAAGAGGTAGACCATGTCGTGCAGGTCCTCCTCGGGCAGGTCGTACACGTGCCGGTAGGCGCGGGCCGTGTGGCGGTGCGGGAAGCCCAGCGCGGGGTTCTCGAAGTAGGGGCTGAAGCGTTCCAGCAGGATCCGGGACGCTCCGGCCGGCGGTTGCAGGTGCATCAACGCCGGGAGCTGCCGCAGCACCGGGGCGTAGTCCTCGGCGCGTTCCTCCGGGAAGCCGTAGAGCCAGTTCCAGGTGACGGTGAGGCCGGCGGACTCGCAGTCGCGCAGGGTCCGCACGTTGCGCGTCCCGGCCACGCCCTTGTCCATGATCTTGAGTACGGGTGACACCAGGCTCTCGATGCCAGGCTGGACGTGGCTGACCCGGGCGGCCCGGAAGGTGTCGATCTCGGCGGGCTTCAGGTTCGACTTCACCTCGTAGTGCAGCCGCAGGTCCCAGTCGAGCTCGGCGAGCCGGGGCAGCACCGTGGTGAAGAAGGTGTTGGCGATGATGTTGTCGACCATGATCACGTCGAGGGTGCGGTGCCGGCCGGTCAGCTCGCGGATCTCCCGGATCACCGCGTCCGGATCCTTCGCCCGGAAGGCCATCAGGGTGCCGTTGAGCCCGCAGAAGGTGCAGTGGTGCTTCTCGCCCCACCAGCAGCCCCGGGCCGTCTCCAGCACGAGCTTCGGCTCGACGTGCACGTTGACCGGGGAGACCTCCAGCCGGGCGAACCAGTCGTCGAAGTCGGGGACGGGCACCTGCGGCATCGGCAGCGGCGACGCCTGCGGGTTGTGGTGCGCCACCCCGGCGTCGTCCCGCCAGCACAGCCCGGGCACGGTGCGCAGGGTCTCCGGCGTGGCGCCGTCGGCGAGGACGCGCAGCAGCGCCGGGAACGACTTCTCCCCCTCGCCCCGCAGTACGAGGTCGACGAAGGGGTAGTTGCGGTGCAGGGCCACGCCCATCGGTCCGTCACAGTTGCCGCCGCCGAAGACGACCGTGACGTCCGGGTCGCGGGCCTTGATCCGCCGGGCCACCGCCAGGCTCGGCACGTTCTGCATGAAGGTGGTACTGAACCCGACGATCCGGGGCCCCCGCGCCAGCACCTCGTCCGTCACCAGTTCGACGAAGTCCTCGGCGTGCGCACGCATCCGGGTCACCGGTCCGATGTCCAGACCCGCCTCGGCCGCGTACACCTGCAACGTCTCCACCCCGAAGTCGGGGTCGTCGTGCAGGACGCCGGTGAAGACCCAGTCTCCCAGCCCGTCGAAGAGGCCCTCCTCGGCGACCGCCGTGTACTCGCGGGGACCCAGTTCGTCGTCGGTGCGGGCCATCAGGAACTCCGCCCAGCGCAGGTTCGCGTGGTACGTCTCCGGCGCGGGCAGTCCGGCCCGGGTCACGGCGGCGCGTAGCAGGCCGAGCGGCAGTGAGGGTGACTCCAGCGACTGCCACGGCATCGCGACGAGGCAAACGGACACGTCATCGTCCCCTTTCTCACACCGGTGCGGGGTGGGCCCGGGCGGGCCGGCTTCCGCCCGGGCCCCCTGTGTCACTTCTGCGACTCGGTCTGGGGCCGGTTCAGCGGCACCAGGTACTTGCAGACGCCGTGGGTCGGCGCCTTCACCTTGACGACAGTGATCTTCATTGGAATCACCTCCCTTCCTCGGTCTCCGCCCGCTACCTGACCGTGGGCGCGACGTGCCGGGTCTGGACGGAGTGCTTGACGACGCCGTGGGTCGACGCCTTCACCTTGACGACGGTGATCTTCATCGGGATCACCTCCCTCCCTCGATCTCGATGGGGATTCCGGCGGCGGTGAGCCGGGCCCGGTGCCGCCGGAGGAACCAGGCCCGCACGCCTGCGGGATCCCGGCCGAGGTGGGTGGCCAACGCGCCGGCGACCTCGTCCAGGCCGGTGAGGCCGATGCCCGCGTCGTGCCACTCGCGGGCGTGTTCGGCCCAGACCTCCCGGCCCTCGGGGGTGCGGGTCTCCCGGGCCAGGAAGTTGAGGCCGATGGCGATGTGCCGGATCTCGTCCTGGCGTACGTGGTGGTACAGCCGCCCGAGCGGGTCGCCCGCGAAGAGCTCGCCGAGGAGGATGAACTCGTCGGCGGCGAGCCCCTCCAGCAGGGTGTGGACCAGGGCCCGACCCAGGTAGGGCAGGGCGGCCAGCCCGTCGTCGAGGGGTTGCAGCTCCTCCCGGCAGACGTCCGGTTCCCCGCCGACCGCCTTCGCGTACCGGTAGAAGGCGTCGGCGTGCCGGGCCTCGTCCGCGGTGGCGAGGGCGAGGCTGAACCGCAGCGGGGCGTCGTCGGTCTCGGCGGCGAGGGTGGCCGCGGCGACGAGTCCCGCCTGCTCGGCGTAGTAGCCCCGGGAGGCCACCCGCCAGGCGCGTTCGGCGCGCGCCGGGTCGTCGCTGAACCGTCCCTCCCGGAGCACGTCCTCGACGCGCCAGGGGCTCCGGTCCCGGGTGACCCGGAAGATCCGGTACGCCACCTCGTCGCCGTCGAGGTCGTCGGGTCGCAACAGGCTCATGGGTGCCTCCGTGCGGTGCCAGGTGAACCGGCCGGTCCGTCGTGGCCGCCGGTGGGCGGTCGCCACGTCCTGCCCGTGAGCTTCATCGCTCGTCGGGGGCGGTGGCAGGGCAGCCGGCCACCCATATTCCGCACCCGCCCGCCGCCGGTCAGGCGACCGGGCCGGGCGGCGCGGTGCCGGAGCCGCCCCGGGAGCACCGGAAACCCTGGTGGTCCGACGTCGCGGCGGTCGCCGGCAGGTCCGCACCCGGAGTGGACAAACTGGGTGGCGGCTACCCATCGTCCGGCCCCGGGCACCCACGGCATCCGGTCGTCGACGGTGGGTTGCCGTGCGGCACCCGTGGACCCACTCCCAAAAGATTGATATTTTTCTATTCATGTCGGTGGGGGTGACACGACTGGTGGGCCGTACCGACGAGCTGCGCACCCTGGCCCGGACCCTGACCGCCACCCGCGACGGGGACGGTCGGGCGGTGTTCCTGGTCGGTGAACCGGGCATCGGCAAGTCCCGGCTGGTCGCCGCCGCCCGCGACCTCGCGTCCGCCGTCGGGACGAGGGTGCTGCACGGCCGGTCCGGCGCGGTCGGTCCGGCCATCCCGCTGCGACCGCTGCGCGAGGCGCTGCTGTCGGTGACCGCCGCCCTCCCGCCGGCCGACCTCGCGGTGCTGGGTCCGTACCGGCCGGCGCTGGCCCGGCTGGTGCCGGACTGGGCCGTGGTCGGCCCGCCCCGGCAGCAGCCACCCGACCACGACCTGCTGGCTCTCGCCGAAGGGGTGCTCCGCCTCACCGGACTGGCCGGCCGTGACCGGGGCTGCCTTCTCGTCCTGGAGGACCTGCACGACGCCGACGGCCGGACCCTGGCCGTGCTCGACTACCTCGTCGACAACGTCGGCCGGCAACCGACCACGCTGCTCGGCACCCTCCGCGCCGTGGCCGGACCGGCACTGGACCTGGTCCGCGCGGCGGCCCGGCGCGGTGCCTGCCGCCTCGTGCCGCTGGGCCCGCTCGACCCGGACGACCTGCGCCGGTTGGCCGGCGTCCGGCTGGACACCCACCCCGACGAACTGCCACAACCCGCGATCGACCTGCTCTGGGCGGGCAGCGGAGGCAACCCCGGCGTCGCCGAGGACACGCTCGGCGAGCTGGTCGACGCCGGTGTGCTGCGGCCCACCCCCAACGGGTGGCGGGTCGGGCGCGAGGGTGTCGCCGGTCCGGCGGACCTGCCCGCCCTGACCCGGCCGGTCGACCGTCTCGACCCGCGTCGACGCGAACTGCTGCTGCTGGGGGCGACCCTCGGGCCGGCGTTCCCGCTCGCCGTGCTGCGCCAGGCCACCGGCCGGCCCGACCGGGAGCTGCACGACGACCTGGCTGACGCGACGGCCGCCCGGTTCGTCCGACCGGACGGTCCGGAGCCGGACCGGTACCGCTTCGTCCACCCGCTGCTCGGCGGGGCGCTGCTCGCCCGGCTGGATCCGGCCGAGCGGCGTCGGCTCGCCCGGCGGGCCGCCGACGCGGTGACGGCCGTCCACCCGGGACTACCCGCTCCCCACGGCCGGACGGCCGCCGACCTGTGGCTCCGGGCCGGCGACCCGGCCGCCGCCGGCCGCCTGCTCGCCGAGGCGGGGCGCCGCGCCGTCGACCGGGGCGCCGCCGAGGAGGCCGTGGAGCTGCTCCAACGGGCCAGTGACCTGCTCGCCGACGCCGAGACCGCCCGCCGTGCGACCGTGCTGGAGTCCCTGATCCGCGCGCTGACCGAGGCCGGGGCCGTCGACCGCGCACTCGGCCACGCCGCCGCGCTCGGCGACCTCGCCGACCGGCTCGACCTGCGACACCGGGCCCGCCTGCACACCGCGCTCGCCTGGGCGGCGACCACCGCCGGTCTGACCGGCGACGCCCGGCGCCACGTCGACCTGGCCCGCGCGCTGCTCGGCCCCGACGCCACCGAGCCGGACTCGGCCCCGGTCGACGTCGTCGCCGCCCACCTGACGGCCCAGGGCGGCGGACCGGACCGGCTCGCCCGTGCCGAGGCCGACGCCCGGCGGATCGAGGCGGTGGCCCGTGCCGCCGGTCTGCCGGCCGTCGCCTGGCGGGCCAACCTCCTGCTCGGCGAGCTGACCCGGCCCCGGGACCCGGCCGAGGCCACCGACCACCTGAACCGGGCCTGGTCGGTCGCGGTCCGGCAGCCCGCCCCGGTCTGGGAGATCCACTCCCTGGTCCGGCTCGGCGACGACGACGCGCTGCGCACCGGCGACCTGGACCGGCTGGAACGGGCCCACCGGACGGCGGCCCGGGCCGGCGCGCTGCACGCCCGCCACGAGGCGGAGACGCGACTCGCCCTGCACGCCGTCCTCCAGGGGCGGTTCACCGCCGCCGACCTGCTCACCGAGCGGGTGCTCGCCACCGCCACCCGACACCGGCTGCCGCGCGCCGCCCGGTACGCGCTGCTGCTGCGTGCCACCGCCGCCGCGCACCAGGGCCGCCACCGGCCGATGACCGACGCGCTCATCGGGTTCCGCCGCCACGGCGGCGACGCCGACCGGTACGCCCCCTGGACGCACGGACTGATCCGGCTCTTCGCCGCCCTGCTGCGCGAGGACCGTCCCCGGGCGTTGCACGAGTCCCACCGCGCGACCCGGGCCGACCGGGACCATCCGACGGTCTGCCCGATCGCCGGCCGGCACGGGCTGGACCTGCTGCTGCGGGAGCTGACGGGTGCCGAGGAGGTGTCCGCCGCGCCGACCGCGGACCCGCCCGGCCGGCTCCGCTGGAACCAGCAGTTCCGGCTCTTCGCCCACGCGGTCCGGCACGGGCGCGCCGGACGCGCGGACGAGGCGACGGACGCGGTGCGGGAGGCGGTACGGCTCGCCGCGCCGTACCCGGTGGCCGGGCACCTCGGGCTCCGCCTGGTCGGCGAGGCCGCCCTGACCGACGGCTGGGGCGAGCCGGTCGAGTGGCTGCGCGCCGCCGAGGACCACTTCCACCGCACCGACGTGCCGGCGGTCGCCGCCGCCTGCCGGAGCCTGCTGCGCCGGGCCGGCTCCCGCCCGTTGCAGCGCCGGGCCGGCGTCGAGGAGATCCCCGGCGTACTGCGCGCCGCCGGCGTGACACCCCGGGAGTACGAGGTGCTGCTCCTGCTCGCCGGCCGGCTCAGCAACCGCGAGATCGCCGACCGGCTGCACCTGTCCGCCCGCACCGTGGAGAAGCACGTGGCGAGCCTGATCGCCAAGACCGGCCAACCGGACCGGATCGCCGTGGGCCGACTCGCCGCGACCGGGGCCCCGCCGGGTGCCACCGCCCAGGTGTAGCCGACCCCCGGGCGGGTAGCCCGCGACGTGGAGCTGGTGGAGGAGTCGGCGTACCGGTTCCGGATCGACCGGCACGGTCCGATGCGGGTGCCCGGGGTGGTCTTCGCCGCGCGGGCGCTCCTGCCCGACCTCGGCGAGGACCGGTCCCTGGAGCAGGTGGCGAACGTCGCCACCCTGCCCGGCATCGTCGGCGCCGCATACGCCATGCCCGACGTGCACTGGGGGTACGGCTTCCCGATCGGGGGCGTCGCCGCCACCGACGTGGACGCCGGCGGGGTGGTCTCCCCGGGCGGGGTGGGGTTCGACATCTCCTGCGGCGTGCGGCTGCTCGCCGCCGACCTGACCCGTGCCGACGTCCCCCGGCTGCGCGACGCGCTGCTGGACGGCCTGGACGCGGCGATTCCCCGGGGGATGGGCCGGGGCGCGGTGTGGCACCTCACCGACCGCGCCGAACTGGACGCGGTGCTGCGCGGTGGCTCCCGGTACGCCGTCGAGCGGGGCCACGGCGTCGAGGCGGACCTGGACCGCTGCGAGGACCACGGAGCGGTCGGCGGCGCCGACCCGGCCCAGGTCAGCGACCGGGCGGTGCAGCGGGGGCAGGGGCAGGTGGGCAGCCTCGGCTCCGGCAACCACTTCCTGGAGGTGCAGGCGGTCGACGAGGTGTACGACGAACCGGTGGCGACGGCGTTCGGACTGCGGACCGGCCAGGTCTGCGTGATGGTGCACAGCGGTTCGCGGGGGCTGGGCCACCAGGTCTGCACCGACCACGTCCGGGCGATGGAACGGGTCATGCCCGGCTACGGCATCGAGGTGCCGGACCGTCAGCTCGCCTGCGCGCCGGTGGACTCCCCGGCCGGGCGGGCGTACCTGGGCGCGATGGCCGCCGCCGCGAACTACGCCCGGGCCAACCGGCAGCTGCTCGCCGAGGCCGCCCGTCGGGTCTTCACCCGGGTCGCCGGAGCCCGCCTCGACCTGGTCTACGACGTCTCGCACAACCTCGCCAAGATCGAAACCCATCCGGTCGACGGGTCGACCCGCCGGCTCTGCGTGCACCGCAAGGGGGCCACCCGGGCGTTCCCGCCCGGACACCCGGACCTCCCCGCCGACCTGCGTCCGGTGGGGCAGCCGGTGCTGATCCCCGGCTCGATGGGCACCCCCTCGTACGTGCTCACCGGGGTGACCGGCGCTCCGGCGTTCGCCTCCACCTGCCACGGCGCGGGCCGGGTGCGCAGTCGGAAGGAGGCCACCAGGACGGTCCGGGGCCAGGACCTGCGCCGCGACCTGGCGGCCCGGGGCGTCGCGGTGCGCGGCACCTCCTGGCGTGGCCTGGCCGAGGAGATGCCGGAGGCGTACAAGGACGTCACGGCGGTGGTCGACGCCGCCGAGGGGGCCGGGCTGTGCCGCCGGGTGGCCCGGCTGGTGCCGCTCGGCGTGGTCAAGGGCTGACCCGCCCGCCACCCGTCGTACCGGTCGGCCTGGTCGAACGCCGACCCGCCCGCCGACCGCAGACGCCCGGGCCGACTGACGACCGGCAGGTGCGGCCGGTCAGACGTCCAGCGTCACCGCGCAGGACCAGCCCGTCGGGTCCCGGTCGAACCGCAGCCCGTGCAGCGACACCGCCTTCGGCACCGCGCCCACCAGCTCCACGGTGTCGGTGCCGACCGTCCGCCACCGCACCCGCAGGCCGCCGTCGCCGGTGTCGGCCACCTCGGCCGCCACCGGCAGCGTCCCCTCGGTCTCCAACCGGAAGACCACCTCGTCGAGGAGGCCCACCAGCAGGTCCTCGTCGCGCCCCGCCGGCACGTCGAACCCGGCCGTGCCGGTCGGCGCGGCGCCGCCGACGTCGGCGAAGCTCTCCACCACGGCGGCGACCGCCTCGGCCAGGCACCCCTCCCGGGTCGGCGCCCACGCCTCCACCCGTACGTCGGCGGTGTGCGGCACCCGCCGGTGTCCCCGCGCCGGTCCTCGGTCCATGCCCCGATCATGCCCGGACGCGTCGCCCCGCGCGGCGCACCCGCCGTTCGCGCACGGCCACCCGCCGACCGCCGTCGCCGCCCGTCGCGCACCGGGCGGGACACCCGAGCCGCACCGGCCCGCGTACGGTGCCCCGGTGAAGGTCACCAAGTTCACCCACGCCTGCGTCCGCCTCGAACACGAGGGGCGGGTGCTGGTCATCGACCCGGGCACCTGGAGCGAACCGCGCGCCCTGGCCGGCGCGGACGCCGTCCTGGTCACCCACGAGCACACCGACCACGTCGACGTGCTGCGGCTGGCCGGGCTGGGCGTCCCGGTGCACGTGCCGTCGGAGGCCCGGCTGGGCGACCTCGCCCCGCTGCCGGTGATCCGGGTCGACCCCGGGGAGCGCTTCACGGCCGCCGGGTTCACCGTGCGCGCCGTCGGTGGCAGGCACGCCACCATCCACGACGGGCAGCCCGAGTGCGCCAACCTCGGCTACCTCGTCGACGACCGCCTCTACCACCCGGGCGACTCGCTGCACGTCCCGGACGTCCCGGTGGAGACCCTGCTCGTACCGGCGCAGGCGTCCTGGCTGAAACTGACCGAGGCGATCGACTTCGCCCGCGCGGTCGACCCGGCGCGGATCTTCCCGATCCACGATGCCCAGCTCAACGAGCGCGGCATGGCCAGCGTCGACGGTTGGTTCGGCGAGACCCTGGATGGGCGTTACCGTCGCCTCGTGCCGGGCGAGACCGCCTGACCGGGCCGGCACGGTCCATCACCGTACGGTGACCGGCCGTGCCCGTCCGGCGTTGACCCGGCCGACCGTGCTGGTTACTGTCCGGTAGTGCCGGTCCGTCGACCGGTGGTCACGTCTCGTGGGAACGGAGCGGGCATGGCAGTGGACCACGTTGACGTGCTCATCGTCGGTGCCGGCCTCTCCGGGATCGGTGCCGCCTGCCACCTGCGCCGCAGCGCTCCGGAGAAGACCGTCGCCATCCTCGAGGGCCGGGACGCAGTCGGCGGCACCTGGGACCTCTTCCGCTACCCCGGCGTCCGGTCCGACTCCGACATGTTCACCCTCGGGTACTCCTTCCGCCCCTGGACCGACCCCAGGGCCATCGCCGACGGCGAATCGATCCGCCGGTACGTCCGCGAGACCGCCCGTGAGTACGGCGTGGACGCACTGATCCGGTTCCGGCACCGCGCGGTGGCCGCCGAGTGGTCCAGCGTCGACGCCCGCTGGACGGTCCGGGCACACCGCGCCGACACCGCCGAGACTGTGGTCCTCACCTGCCGTTTCCTCTACGCGTGCGCCGGCTACTACCGCTACGACGAGGGCTGGACCCCGCACTTCCCGGGCGCCGAGGAGTTCACCGGCCGGATCGTGCACCCGCAGCACTGGCCCGACGACCTCGACCCCACCGGACGCCGGGTGGTGGTGGTCGGCAGCGGCGCGACCGCCGTCACCCTCGTCCCGGCGCTGGCCGGCCGCGCCGCCCACGTCACCATGCTGCAACGCTCGCCCGGCTACGTGGTCTCCCTGCCGTCACGGGACCGGCTCGCCGACGCGCTGCGTCGTCGGCTGCCTGCCCACCTCGCCCATTCCCTGGTGCGGTGGAAGAACGTGCTGGCCACCACGGCGATGTTCCAGTTCAGCCGCCGCGCCCCCCGACTGGCCCGGTCGGTACTGCGGCGCGGCGTGCGCCGGCAACTGCCCGCCGGCTACGACGTCGACCGGCACTTCTCGCCCCGGTACGACCCCTGGGACCAGCGGCTCTGTGTGGTCCCGGACGGCGACCTATTCGCCGCCGTCCGGTCCGGCCGCGCCGAGGTGGTCACCGACACGATCGAGACGTTCACCGCGACCGGCATCCGCCTGGCCTCCGGCCGGGAGTTGCCGGCCGACGTGATCGTCACCGCCACCGGCCTGAACCTGCTCGCCGTCGGCGGCATCGAGCTGACCGTCGACGGCGACCGGGTCGACCTGGCCCGCACCGTCGCCTACAAGGGCATGATGCTCTCCGGCGTGCCGAACTTCGCGATGACCCTCGGCTACACCAACGCCTCCTGGACGCTCAAGGCCGACCTCGTCGCCGGGTACGTCTGCCGGCTGCTGCGCCACATGGACCGGCACGGCCACCAGGTCTGCACTCCGCTCGCCCCGGACACCGACCGGCTGGAACCCATCATCGACCTGCGCTCCGGATACGTGCTGCGCAGCGTCGACGTCCTGCCCAAGCAGGGCCCGGCCGCGCCGTGGCGGCTGCACCAGAACTATCCCCGGGACGTGGTGACGATGCGGCACGGCCCGGTCGACGACGGGGTGCGTTTCTCGCGGGCCACCGCGCCGGTCGCCACCGGGGGAGCGTCCCGTGCGTGACCTGGTCTTCACCGACGGCACCGCGGTGGTCACCGGCGCGGCCGGGGGCATCGGCGCGGCCCTCGCCCACGGCCTGGCCCGCCGGGGCAGCCACCTCGTCCTGCTCGACCGGGACGGCGACCGGCTCGCCGAGGTGGCCGCCGCCGTGCGGGCCGCGCACCCCGCCCTCCGGGTCGACACCCACGTGGTCGACCTGGCCGACGCCGGGGCCACCGCGCGGGTCGCCGAGACGGTACGCGCCGCGTACCCGGAGATCCGTCTGCTGGTCAACAACGCCGGTGTCGCCCTGGGCGGCCGGTTCGACGAGGTGACCCTGGAGGAGTTCTCCTGGGTCATCGACATCAACTTCCGCGCGGTGGTGCAGCTGACCCACACGCTGCTGCCCGCCCTGAAGGCCGAACCCGGCTCGCACCTGGTCAACGTCTCCAGCCTCTTCGGTCTGATCGCCCCGCCCGGCCAGGCCGCCTACGCGGCCAGCAAGTTCGCCGTCCGCGGTTTCACCGAGGCGCTGCGGCACGAACTGGGCCCCGACGGCGTCGGCGTCACCTGCGTGCACCCGGGCGGCATCCGCACCCGTATCGCCGCCAGCGCCCGGGTCGGCAGCGGCGTCGACCCCGACGAGTACGAGGCCGGCCGCCGCCAGTTCGAGAAGCTGCTCACCATCGACCCGGCCCGGGCCGCCGAGGTCATCCTCGACGGCGTGCGCCGCCGCCGGGGCCGGGTGCTGATCGGCTGGTCGGCGACCCTGCCCGACCTGATGGCCCGGATCCTGCCCGGCTCCTACGGCCGGCTGCTCGCCCTCGGCACCCGACGATCCGCCGCGTCCCGGCAGGACCGGGCATGACCGCCACCTGGCTCACCGTCGCCGGTCGTCGGGTCCGCTACCGGGTCGACGGGGCCGGGCCGCCGGTGGTGCTGCTGCACGGCATCAGCCGCAGCCTCGACGACTGGACCGAACAACACGACCTGCTCCATGACCGGTTCCGGGTCCACTCCCTCGACCTTCCCGGCTACGGCCACAGCACGCCCCTGCCCGTACCGCACACCCTGCCGGCGCTGGCCGAGGCGGTGGCGGAGTTCTGCGACGCGGTCGGGATCGCCGGCCCGGCACACCTGGTCGGTAACTCCCTCGGCGGAGCCGTCGCCATGCAACTGGCCGTCCGCGACCCCGCCCGGGTCGGCAGCCTGGTGCTGGTCAACAGCGCCGGCTTCGGTCGGGAGGTGGCCCTCGCGCTGCGGATCCTGGCCATCCGCCCGCTCGGGCGGATGCTGCTGCGGCCGAGCCGGCTCACCGCCCGCCGGGCGACCCGGTCGCTGTTCCACGACCCGGTGCACGCCACCGAGGCCCGGGTCGCGCATGCTCTCGCCATGGCGCGCGAGCCACATGCCGCCCGGGTGATGCTGGAGACCCTGCGCAGCCTCGGCGGGCTGCGCGGCGTCCACCCGCAGTGGCGGACCGCCCTGCTCGACGCGGTGGCCGCGCTGCCGCTGCCCGTGCTGGTCACCTGGGGCGACCGGGACCTGATCCTGCCCGTCACCCACCTCGCGGCGGCCCGTGCCCGGCTGCCCCACGCCCGTACCCACCTCTTCACCGGCTGCGGCCACCTGCCACAGGTGGAGTGCGCCGAGGACTTCAGCCGGGTGGTCGCCGACTTCTGGACCGGTCCCGGCTGACCGGCCGACGATGCTCGTCCGCCTCGCCCTTCCGGGGTTGTTCCCGGGTGTTCTGGGCCGGGGCGGGGACACCGGAGTAGGTTGCCAGGTGGACATGATCCACGAACCCGTGGCGCGGCGGCGCGACGGAGAACGAGGGGGAGCGCGTGAGCCAGGAAGTGCGGGGAGTGATCTCCCGACGCAAGGGCGCACCGGTCGAGGTTGCCACGATCGTCGTGCCGGATCCGGGGCCCGGGGAGGCCGTCGTCCGCGTCCAGTCCTGCGGGGTGTGCCACACCGACCTGCACTACCGGGAGGGTGGCATCAGCGACGACTACCCGTTCCTGCTCGGTCACGAGGCCGCCGGCATCGTCGAACAGGTGGGGGAGGGGGTCACCGGGGTAGCCCCCGGCGACTTCGTGGTGCTCAACTGGCGGGCGGTCTGCGGCGACTGCCGTGCCTGCCGCCGGGGCCGCCCGTGGTACTGCTTCAACACCCACAACGCGAGCCGGAAGATGACCCTCACCGACGGCACCGAACTCACGCCGGCGTTGGGCATCGGCGCGTTCGCCGAGAAGACCCTGGTCCACGCCGGACAGTGCACCAAGGTCGACCCGGCGGCCCGTCCGGCCGCCGTGGGCCTGCTCGGCTGCGGCGTGATGGCCGGGCTCGGCGCGGCGATGAACACCGGCGGGGTCGGCCGGGGAGACTCGGTGGCGGTGATCGGCTGCGGCGGCGTCGGCGACGCGGCGGTCGCCGGTGCGGTGCTGGCCGGCGCGACGACGATCGTCGCCGTCGACCGCGACCCCCGCAAGCTCGACTGGGCCCGGAAGTTCGGGGCCACGCACACGGTCGACGCCTCCGCCGAGGACGCGGTCGAGGCGATCCGGGCCGCCACCGGCGGCTTCGGCGCCGACGTGGTGATCGACGCCGTGGGACGCCCGGAGACCTGGAAGCAGGCCTTCTACGCCCGCGACCTCGCCGGCACGGTCGTGCTGGTCGGGGTGCCCACCCCCGAGATGACCGTCGACCTGCCGCTGCTGGACGTCTTTGGCCGGGGCGGAGCCCTCAAGTCGAGCTGGTACGGCGACTGCCTGCCCAGCCGCGACTTCCCGCTGCTGACCGAGCTCTACCTCCAGGGCCGGCTCGACCTCGACGCGTTCGTCACCGAGGAGATCGGCCTGGACCAGGTCGAGGACGCCTTCGGCCGGATGCACGCGGGCGACGTGCTCCGCTCGGTGGTGGTCCTCTGATGCCGGCCCGGATCGACCACGCTGTCACCAGCGGTACCTTCTCCCTCGACGGCCAGACCTTCGACGTGGACAACAACGTCTGGGTCATCGGCGACGACAGCGAGTGCGTCGTGCTCGACGCCCCGCACGACGTCGAGGCGATCCTGCGGACCGTCGCGGGGCGGCAGGTCCGGGCGATCCTGGCCACGCACGCCCACGACGACCACGTCCGGGTGGCCCCGGAGCTGAGCCGGGCAACCGGCGCGCCGGTGCTGCTGCACCCCGCCGACCGGGTGCTCTGGGACATGGTCCACCCGGACGTGCCGCCCGGCGGTGAACTGCGCGACGGCGACACGATCGAGGTCGCCGGCACCACCCTGCGCGTGCTGCACACCCCCGGACACAGCCCGGGCGCGTGCAGCTTCCACGCCCCCGAGCTCACTGCGGTCTTCACCGGCGACACCCTCTTCGCCGGTGGCCCCGGGGCGACCGGACGGTCGTACAGCGACTTCGGCACGATCGTCGACTCCATCCGGGACCGGCTGCTGACCCTCCCGCCGGATACGGTCGTGCACACCGGCCACGGCGACAGCACCAGCATCGGCGCCGAAGCCCCTCACCTGCCCGCCTGGCTCGCCCGCGGCCACTGAACGCCTTCCGTTGGGGGGTGGTAGCAGGGGACCCCTGTTACGCAAAAAGCGGTAACAGGGGTCCCCTGCTACCACCCCAGCCCGCGCCGCACGCCCCTACCAGGGGTGCGGCGGGGCTGGGGCGGGAAAAACCGAGGGCGGGGTGGCGGGTGCGTTGCAGATACTCGGCGGCGTGGATGTTTCCTCCTCCCGGACGGCCGGGGCGGCTGCGGCGTACGCACCGCTGACCCGCGCGCAACGCGCGGCGCTGGACCACGTCCGCGCGGTCGCCCGGCGCGACCGACCCGCCGTCCTGACCTCGATCGCCCGCGTGCTGGCCGGCTGTGACGTGCCCGGGGAGCCGGCACGGGTGATCGAGGCGATCGTCGAGGGCGGGGGGCTGACCCTGAACTTTCACCCCGACCGGCTGCTGGCCGACGGCCGGACCGTGGCCGACGCGCTCGCCGAGGAGGGTGTCTACCGCAGCCAGTTCGAGACCGGCATCTCCAACGGCGGGCTGACCGCGTACCCGGGCGGCGACCGGGACCGTTGGGAGGCGGCGCTCTTCGGCGGCGCGTACCAGGCCACCGGGGTACGCCTCGCCGAGCGACCGATCTACGGCGGTCTCGACCTGCTCGGGCACCCGGAGGGCGCCTGCCCCCGTTTCGGCTCCTGCCACCTGCGGCTGCGTCCGACGGTGCTCGCCCGGACCACGTTCTGCGTCGGCGACAGTCACCTGGGCCCGACGGTGGTCGGCACGATCGACGTCTTCGAGCCGGTGCTCGCCGCGCTGGTGCGCACCACCGACGAGGGGGGCGACTGCCTCGGGGTGACCGGCATGGACACCGCCACCCTGCTCCGGACCCTGCTCGCCCGTCGCCACCGGGCCGGCTGGACGCCGGGCGAGCCGGCCCGGTCCCTCGACGACTACGTCGAGGCCCAGGTCCACGGCGGTGTCGACCTGGGCCGCGACGTCGAGGCGCTGGTGGCCGACCCGTCCTTCCGGGGCACCGCGTGCGGGGCGACGCTGGCGGCTCTCGCCCGCCGTTACGGCTTTCCGCTGCACTGGCACCGAGGGTTCGCGCTGCCCGTCGACCGGGTCGATCCGGAGTTCCGGGGACCGGTGATCCCGCCGTTGGCCGCCCGGGTGCTCGACGGCTTCGGTCGGCCGGGCACGCGCGTCGACGCGGCGCTGATCGGCCGGGCCGCCGCCTCGGTGGTCACCGAGCCCGGGCGGTGGGCCGACCGGGGACCGGCGGCGGTCACCCTTCAACACCTCAAGCAACTCTGGCACTGCGTCGTCCGATTCGGTGAGGCGCACTGACCCCGAGTGGTCGGCCCGTCACCCGATGTCCGGTTTCGGTGACGTGACGCGGTCCGCATCCGGACGACCCGTCGACATTTCCGGAATGCCGGACACGGCAAGCTGGTTGTGTTCCCCGTACCCCCGGATCCAAACCCGGTCGGGTACGGCAGGACCTCCGTCCGGCACGTCCACCGATCGAAAGGGCAACCATCGTGAAGTCGCACTTCACCCGATGGCTCCCCGCCATCGCGAAGACCTCGAACCGCAGGACCGTCCTCAGCCTCGCCGGTGTGGTCGCACTGGGCGGACTGGCTCTCGCCCCGGCCGCGTACGCCGAGCCGTTCACCGGCGGGCCGCACCCGGACGCGGTGGCCGCCATCGACCTGGCCACCGGCAAGAACCGTAGCCCGCAGGGCACGGACGCCGTCACCGCGCCGGAACCCGTCCGCGCCGACGCGGCGGAATCGGACGAGCCGTCCGAGAAGCCCGACACCGACCGTCTCGTCCCGCACGGCGTGCAGGGCGCACAGTCGCGCATCCCGCTCGACGACGCACAGCTGACCAACGCCAAGGCCATCGTCGAGACCGCCAAGGAGACCGGGGTCGGCGAACGGGGCGCCGTGATCGGCGTGGCCACCGCCCTCCAGGAGTCCAAGCTCTACAACCTGGGCCACCTCGGCGTGGTCAACGACCACGACTCGCAGGGCCTGTTCCAGCAGCGTCCGTCGACCGGATGGGGCTCGCCCGAGCAGATCACCGACCCCGAGTACGCCTCGACCGCGTTCTTCGAGGCGCTCAAGGACGTCCGTGGTTGGCAGGAGGCCCCGCTGACCGTGGCCGCGCAGACCGTGCAGGTCTCGGCCTACCCGTTCGCGTACGCGCAGTGGGAGGAGCAGGCCGCGGACATCGTCCAGCGGGTCTGGTGACCTGATACCCCCGATCCGGCCGGGCCCCTCACCTCCGGGGCCCGGCCGGACGTGTCCTCAGGACAGCGGGCCGTACTCCTGACGTAGCCGGGCCGATCCGGTCGCCACCGACCAGCCCGCCACCCAGGCGCTGCCGCTGGTGGGACTGGTCCGCTCGGACAGGTGGTACCAGTCCATCCGACAGTGCTGCGGGGTCACCTCCACGACGCCGTAGCCGTGGCCGTCCAACTCCGTCCACCGCACATGCGGATTGGTGGAGCGGATCAGTGTCGCGCCGAGGGCGCTGAGCGCGTTGTTCGCCGGCAGGCCCAGGAAGTCGTTGACGTTGTCGCTGGTCACCGAGGGGACGACGAACTCGGCGGCGACCGGCCCGGACAGCGCGGTCGACCGGGTGGTGACCTCGTTCGCCCACGAGAAGTGGATGTCACCGGTCAGGAACACCACGTCCCTGGTACCGGTGGCCCGCAGGTGGTCGACCAGCTCGTTGCGGTCGGCGTTGTAGCCGTCCCACTGGTCCGGGTTGAGCGCCGCGCCGTTCTCGGGGATGCCGAGCAGCTCGCGCAGCGGGCCGAGCAGCCAGGCCGGCAGCGCGCCCAGGCTGAGCCGGGCCATCATCACCGGGTTGCCGACCAGCTTCCAGCGGGCCGGCGAACCGGCCAGGCCCGCCTTGAGCCAGGACATCTGCGCGTCCCCGGTGATCGTGCGCGCCGGGTCGTCCACCGCCGTACCGGAGGCCTGCCGCGACCGGTACGACCGCAGGTCCAGCATGGACAGCTCGGCGAGCTGCCCGAACCGCAGCCGCCGGTGGATGGCCCCGTCCGTGCCGGCCCGCACCGGCATCCACTCGAAGTACGCCTGCCGCGCGGCGGCCAGCCGCGTCGCGTAGTCCCCCTCCGTGCCCGGGGTGTGGTTCTCCGCCCCACCGGACCACTGGTCGTTGGCGACCTCGTGGTCGTCCCACGTGATCACCCAGGGCACTGCCGCGTGCAGCGCCTGGAGGTCCGGGTCCGTCTTGTAGAGGGCGTGCCGGACCCGGTAGTCGGCGAGGGTCAGCGTCTCGTGTGCCGGCTGCACCGGGCGGACCACCGTACCGCCGGCGTCGAACTGGCCGGTGCCGTACTCGTACAGGTAGTCGCCGAGGTGGACCACCAGGTGCAGGTCGTCCCGGGCAGCCAGGTGCCGGTACGCCGAGAACCAGCCGGCCTCCCAGTTCGCGCAGGAGACGACGCCCAACCGCAGCCGCTCGACCGCCGCGTCCAGCGGGGGCGCGGTCGTCGTCCGGCCGACTGTGGACCAGGTGCCGGCGTACCCGAAGCGGTACCAGTAGGTCGTGTCCGGGGCCAGGCCGGCCACCTCCACCTTGACCGTGTGGTCCCGCCCCGGCCCGGTGGACGTCACGCCCTCGGCCGTCGTGTCCTGGAAGTCCGGGTCGGCGGCGACCTGCCAGGACACCTGCACGTCCGGTCCCTTTCCGGAGCCCGGTAGCGCCTCGTCGGTGGGGGTGAGCCGGGTCCAGAGCAGGACGCCGTCGGGCAACGGGTCACCGGAGGCGACCCCGTGCCGGAAGACCCCGCCGGCCGCGTGGGCGGGAACGGTCGTGGCCACCACCGTTCCGGCGAGGACGGCGGTACCGGTGGTGGCGCCAGCGACGCGCAGCAGCGTACGGCGGTCGAGGGTGTTCGTCATGGTCTATGTCCTACTGGCCACCCCCTCGACTCCGCTGCCCCTGGCGTCAGCGTTCGTCTATTTTTTGGCGTGGGTTCCCGTTTGCGTCGTCTGGCGGGAACGGCACCCCCGGGGCGCCGCCCCTCGGCAGCGTCTGTCCGGTCTATGCCACTTTGTCGCCTGTGTCGGGGTCGCTTCGGTCGGGTGGCGGTCGGGAATGGTGGGGGTGGGCCGGTGGTTGTACCGGGTCGACGGCCGAGGAGTCGCCCTGCTGGTGGGTGGGGTGCGCGGGCCTGGTCGGTGGAATGCCGGCGGGTGGCGGGTCGTTGTACATGGTTCGCCGGTGTGGACGGGCAGCGTGAGGGCCTTCCGCCGGTGGGAGTGATCCCCCCTTTTTGACTTTGTTCGGGTGCCGTGACGGTGCTCGTGTGCCCGGTGTCCCCCGTGCCGGGTGTGTCGATCCCCCGATTGGAGTTCCCCCATGAACACGATGCTGCGTAAGACTGTTCTCGGTGTGGCTGGTCTGGCGTTCGCCGGTGGTGTGGTCGGTGGTCCGGTCGGCACCGCGCTGGACACGTCGGCCCACGCCGCCCCGGCCACGCCCGTGGCCGCGGTGCAGGCGGAGAAGCCGGACACCGGGAAGCTGGTGCCGAACGGTGTGCCGGGCGGGCAGTCGCGGATCCCGCTGGACGCCGAGCAGACCGCGAACGTGAAGGCGATCGTCGAGGCGACGAAGAAGGCCGGTATGGACGAGCGGGCCGCCGTGGTGGCGATCGCCACCAGCCTGCAGGAGTCGAAGCTGGAGAACCTGGG